>REEV01000133.1 GCA_007694915.1 Cyanobium sp. PLM2.Bin73 | reverse complement strand
GGGGCACCGTGGAGGAGGAGAGGCTCTGGGGCGACCCTAGGGATCCGAACCCCTCGGCAGCCAAGGCGTACCGCAGGTTGAATGAGGACGCCCAACCGGAGGCCATGAAGGGCTTCCTCCGGGGGTGGTTGTAACCCGCTGATCCCATGACCGCTGCCGTCGAAGACACCACCTGGTTCAAGGTTCTGATGGCGGTGCGCTGGCCCACGGCCGTGGTGGCCTCGTCCGCCGTGCTCGGCGGCGTGCTGCTGCAGGTGCTCAGCCAGCCGATCCCGATCCGGCTCGCCATGCCCCTGGATCAGCCCCTGGCCGTGAAGGCCCAGGTGGAGGAACTGGCCAAGCCGATCAAGGTGGATCAGCTCGACTCGAAGATCGGGATTGATCTCGACGAGATGGTCACCGTGCGCGGCAGCGTGGCGATCGAGACCCCCAATCCGGTGCCGATCAGCGGTGAGCCGCGGGTGGTGGTGTCCAGCCCCGTGGAGGTGAAAGCCGCCGCGCCGCTGCCGGTGCAGGGGGCGGTGGATGTGACGGCGGCGGTGAGGGCGGACGCGCCCCTGCTGGTACAGGGCAGCGTGGACGTGAACGCCGAGCGGCCGCTGCCGGTGCAGGGGACTGTGGATGTGGCCGCCCCCAAGCCGATCCACGTGGACTCCAACGTGAGAATCGACAGCACAGACAGCCCCGTGCAGATTCGCCTCAAGGGCGGGTTCTTCGGTCTGTTCTGACCGGGTACAGAGGCTCTGCGGAGCCGTCCACCAGCCAGCGGCAGCTCAGGGCGTCGAGCTGCAGACGTCCGTGCCGCTGCGGCGGCGGGGCTCCTCCTGACAGCAGATCACGGGTCTCCCCCGACAGGCCGGCGTGGCGGGTGAGGGCCGCCTCCACCGTCTGCGGGTGCTCCTCCAGGTTGGCCAGCACCAGCACCGTGCCCTCCGGCCGCTTGCGCGCGTACCCCAGCACGTGGTCGTTGCCGCTCCAGAGGGGCTGAAACAGGCCGAAGCCGTGAAACAGGGAGGTGCGGCGGCGGGCCTCGATCAGCCGCGTCAGGCCCTGGAAGATCCGCCCCGGAACGCTGCGCTCGTCGTGGCGAAGGCGCGCCCGCTGCCAGTCCATCCGTGGTCGGTTGAGCCAGCGGTTGTCTCCGGCCCGTTGAGGGTCCCTGCTGTAGGTGGCGTCATTGGTGAGACCCAGTTCATCGCCCATGTGGATCACGGGGATGCCGCCGGCACCCAGGATCAGGGCATGGAGCAGCAGGATGCGGCGGATGGCGCGATCGACCGCCGACTCTTCGCCATGCTCGAGGGCCGTCTCCAGGCCGGCCAGGGAGGCGGTGGTGCCGGTGACGCGGGCATCACCGGTGGCGGGATTCTCCTGAAACAGGGCTCCGCGGGCGAACGATCCAGGAAACCGTCCGGTGTAGAAGTCGTTGAGGAAATGACGGTGCAGATCAGGGGTTTCACCCACCGCGACGAGATCCTCATTGGTCATCGCCCAGCCGATGTCGTCGTGGTTGCGCAGGTAGTTCACCGGTGCGCAGCCGATCAGCAGCTGGGGTGCCCTGTGCAGCGCCTGGGTGATGAGCGTCGCCTTGCGGGTGGCCAGGGAGCTCCAGAGCAGCGCCATCCGCTGGTTGTCGTAGGCCAGCTCGCACTGTTTCTCCACCGTGCTCTTCACCCCCAGGTAGCGGATCAGGGCATCGGGAGGAACGATGGCCTCGGCCTTGAGGATCACCCCGGGGGCCACCACGCGCAGGATCGCGCGGAAGGCCTGGATCAGCAGGAACACCTCTGGCTGGTTCTGACAGTTGGTGTCCAGCCGCTTCCACAGGAACGGTGCGGCATCCAGCCGCAGCACACCGGCGCCGAGGTTGGCATAAAAGAACATCAGATCCACGATCTCATGCACCACCTCGGGATTGCTGTAGTTGAGATCCCACTGGTAGTCATGAAAGGTGGTCCACACCCATCGCCCTTGCCCCGCCATCCCTGGCACCCAGGTGAAATTGCCAGGGGCGTCATCGGGGAAGACCTCCGGCAGGGTTTGCTCATAGGCATCCGGCAGGGAGCGATCGCTGAAGGTGTGGAAATAGCCGAGGTAGCGCTCTTCCCCCGCCAGCGCCCGTTGGGCCCAGTGGTGTTCGCGGGCCACGTGGTTGAGCACCAGGTCGAGGCAGAGGGTGATGCCCCGTTCGCTCAGATCCACGGCCAGCCGCTTCAGATCCTCGATTGTTCCCAGGTCGGGCCGCACCCTGCGGAAATCCACCATGGCGTAGCCGCCGTCGTCAGGGCCCGGCCGCGGCTGCATCAGCGGCATCAGATGCAGATAGGTGACGCCCAGCTCCTGCAGGTAGTCGATGCGGTCGCGCACACCCTCGAGATCACCGGCGAACTGATCCGTGTAACAGGTGTAGCCCACCATGTGGGTGCGTTGAAACCAGCGGGGGGTGAACTGCCGTTCCAGATCGAGCACCTTGAGGGGATCAGGCCGCTCGGCATAGGCCTGCACCATCCGGCCGAACAGTCGGCCGAACTGCTCGAGGGTATCGGCGCGATCGCCGTAAAGCGTGTCCAGGGCGTAGTGGAGGTCGTCGAAGTAGCGCTCGAAGCGCAGCCAGAACACATCCACATCCCGTGGATTCATCCATCCTTCGAGCCTGTAGCTCTCCACCCGGCGCACGTTTTCGAAGGCGGCCCGGACCTCCGGGGTCATCACGAACACGTTGTGCATGGGCTCAGCCCCCGTCCTGGCCAGGATCAAACGGAGCGTGGGCGGTGGGGATCACCTCGCAGAACAGCAGGGCGCCCAACAGCGACTGGCAGCGGTCCTGCACGCGCTCGCGCAACTGGTCGAACCCTGCGGCATTCATCGGCTGCTCGGCATTGACGTACACCACCACCAGATAGGTGCGGCCTGTCTTCATCACGGTGAGGTCGAGCAGCCGGACGGACAGCGAACCCAGCAGCTCTTCGATGCCGGCGCGCACCCGGGCGACCAGTTCCGGGCCACAGGCCGCACCGGCCGCCTCGTTGATGGCCGCCAGGAAGGTCCGCAGCGGTTCGCGGATCACCGCCGCACTCAGCACCAGCACCAGCAGGGGATCGGTGATCGGCACGATCACCGCCAGCGGGGTGCTCTCCAGCAGTGGAGCACTGAGCAGGGCCAGGCCCGCCGCAAGGGTGAGTTTCAGGTCGAGCACCGCCGCCTGGTACTCGCTGCGCAGCACCTCGCTGCGGCGCTTGGTGAGGATCCAGTCGCGCCGGTGGCGCCAGGCCAGGCCGATGCACAGGGCTGACATCCACAGCACATACCAGGCCACCGGTGCCAGCACCAGGGGTTCCGCCGGATCCCCGCGGCTGAACGAGAAGATCGCCAGGCCTGACTGGATCACGGCCACGCCGATCACCCCGATCAACACCAGGGAGCGGAAGAGCACGTAGAGGGTTTCCTGGCCCGCGTAGCCGTAGGGATAGGCGCGGGTCGGGGGCCGCACCGCATTGGCGCTGATCTGCATGGCCACCAGCCCGGTGCCGCACATCACCGCCGAATAGAGCCCATCGAGCAGCAGGGCCTCGGCTC
Source organism: Cyanobium sp. PLM2.Bin73 (assembly GCA_007694915.1). GTDB lineage: Bacteria > Cyanobacteriota > Cyanobacteriia > PCC-6307 > Cyanobiaceae > NIES-981. The sequence goes on along the minus strand of REEV01000133.1, from coordinate 104,826 downwards.
GTGACATCTGAAAGACGGCGATGCCGGCGACGGCGCCGAGCACATTGCCGATCACCCCCACGCTGAGGGAGGCCCGTTCGATCCGGCGTGCGGTCGCGGTCATTGGCGGTAGGGCTCCAGATCCGCCAGGGCCCGGTCGCGGTAGGCGCCATAGCGCTCGCGCTTGCCGCGGATGCGCTCGGGCAACGCGGGCAGCAGGCCGAAATTGGGCGGCATCGGCTGGAAGCCGCCGCGCTTGCCCTCGCCGCCGCAGGGGGCCTCGGCGATGAAGTGGGTGAGGGCGCCGATCATGGTGGTGGGCGGCAGGCTGATTGGCTCCTGGCCAAGCGTCAGCCGGGCGGCGTTGGTGCCGGCCAGCCAGCCGCCGGCCACCGCCGCCGCATAGCCCTCGGTGCCGGTGATCTGCCCGGCGGCCAGCAGGGTGGGCCGGCGGCGAAACTGCAGGGTGGGATCGAGCAGCTGGGGTGATTCCAGAAAGGTGTTGCGGTGCATCACCCCGAAGCGCACGAATTCGGCGGTCTCCAGCCCCGGGATCAGCCGCAGCACCCGCTTCTGCTCGCCCCACCGGAGGTTGGTCTGGAAGCCCACCAGGTTCCAGAGGCGACCGTCCCTGTCTTCCTGGCGCAGCTGCACCACGGCGTAGGCGCGCCTGGCGCGGCGCACATCACGGTCGTTCACGTCGCCCCAGCGCGGATCCCAGAGGCCGATCGGCTTGAGCGGCCCGTAGCGCATGGTGTCTTCGCCGCGGCGGGCCAGCTCCTCGATCGGCAGGCAACCCTCGAAGAAGTGGGCGCTCTCCTGCTCGAAATCCTTGAGTTCGGCCTGCTTGGCGTTCAGCAGCGCCTCGCGGAAGGCGAGGTACTGCTCCTTGGTCATCGGGCAGTTGATGTAGTCGGCGTCGCCCTTGTCGTAGCGGGAGGCGCGGAAGGCCACCGAGAGGTCGATGCTCTCCCCGTCCACGATCGGACTGGCGGCATCGAAGAAGTGGCAGTCGGCGCGGCCGGTGAAGGCGCGCAGCTGCTCGGCCAGGGGCTCGCTGGTGAGCGGCCCGGTGGCCAGCACGGCGATCTCCCCCACGGCTGGCAGCTCGGTGTGCTCGCGCCGCTCCACGGTCACCAGCGGGTGCTGCTCGAGGGCGGTGGTGAGGGCGGCGCTGTAGCGGCCCCGGTCCACGGCCAGGGCGCCGCCGGCGGGCACGGCATGGGCATCGGCCGTGCCGATCACCAGCGAGCCCAGGCGCCGCAGTTCCTCCTGCAGCAGGCCGGCGGCCCGGTCGCTGCTCAGGGCCCCGAAGCTGTTGCTGCACACCAGCTCGGCAAACTCGCCGCTGTGATGGGCTGGCGAGCGCCGCAGGGGGCGCATCTCCACCAGTCGCACAGCCAGCCCAGCTCGGGCGATCTGCCAGGCCGCCTCGGTGCCGGCGAGGCCGGCACCGATCACCAGCACGGGCAAGGCAACCTCAGGCGCGGGCCCGCTTGATCATCAGTTGCACCTGACCCACGGCGGCACGACCGATGTGGAACACCGCCCAGCTGGCGGCCAGGAGGATCGGAGCGGCAACCAGCACCAGCCGGAGGTCCATGGGGAGGGCAGGGAAACGGTGGCGCGATCCTACGGACCGCCCCGGGCCTTGCGGCGGCGCCCGCAGCGTTTGGCAATCAGCGGCCCATCAGGCCGCGCTGTCGGCTCCCGGGTTGCCGAATCCCGGATCGCTGCTGCGGCCGGCATGGGCCATGGCCAGCTGGCGGTAGCGGCGGGCATGCTGCCGCTGCTCGGCGATGGCCTCGGGGCTCAGCTCCCGCTTCACCTGGGCCGGGGCCCCCATCACCAGGGCTCCGGGGGGCACGTCGCGGGTCACCACCGCCCCGGCCGCCACCAGGGCCCCCGCCCCCACGGTCACCCCGTTGAGCACCACGGCGCCGATGCCGATCAGGCAGCCGTCCTCCAGGGTGGCCCCGTGCACCACGGCGCGGTGGCCGATGGTGACATCGGCGCCGATCAGCACCGGCTGGCCCGGATCGCCGTGCAGCACCGCCCCGTCCTGCACGTTGCTGCCCGCTCCGATCACGATCGGGCAGACGTCTCCGCGAGCCACGGCGGTGGGCCAGAGGCTGGCGCCGGCCGACAGGCGCACATCGCCGATCAGCACAGCCGAGTCGGCCACCCAGGCGTCGTCATCCACCTGGGGGTCAGGCCAGGGTGGGGCGGGCTTCCCGGGGGATGCTGCGGGACCCATGGCGGAGGCAGGCTGGCGGCACACCATTGTCGCCGGGGTGGTGGCCAGGTGCCCCTCCTTGTCCGCCCCGGGACCCGGTTGGAGACGGTGGCCGTCGGGTGATACGGTCTCCCCGTGCCCGATGGGCGCGGGTCGCTAGCTCAGCGGTAGAGCACTCGGCTTTTAACCGATTGGTCCTGAGTTCGAATCTCAGGCGACCCATTCTCGTCAGAGACTGGACTCTCGGTCCGTATTCCTGGTGGGCCAAAGCCTGGCTGCCGGATCCGGAGGGCAACCCCTTGATCAGGAGCCGTTGGGGCCATGTCTCCGGCCATGGCTGTGTTCAGGCCTGCCCCATCAGCACCTGGTGCATCCCTTCCAACAGCCAGGGGCGACGATCGTGGAGATCTCGTCCCGCTCCAGCATCGCCAGGGAGACGTCAACGGCCATGGCCGGCGACGAGGCTGCTGACGGCCAGCACCTTGGCGGTGCTCAAGGGGGAGAAGGAGGTTCAGAAGCACGGCGGCAGTCCTGTTGTTCCCCTGCTGGCCCCAGAGCTTGATGACCTCCTCGCGGCTGAGATCGCGCCGCCTCTTGCGCAGGGGAATCGGTGCACCCTGCAGCAGCTCGCCGCTGGTCACCTCCGGCACCTGGTTGTGGCGGCTCCGGCGGATGGGGCGGGTGTGGTCACTCAGGATCACCGAGTTCGCTGAGGAACGGCTCAGGCGGACCGCCGCAACCAGCGCCTCACCTGGGCGGGCCAATGCCGGGGGTGGTCGTTGCTGCGGAGCTGCAGGTGGAACATGGAGCGGGCCAGGCCGATGCCTCCCCGGTTCAGCACAGCGGCGACGTGCCACAGGCCCACAGTGGCGATCAGCATCCAGGCCAGGAGGTGCAGGCGGTAGACCAGGTGATCGATCTCGCCGTCGCGCAGCCAGCCTTCGTTCATCAGCTTGCCGCTGCCCACTGCCAGCTCCAGGGCCATAAGTGGTGCGGCATTGGCCGACTGGTCGAGGCGGAAGCGGCCCAGGCTGAGGGCATAGAGGCCGAACAGCAGGGCCAGCGGTCAGAGCAGCACACTCAGGGTGTCGTGAATGTCGATCCAGTCACCGGACACGGATCCAGGCCAGACGCCCCCAGCGGCCGTCGTGGTTGGACTAACCAGAGGTGATCATCGCGAACAGTCCACTGGGTGTGGCAACCAAGCTGGGCTCGAAATTGGGATGCTATTCAGCGCTCTGGGGAAAGCCGTCAGGAGCCAGATTGGCTGAACAGAAGGTAGCTGTACTGCTGTGAGACTGCTGGCGACCATCACCAGACGTACTCGACCTTTAGGCCGAACCACCTAATGGAAGCCTCCACCCTGCTGCAGCTGTGCGCTGGCCTGGCGCTGATCGCGGCCCTCTACGGCAGCGTGGGTCAGGCCGGGGCCTCCGGTTTTCTGGCGGTGATGGGGCTCGCCGGCCTGGCACCGGCCATGATCAAGCCCACCGCGCTGGTGCTCAATCTGCTGGTGTCCTCCGTGGTGGCCTACCGCTTCGCCCGGGCAGGGCATTTCTCCTGGTCTTTGCTCCGGCCGTTCTTGCTGCTCTCGGTTCCGGCCGCCTTTCTGGGGGGCTGGTGGGTTCTGCCGGCGGAGGTGTTCAACCGGCTGCTGGGAGTGCTGTTGCTGGTTGCCGGCCTGCCCTTCTTTCGCGGCATGGCACCGGCCCATGGCCCGGTGGTGCCGCCATCAGCCCCTGTCGCCATGGTCAGCGGGGGTGTGATCGGTCTGCTGTCCGGACTCACGGGCATGGGCGGCGGCGTGCTGCTCGCACCCTTGCTCCTGGTCCGGGGCTGGGCGCAGGTGCGCACGGCGGCGGCCATCTCGGCGGTGTTCATCTTCGTGAATTCGCTGATGGCTCTGCTGGGCTTGCTGAGTGCTTCTCCCCAGCTGCCGATTGAACTGCCCTGGCTCGCCCTGGCGGCCGTGGCTGGTGGCGCCATCGGCGCCCAGCTCGGTAGCCACTGGCTGCCCCAGGCTGTAGTGGTGCGAATTCTTGGGATCACGCTGGTGATCGCAGGCTTGCGGTTGCTCTGCTGAGGCCGCCCCTGCGCGGGCTTCAACCGGGCATGGGCGGGTGGCGGCGACCACATCAGGGGCCACCGCCTGGGTCATGCTCGGGAGCCCCTCGCTGGCGGTCTTTGCCCGCGCCCTGCCATGGCCGCCGCTGCCCAGCTCAGTGCCCTCGACCTGCTGCTGATCGCCCTGGCGGCGGTGGCCGCCGGCCTGGTGAACGCGATCGCCGGCGGTGGCTCGCTGATCAGCTTTCCGGTGCTCACCGCCGTGGGCCTGCCGCCGGTGATGGCCAACGTCACCAACACCGTGGCGCTGCTGCCGGGCTACGGCGGCGCGGCGGTCGCCCAGCGGCGCGATCTGCGCGGCCAGCACCGCCGCGCCGTGCTGCTGCTGCCGGCCGCAGCCCTGGGCGGTCTGCTGGGCGGAGTGCTGCTGCTGGCGAGCGACGAGAAGCTCTTTGGCAGCCTGGTGCCCTGGCTGATCCTGCTGGGCTCGGGGTTGCTGGCGCTGCAGGAGCCGCTGCGGCGCTGGCTGCTGGCCCATCAGCAGCCGGGCCGGGGCGATGGCCTGGAGCTGGTGGCCGTGGGGCCGGTGTTTCTGGCCTCGATCTACGGCGGCTACTTCGGTGCCGGGCTGAGCGTGATCCTGCTGGCGGTGCTGGCGGTGCTGCTCAGCGACACCCTCACCCGCCTCAACGGACTCAAGCAGGCCCTGGCCCTGGGGGTGAACCTGGCGGCGGCAGTGCTGTTTCTCGGCTCCGACCACCTGAACTGGAGCGCCGCCCTGGTTATGGCGATCGCTGCCCTGGCGGGGGGCGCCCTGGGGGGGCGGCTGGCCAGCCGCATCAACCCCGCGCGGCTGCGGGCTGTGGTGGTGGTGCTGGGGCTGGCGGTGGCGGCTGTGTTCTTTCTGCGCTGAGCGACGTCAGCGCTGGCGGGCGCACGTCATGGCGGTTGTGCCGCTCGATCTCACCGGCACGGAACAGCAGCGATTCACCGGCCTTGAAGGGCTGCCACCGCTCATCGCTGGTGAGCGGCTCGGTGCTCAGGATCGTCACCACATCACTGGTCGTGGCGAACATCCAGGCCTGGCCGTTCCAGGTGCGGGAGAAGGGGTGGCAGTTCTCCAGAGCCACCACCCCATGGGTGGCCTTGCGGATGTGGGCAATGCTCACCAGCGCCCTGGCCGAGCGCTCCGCCAGCTGATTCGCCAGGGCGGAGAAGGCGGCCGGGGCCACCACCGCGCCGGCTGAGCCCCCCGGAAGGAGAAACCCACGTCAGTGGGGGTGTTGGTGTTAAGAGCCAGCAGTTCACACATCAGCCGTGACCCATCGGCGTTCAGCGTCCCTGGGAGAACAGGCGGTCCCAGATACCGCCATCGCCGAAGAAGGTCTTGTTGATGTCCCTCCAGCCGCCGAAGGCCTGCACCGTAAACAGTTGCTTCACAGGGGCAAAGTTGTCCTCCGTCTTCTCAAGCACCGTGGGATTGACAGGCCGGAAGCCTGCCTCGGCGAAGATCTCCTGGGCTTCCTCGGTGAACAGATACTCCGCCAGGGCCGTGGCCGCCTCGCGGCTGCCCCTGCGATCTACCACCTCATCCACCACCGAAACCGGGCCCTCGATGCGGATGTTCACCTCCGGTACGGTGAAGGGCTCCGTCAGCTCGCCCTTCTTGGTTGCCAATAAGGCCTCGTTCTCGTAGTTGAGCAGCACATCACCCTGGGCACGCTTGAGGAACACATCGGACGCTTCACGCGCATCCTTGGGGAGGTTCTCGACATTCTTGTAGACATCGGCAACGAATCTCTCTGCCTGCTCCGCGGTGCCACCGGTTTCGGTCACTGAGCCCCAGATGCCCAAGAAGTTCCAACGGGCGCCACCGGAGGTTTTGGGGTTGGCGGTGATGACCGTGATGTCCGGGTTTGCGAGGTCACTCCATGTCTTGATTCCTTTGGGATTGCCTGGCCGGGTGATGAAGGCCACAGTGGAGTTGGTGATGATGCTGTTGTTGGGGAGTTTCGTTTCCCAGCCGGGGTTGAGCTTGCCGACCTCTTCCAGCTTGATGTGGTCGGCTGTGAGGGCCAGGGCCGCCACATCCGCATCCAGGCCGTCAATGATCGCGCGGGTCTGGGATCCTGATCCGCCGTAGCTGGCCTTGATTTTGATGTCCTGTCCGGTTTTGGCCTTCCACTGTTCTTCGAACTTGGGAAGGATCCTGTCGTAGGCCGACTTGGTTACGGCGTAGCTCACGAGCAGCAGCTCCTGTGGGGCACCAGTGCCGCCGGTTGCATCAGGAGTCTGCTGGGGGCGACTGCAGGCGGTGACCACCAGCAGAGCACTGGCAGAGGCAAGACCGGCCAGCAGAAGCCGTCGCCGGGGAAAGGGATGCTGGCTGAAAACCACGGTAAGTCGATCGGTGACTGGGAGAAGGTAGGGCCAGGTCTGTCTGCCCTGGTGTGGCGCAAGGCACAAGTGGTCGACGGATTCTCGATCTGCTAACCGTTCTTTGTTTGTCAGAATGGCGCCAGCGGCTGCTCTGTATCCCATGTCCTTCAGCGCCAAGACGGAATACGGCCTGGTTGCGCTGATCGATCTGGCGGACGCCCATGCCACTGGTGAGCTGGTGCAGACCGGCGAGATCTGCCGTCGGCACGGCATGCCCGAGCGCTACCTGGAGCAGATGCTCACAGCGCTGCGCAAAGGTGGGTACCTCCAGAGCATTCGCGGCCCCCGGGGCGGCTTTCGGCTGACCCGCTCCCCGGAGCTGATCACCATTGCCGAGGTGGAGGAGTGTCTGGAAGGCGAAACTCCTTCCGAGCGACAGGGGGACCGTGGGAGCCCGGAGTTTCGGGCGCTGGAAAGCCTCGCCCGGCAGGCTCGGGAGGGGCGGATGGCGGTGTTGCGATCCACCACGCTGGCCCAACTGCTGCTTGAGCGGGACAGTGTGCGGCCTCCAGCGCCGATGTTCTACATCTGAGACCAGAGAGTCTGTTTTCTGTGCGTCAAAACACCGGTATGCCTATCGGAGATAGGGCATACTCTCGGGCAGTTGCCGCGCCGCCGTGCCCCGTTGCCTGCGAATGCTCCTCTCATCCGCCCTGCCCCTGCTTTCCTCGCCGCCCCATCGCCCGTCGACCCCATGAGCCCGTCTCTGTTCAAGCGGCCCCTTCAACTCACGCTCCACCCTCAGGCTGTTCTGCCGGATGGAATGAGCTGGCTCCTCCAGGAGGGCTATGTGCGCTCTGCCACCTGGGATGCCGAAGGCGAAAGCATCAGCCTGGGACTCTGGGGACCTGGCGATGTGATCACCTCCGAGGCTCCTGCGCTCCAGCCTCTAGACCTGCAGTGCCTCACCACGGTGGTGGTGGAGCAGGTGGAACTCGATCCCCGCGCGCAACAGGAGCACATGCGCCGAGAACGCCAGATGCTGGCAGAACTCCTCACCATCCAGCGCATCCGCGCCGGCGACCAGCGATTGCTCGCATTGCTGCGTTGGATCGGCCAGTCGCACGGGCAGTGCAACCGCCATGGCTGCCGCATCTCGCTCCGTGAGCTCAACCTCACCCACCGCGCTCTTGCTGATCTGTGCGGTCTGACGCGGGTCACCGTGACCAAATTGCTCTGCCGGTTCCGCGCTGATGGGCAGTTGCTGGTGGTGAGTGAAAGCGATCTGCTGATTCCGGGGCAGCCATGACCAGCGTTACGAAACCCCTCTCCCCGTGGTGCCTGCACTGGGATCGGGATGGCGAACTGCAGGAATCGGACCACCGGGAGCTGTTCCGTACGCTCGCCCTGCACGAACGCGGTCTGGCCCGCCAGGGGCTGGCTCAGGTGCTTCTGAATCGGTACGAGGCCAACCACTGATCACTCTTTGAAATCCTGCCCCGTGGCTTGAAGCCAGCGGGGCCTTTCGTCGACCTCTTCAAGCCATGAGTCCGATCTTTAGTGATAACAGCCTCAGCATTGGCCATACGCCGTTGGTGCAGTTGAACCGCGTCACAGCCGGTTGCAGAGCCCACGTTCTGGCCAAGATCGAGGGCCGCAATCCCGCCTATTCGCTGAAGTGCCGCATCGGTGCAGCCATGGTGGCCCGGGCTGAGCACGATGGCTTGCTCGGAGAAGGCAAGGAGTTAATCGAGCCCACCAGTGGCAACACCGGCATTGCCCTGGCGTTTGTGGCTGCTGCCAAGGGGATACCGCTGACGCTCACCATGCCGGAAACGATGAGCATGGAGCGCCGCAAGCTGCTCACGGCCTACGGAGCCCATCTGGTGCTCACCGATGGAAGCCTCGGCATGCGGGGTGCGATCGCCACGGCGCAAGCGATGGCCAACAGTGATCCTAATCGCTATGTGCTGTTGCAGCAGTTCTCCAACCCGGCCAATCCCCAGATCCATCACGACACCACGGGACCGGAGATCTGGAAAGACACTGGTGGCCAGGTGGATGTACTGGTGGCAGGTGTCGGCACAGGTGGCACGATCAGCGGTGTGAGCCGTTACATCAAGCGCACGCTTGGCCGTCCGCTGGTGTCTGTGGCGGTGGAGCCATCAGGAAGTCCCGTGATCAGTCAATGCCGCGCTGGTGATGAACTGCAGCCCGGACCACACCGCATCCAGGGCATCGGTGCCGGTTTTCTGCCGGCGAACCTCGACCTGAGTCTTGTTGACCGGGTGGAAGCTGTTTCTGATGACGATGCCATGGCCATGGCCCAGCGGCTCATGCGTGAGGAGGGCATCCTGGCCGGTATCTCCTGTGGTGCTGCCGTCGCAGCCGCGCTCAGGGTGGCTCAGGACGAGCACATGCAGGGCAAGGTCATCGTCGTTGTCCTGCCGGATTCCGGCGAGCGTTATCTGAGCACCTCCCTTTTTGATGCTGTCTTTGATGATCAGGGTTTTCCACTCAAGGAGTAGCTCTGCCGGCTGAGGTTGCCCAAGTAAGCTGCCCTTAGCGAGGATTTTCGAGACGCCGTGATCGATCCTTGAGAAACCCACCACCCTTCAGCACAAGCAACGACAGCGCAGACCCGATCACAAAGGGGCCCCACAACCCCCGTCCCGCTGCAATCCCCAGAACGGCCACCAGCGCCAGAGAGGCCGAAGCCGTGAGCCCTGGTGTGGGCCTTGCGTAGGGAGCCTGCTGCAGGATCAGACCAAGGCAGATCAGGCCAACGATGAAGCTGCAGCTCAGCATCGCCGCAGCCAGGGCCAAGGATGATTGAGCTCCGGCACCACCGAGCAGGATCAGCGTGATCACGGCGCCCAGCAGGGTTGCCAGGACAAGGCGGGTGGCGATCTGCGTGGGGGTCAGCGATTCAACAGCGTTGATCAGCGAGTCCGGTGCCTTGGCTGGATCCAGGGATGGGGTTCAGATCACAAAGTCGGGCACGAATGTCCGGGCATCCCGACTGGTGATGTGCAGGGCGTCACCGGCCTTGAGCTCGCGGTAATCAATCCGTTCCCTGGGCAGCTGAGCCACCACCACCTCGCCGCTGGCCAGGGTGAGCTCCGCCTGGATGTCGCGCCCCAGGTGGGTGAGCCGGCGCAGCACGGCCGGCACGCTGCCCTGCTGGGGCTGGCGATGCAGATCCAGATCGTGGGGGCGAATGAACACATCCCCCTTTGTGCGCGACCCTGCGCGTGCTTCTGCCGTGGCGGCAGCCAGGGGCACATGGGATGGCAGCACATTCACGGCCCCCACGAAGCTCATCACGAAGGGGCTGGCCGGCTGGTCGTAGATCTCCGCGGGGGTGCCGATCTGCTCGATCTTGCCGTGGTTCATCACCACGATCCTGTCGGCCACCTCCATCGCCTCCTCCTGATCGTGAGTCACGATCACGGTGGTGACGTGCATCTCGTCATGGAGGTTGCGAAGCCAGGCGCGCAGCTCCTTGCGCACCTTGGCATCGAGCGCACTGAAGGGCTCATCCAGCAGCAGCACCCGTGGCTGCACCGCCAGCGCCCGGGCCAGGGCCACGCGCTGGCGCTGGCCACCCGACAGCTGCGAGGGGTAGCGGTTGCCGAACCCCTGCAGCTGCACCAGCTCCAGCAGCTCATCCACCCGTCTGCGGATCGCCCCGTGCGTCCAGCCCCGCAGTTCCAGGCCGAAACCCACGTTCTGGCGCACGGTGCGGTGCTTGAAGAGCGCGAAGTGCTGGAACACAAACCCCACCTGCCGATCCTGCACGGAGCGGGTGGTGGCTTCTTCTCCGGTGATCCAGATTCGGCCGCCATCGGCCTCCTCCAGGCCAGCGATCAGGCGGAGCAGGGTGCTCTTGCCGGAGCCGGAGGGCCCCAGCAATGCCACCAACGAGCCGGTGTCGACATCGAGGCTGACGTCGTCGACTGCCCGAAACGAGCCGAAGTGCTTGCTCACATCAGCGACACGGATGCCCATGGAGGGGAAAGCGGACCAACCGCAGGACCATACCGCAAACACACGCAATCCCATCGGCGAACCGTTGAACTAATCGGCGAATGGTGATACGGTCCGCCCACTCCGTCCTTTTCCTTCCGTGGCACTTGCGATTCCGGGGCGCCGTTGGCGCTTCGCCTGGCCGCGCTGGCTTGTGCTGAGCTGGTCCTGGCGGATCACCTGGCTCTATCTGGGTTTGGTGCTGTTCCTGCCCCTGGGGGCTCTGGCCCTCAAGGCCGCTGCCGTGGGCCCGGGCCAGTTCTGGCAGCTGGCGACCACGCCGTTGGCCCTGGCCACCTACCGGATCAGCTTCGGATTGGCGCTGCTGGCCGCCCTTCTGAACGGTGTGTTCGGCGTGGTGATCGCCTGGGCGCTGGTGCGCTGTCACTTCCCCGGCCGGCGGTTGCTGGATTCCCTGATCGATCTGCCCTTCGCCTTGCCCACTGCCGTCGCAGGCCTGTCGCTGGCAGCGATCTACAGCACGAACGGCTGGCTCGGCGGGCCACTCCAGGCCCTGTTCGGGCTGAAGGTGTCGTTCACCTGGCTGGGGGTGGCCATCGCCATGGTGTTCATCTCACTGCCCTTTGTGGTGCGCAGCGTGGAGCCGGTGCTTGAGGCCCTGGAGGAGGATCAGGAAGAAGCTGCCTGGTGTCTCGGAGCCAGCCCACGACAGACGCTGCTGAAGGTGGTGCTGCCCCAGCTGATGCCCGCGATCCTGGCTGGTGTGGCCCAGGGATACAGCCGGGCGGTGGGCGAATACGGCTCGGTGGTGATGATCTCCTCCAACGTGCCATTCCACGATCTGATAGCACCCACCTTGATCATCCAGAAGTTGGAGGAATACGACTTCGCCTCCGCCACGGTGATCGGCATGGTGATGCTGCTGTTTTCGCTGCTGAGCCTGCTCGTGATCAACGGGCTTCAGGTGTGGGGTCGCCACTGGGAAGCGAATCCCGATCTGAGCGCCTGAAGGCCCGTCGCCATCACGAGCTGATCGACGAGCCACCATCCACTTGCTTCTGTCTTTCCCATGCGTTCGTTGCTTCCCTTTCCGCGAAGAGTCATGCCCCAGCTCTCCGCCTCCATTCTGATTCCCCTGATCGCCTGTCTCTATGTGGGTGTGATCATCCTGCTGCCGGCTCTGGAGGTGGTGGTTGGCGCCTTTGCCAAGGGCCTCGGACCTTTTCTGGAGAACTTCCAGTCTGCGGAGTTACGCTCAGCGGTGCTGCTCACCTTGCGCTGCACTGTGATCGCTGTGCCCGCCAATACGATCTTCGGACTTGCGGCGGCGACCGCCATCGCTCGCCGCCAGTTTCCTGGCAAGGCTCTGTTGCTCAGCGTGATCGATCTGCCCTTCTCGATTTCCCCAGTGGTGGTGGGTCTGATGCTGGTTCTGCTCTACAGCCCCACCAATGGGCTGCTGGGCGGAATCGTCAGCAGCATGGGCTGGAAGATTCTCTTCTCCTGGCCTGGAATGGTGCTGGCCACAATCATTGTGACCTTGCCCTTCATGGCCCGTGAGGTGATACCGCTGCTGGAAGAGGAGGGTTGGGATCAGGAGGAAGCTGCCCGCACCCTCGGTGCCAGCAACTGGCAGGTGTTCTGGAAGGTCACCTTGCCCTCGGTGCGCTGGGCGGTGCTGTACGGTCTGATCCTCACCACGGCACGCGCCCTTGGTGAATTCGGTGCCGTGGCTGTGGTCAGCGGCAACATCGCTGGCAGGACGCAAACGCTACCCCTGTTTGTAGAAGATGCCTACAAGCAGTACAACACCGAGCTGGCCTATGGCGCCGCCCTTGTGCTGGGGGGCGTGGGCCTGATATCGCTGCTCCTCAAGCTGTTCTTGGAGCAGATGCTCGGCGGGTTGAGGGACACAGACCCCTCTCGTTGAGACAGGCCTGGCGTGCTCCGGCTGGCGCATCCGGGCCGCGGAACACCCAGGTGCTGCTGAGATTGGTCCTTGGTGCGCAATTCAGGCGACCGATGTGCTCGGGTTCGGTGAGCTGTTCCCCGCTAACGGCGGTCCTGTGCGGGCCGTGGTTGGCTGATCGGCGATGGAGCTGCCGCTGTCGCCAGGGCCATGGGCATCAAGGTTGAACACCGCACCACCTACCGCTACAGCGAGCCGGTGCAGCTGGGCCCCCACATCCTGCGGCTCAGGCCCCGCCTCCAGGCCGGCCTGCGGGAGCTCCGGTTCGGCCTGCGGATCGAGCCTGAGCCCAGTCTGCGCCTGGAGGCCCTCGATGCGGCTGGCAACAGGATCACCCGCGTCTGGTTCGACGGCTCCAGCGACCGGCTGGAGATCGTGTCGCAGTTCACGGTGGAGAGCGACGACCCTGGTGCGCTCCCGCCCGCTGGACCCGGCCGGCCGGCAGCTCTGCCTCTGGAGTATCCGCCTGAGGAGGCTCCGTTGCTGGCGGCCTACCGTCAGGGCGGCGGGGCCCCGCCAGCGCTGGAGCAGCTGGCGGGGCACCTGCTCCAGCAGTCCGGCCCCGAACCCCTCAGCTTCCTCCTTGCCCTCAACAGCCACCTGCACACCCACATCAGCCGCGAGATCCGGGAGCTGGGCGAGGCCCACAGCCCTGAGCACACCCTGCGATCGGGCCGGGGCGCCTGCCGCGATCAGGCCCTGCTGTTTCTCGCCGTGGCCCGCCGTCAGGGCCTGGCGGGGCGCTTCGTGAGCGGCTATCAGGACCGCTCAGCCCTGAGCACAGCACACCGGCATCTGCATGCCTGGCCGGAGGTGTACCTGCCGGGGCTGGGCTGGCAGGGCTTCGACCCCACGCGCGGCATCCCCACCGGGGCCGGCCATGTGGCGGTGGCCGCCGCCGCGGATCCCGCCGGTGCCATGCCGGTGGCGGGCAGTTACGTCGGCAGCGCCAGCTCCAGCCTCAGCTACGCCGTGACGATCCAGGCTGACGATGTCTGAGGGCTTCGTCTGAGGGCTTCAGCCCGCGCGTCCCAGGGTGAGCGGACCCAGCGGATGGTCGGCGTGGGGATAGGGGCTGTGGTGATGGCCGGACGGCAGGGGCACCCCGTCGGGCTGGCAGGCGCCGGTGCACTCCTGCTCGCACAGGTTGCAGGGCTCGCCCAGCCCCTCCACGTGGTGGTGGTGGCTGTGCTGGGGGGCCCCCACCTCCTGCTCGAAGCCCAGCACCTGGGCCCGGTACTTGCACAGGGAGCAGTTCATGGCGGTGTCGCCGCGGATCGCCTCCTCGAGCCGCTCGCGGAAGGTGTCGATCACCAGCGGATGGTCGTTGAGGTAGCCGGCCTTGAGGAACTGCACCTCGGGGTGGTCGGCGGCCACCCGGTCGGTGTGCTGGTAGATGCGGCTCACCAGCACACCCGAGAACAGAAAGTAGGGGAACACCACGATGCGGCGGAAGCCGAGCCGCACCACATGACGCAGGCCGGGCTCCACCAGCGGGAAGGTGACGCCCGAATACACCGTTTCCCCCCAGCCGAAGCCGAAGCCCTCCACCAGCATGCGCATCACCTTGGTGACGTTGGAGTTGGCATCGGGGTCGGAGGAGCCGCGGCCCACCACCACCAGCAGGGTGTCGCTGAGGGGCACCGGCTCCCCTCCGGCATTGGCGGCGGCGGCATCGGCGGCGTCGAGGGCCTCGCGCACCCGGGCCCCGGCGGCCTGGATCATCTTGCGGTCGATCCCCAGCTCGCGGCCGTACTGAATCTGCAGGCCGGTTTCGGCGGCGTAGGTGTTCAGCACCGACGGGATGTCGTTCTTGGCGTGGCCGGCCGCGAACAACATGCCCGGCACCGCCAGCACCCGGGTCACCCCCCGCTGGCGCAGCCGATCGAGGCCATCGCGCAGGATCGGCCGGGCGAACTCCAGGTAGCCGTGCTCCACCGGCACCTCGGGCAGGCGCTGGCGCAGGCCGTGGGCCAGCTGGGCGAACTCCTCACAGGCCAGGCGGTTGCGGCTGCCATGGCCGCAGATCATCACGCCGAGGCCATCGAGGCTGCTGAAGTCAAGTGGTGGCTGGGCCGCTGGGGTGTGGGTCATGGGCTCTGCCGGGATCCGCGCCGGGTTCGAGAAGAGGGCAACCGGCGAGCGTTCTGACTGAGGCGCCCGCCGGGGCCGGCACCATCACAGCTGCGGGACAGCGCCGGACTCGGCACGGGCTGGACCCGTTCCCCACCGGACTTTCCTCGTTGCCTTCCGGGAGTGACCCACGGAAACCGATCGCCCCCATTGTGCCCATGACAGGACAAAGCCCGGAGCCTGGGCCCCGGGCTTGTGTCAGTTGGGTCTTGGACGGGCGATCGATCGGATCGCCGGATCAACACGGTGTTTTCGGTTGGGGGCGGAGTGCTCTGAGGATGGCCCTGGGGCCATGGCTCTAGCGGGGCTTCCCGGTTGGTCCGGGGCACCTGGAGTGGCGGCAGTTCCACGATGGGGACAGTGCCGCGCTGGGGACGGTGCAATGGACGGCGACGACGTCACACGCCGGGGAAACCAGAGATCAGATGAGACTGTAGGAGCAGGGTCTGAACCCTCAGCTCACTCCGCCGATCTGGTTGTCGGGGCCATCATCCATAGGCAGTCGCTTCCGGGGCCTGCAACTGCACTATCGACAGATCGCCGATCGCCCACAAGGTGATCCAGGGCACACGACACGGCTCGTCATGTTCCGAGATCGTCCTTCATCGTTTTGCCGGAGCGGTCTGCAGGATGAGCCCGATGTTCAGCACCGCCCGCTCCTACATCAGCCTCTCGATCGGGGCCGCCGCGGCCACGATCGTGCTCAAGGTGGCCGCCTGGCGGATCACCGGCTCGGTGGGTCTGCTCTCCGACGCCCTCGAATCCGGCGTCAACCTGGTGGCCGCTCTGGCGGGTTTCTGGGCCCTCACCCTGGCCGCCAAGCCGGCGGACCGCGAGCATCCCTACGGCCACTTCAAGGCCGAGTATTTCGCCAGTGGTCTGGAGAGCGCCCTGATCCTGGTGGCTGCCGCCGCCATCGTCGTCACGGCGGTGGGGCGTCTGCTGGTGCCCCAGCCCCTGGAGCAGGTGGGCGCCGGCCTGGCCCTGTCGCTGGTGGCCACCGGTCTCAATGCTCTGGTGGCCTGGCTGTTGCTGGGGGCCAGCCGCCGCTTCCACTCGATCACCCTGCGGGCCGATGCCCAGCACCTGCTCACCGACGTGTGGACCTCCCTGGGGGTGGTGCTGGCCGTGGCCCTGGTGCAGCTCACCGGCCTGACCATCCTCGATCCAATGATTGCCATCGCCGTGGCCCTGAACATCGTGGTGATGGGCTGGAGGCTGCTGCGCGAAACCGCCTCCGGCCTGCTCGATCAGGCCTGGCCGGAGGCGGAGCAGCGCCAGCTGGAGGCCCTGCTGGCCGCCCATACCGGTGAGGGGCTGGCCGTGCATGCCCTGCGCACCCGGGTGGCGGGATCGCGGCGGTTTGTGGCCTTTCACCTGCTGGTGCCCGGCCACTGGAGCGTGCAGCAGGGTCACGACCTCTGTGAGCGCCTGGAGCGGGAGATCTCCACCGCCTTGCCACGCACCGATGTGATCACCCACCTCGAGCCGATCGAAGACCCCCGCTCCTGGCAGGACGGAGGCTTCCGCTGGGATCAGACCTGAGCCTGGCCTGAACCGGGGGGGCTCAGCTGCGCCTCAGCCAGGGCGGGGCGCCGCTGAACCAGTCGCCCAGGTCGTCCTCGCCGGGCCGGAAGCGGTCGTCGGGTTCGGCAGATCCCAGATCGAGATCGGCCAGCAGCCGTTCGATGCCATCGCCGGGTTCCTGGATCTGCTGCCGGCGCCGGGCCCGCCGCAGCCAGGAGGCCACGGTGGGGTCACGGTCGGCGAATTTCTGCACGTACACCCGCTCACTGAGGCTCACCGGCTGGCCGCGGGCGATGCGCTCGAGGATGGCCTGCAGGCGCAGGCGTGTGCTGGTGGACAACATGACAGGGACGCCGCTTCAGCCTTGATAGCGGGGCCCGGGGGGGCAGCTGTGGCCATGGCCACCAAAGCCCCCCGTGATCAGCGCATGCCCATGCAACGGCTGGCCAGGGGTGCTTCTGTTTCAGCGCCCGTTGCCGCTGGGGGCATCGGCCGCGTCTGCCTCAGTGCGTTCAGGAGTGCGTTCTGGCCCAGTGGTGTCGCCACCTCGGTTTTCTCCGGATTCACCGGCGCTGCCACCGGGAACGATCAACGGCATCAGCCACGGCCAGGCTGGATTCGCGTAACCCTCGGGCACGGGCTCAGGCTCTGGCCCCACAACGTCGATCGAGGTGCGCTTCACCACCAGCCGGAACTGGCGGGGGGCCAGCTTGGTGTTGATGAACGACTGCACCGCGCTCACCTGGGTGAAGGTGGGCAGGCGTGGATCACTGACGCTCACCCGAGCGGTGATCACCGGAGGATCCTCGTCCCAGTCGATGCGCACGCTCTCCAGTTCCGAATCGCGCCCGAGGGTGATGGTTTCGTTGCGCAGGCTGGCCAGCACCAGCTCTTCGATCCGCTGGGCCTGCACCTGGCGGCGCGAAAGTCCCATCAGATTCAGCAGGCTACCCCCCAGAGGAATCACCAGCAGAGCGGTGAGGGCCATGCTGGTGAGCCCCAGCCGGCTGCGCAGCAACCGTCCCCGGAACGGTCGCTCCAGCACGTTCAGGGTCACCATTGCCCCGGTGAGGATGCCCAGCAGGTTGGTGAGGAACAGCAGGGCGGCGCCATAGGCGTCTTGCCACCGGCCTGCCGCCAGCAGCAGGCCGGTGACACACACCGGTGGCACCAGGGCCACGGCGATGGCCAGGCCGGCCACGGCGTTGATGGCCTCCTTGCGCAGCTTGGCGTACATCGCCACCACCCCTGCCGTCAGGGCGATGCCAAGGTCGAGCAGGTTCGGGACCGTGCGCGCCATCACCTCACTGCCGTGGCTGGGCAATGGCACCAGCAGACCCACCCCCACCGACACGAACAGGCCAAGCAGCACGCCCAGGGCCAGGGTGCTGAGGGCCCTGAGAAAGTCGGGGAACTGCCCCCGCAGCACCTGGAAAGCCATGGCCTGCAGGGGCATGATCCAGGGGGCCACCACCATGGCGCCGATCACCACCGCCGGGCTGTTGGCCAGCAGCCCGAGGGTGGCAATCACGGTGGATCCCAGGGTGAGCACGGCAAACACCTGCCCGAAGCGGGCGTCGCTGCCGAACTCATCGCGCAGGGCAGCCAGGCGGGTCTTGTCCGCCTGGAGGGATCGGTTGGCCGGTTGGCTGCGCATCTGGGCCTCGGGGCTGGGACCCGTTGGTTCACAGCGTCAGTCTGGGGTTGAACCGCAATGGGGTTGAAGCGGGAATCAGCCCGTCTGGAAAAGCGGATTCGAGACAACTGATCTCAGAGAGCTTGTCCCAGTAACGAAGGCGGTTCAGCCGCGTGGCTTGATGCCCAGCAGTTCGGCTCCGTATTGCTCACTGAACATGGCCTGGGTCTGCCAGGCGGAAAGGAGCGATTTGGCCACGCTGCGCAGCTCCTCGATGTTGTCGCAGGCGTCGATGGCGCGGGAGTGCATGGCCACGGTGAATTCGCGGCTGAGGGACAGGGAGGCGTTGGACACGGTCTTGCTTGGCGTTGTTGTTTAGAAATGTAACGAGCTCCTTGTGGGTGTGGGGTGCCCTCAGGGGTGTGGACCTCCGCCCACCCCTCCCTCGTGCCCGGCGCAGCGCCCGGCACAACACGAATCCTTAAACCTGGCCGGTCATCATCCGGGTGTCAGGGGTTCCTGCAGCCACTCCCCGCCCTTCGCCGCGCCCCCAGCCATGCAACGCCGCACCCTGTTTCAACTGATGGGCCTGGCGGGCCTGGGCCTGGCCGGGGCCTCGTCCTGCTCCGGGTCCTCCAGCGGCACACGCTTCACGCTGCTGCAGGGTCCGATCCCCCTGGCGAGTGATGGGCTCAGCGCCGCCCAGCAGCGCAGCCGCCTCACGCGCCTCACCATCGAGGACCGCTTACGGGTGCCTGACGGCTTCCGGGCCGATGTGCTGGTGGCCTGGGGGGATCCCCTCGCTGACGGCCGCTTCGGGTACAACAACGATTACCTGGCGTTCACCGAATTCGGTGGGGATCGGGCCCTGCTCACCGTCAACTTCGAGTACGTGAGCCTCCGCCCCTGGAGCGAGGGCTTCCCCGAGGCGGTGGGCACCGACCTGCCGCTCACCCAGGTGCGTGATGCCCTGGAGGGGAAGGGTGGAACTGTGGATGTGGCCACGCTGGCGGCCGACGATTCCCTGCGGGAGGAGATCGACCTGCTGGCCCGGGCCGCCATGGACGATCTGGGCATCGGTGTGCTGGAGCTCCGCCATCAGGCCGATGGCAGCTGGCGACGGCAGCGGGGGGACCTGGAGCGGCGCATCACAGGCCTCAGCGGTCTTGAGGATCCAGCCAGCCGGCTGCAGGTGAGTGGTCCGGCGGCAGCCGTGTTCCGCCGCAGCCAGCGGCTCGGCTACGACGACGGCCTGGGTGACCAGGTGGTGGGCACCTTCGCCAACTGCGCCGGCGGTCAGACGCCATGGGGCACGGTGCTCTCGGCCGAGGAGAACTTCCAGGGGCAGGTGGTGGAGCCGGTGTATGCCGACGGCAGCTCCGCCGAACCGGCGCTCCATCCCTTCCGCTGCGATGGACAGCGCCTCAGCGGGCTGGGCAATCCCTTCGGCCTGGCGGGCAACAAATACGGCTGGATGGTGGAACTGGATCCCCGGCGGCCGGATCAGGCGGCGGTGAAGCACAGCTGGCTGGGTCGTTTCCGCCACGAGGCCGTGGCGGTGCGGGCCCGCAGCGGTGAACCGCTGGTGGTGTACTCCGGCTGCGACCGCCACGGCGGCCATCTCTACCGGTTTGTGAGCCGCGAGCTGGTGGGCGACCCCAGCGATCCGGCCAACTCCAGGCTCCTGGAAGATGGACGACTGGAGGTGGCCCGCTTCGAGCCGGGGGGCGGCGGCCGCTGGATTGCGCTTTCTCCCGACACGCCCGTCGATCCCCAGCTCCCCAGCCACTACCAGGCCTTCGATCTGCAGCAGCCCACCTGGCTGCCCCACTCCGACCGTCTCCAGGCCGGCGGGGAGCACCTGGTCAGCGACGAGCAGGTGCGCGCCTACCGCAAGCGCCACCCCACCCTGGCCAGCCTCTACCCAGGCCAGGGCGAGGAGCAGATGGGGGCGATCCTGATCGACGCCCACCTGGCCGGCAATGCCGTTGGGGCCACCGCCGCTGCCCGCCCCGAGGACACCGTGCTGGATCCCGACAGCGGCGACCTGCTGATCGCCTTCACCGCCGCCGGCGCCGATCTGGAGGGGCGCTCCGACCCCGCCATTTTCCAGGGGCCCGGTGGGGAGGCCGACTGGGTCCACGGTTGGGTGACGCGTCTCTCCGAACGCGCTAAACCGGCCGCCGGGCGGGCCGGCGGCCGCTTCCGCTGGCGCACGGTGGCCGTGGGGGGAGCCCCCTGGGACGGCGGACTGGGTTTCTCCAACCCCGACAACCTCAGCGTCGATCGCGCCGGCAACGTGTGGATGGTGACCGACCGCTCCACGCGCTCCGGGCGGCTCGACCTGTTCGGCAACAACAGCTGCTGGCTGCTGCCCAGCTACGGACCCGATGCCGGCAAGGCCCTGCTGTTTGCCACTGGGCCGATGGAGTGCGAATTGTGCGGGCCCTGTTTTGACAGCAGTGAATCCACCCTCTTTCTGGCGGTGCAGCACCCAGGGGAGGACCATGGCACCCGTGACGGGGAGTTCGAGGTTCAGGCCCATGAGCTCATCGACCGCCAGGACCAGACCTTCGGCCAGCTGCGCACCGTGCCCCTGGGGTCCAACTGGCCCTCGAGAGTGCCCGGGCGCCCGCCCCGCCCCGCCGTGGTGGCGATCCGGCGCAGCCGCGGCGGTGCCCTGCTGACCTGAACGCTGTCGCGCCGCCCCTCGGCGCCGGGCCTAAGTTGGGTAGGTGGAGCCGATCGCCGCCGCTGCGTCAGGGGAGGCTCTGTCCACCCAGTCGCGAGCCCTGGCCCTGCTGGCGCAGCTGAGCACGGCCGAGAAGCTCGCCCTGCTCGATGGCGACACCCCGTTCTGGGCGGGGCTGCTCGACATCGCCGCCCGCGACGCCTCCCATCGCCATCCCTGGCCGGCGGCCCAGGTTCCCCGGCTGGGGCTGGGCGGCCTGCAGTTCGTGGATGGCCCCCGCGGGGTGTGCCTGGAGGGCGGGGCCACCACCTTCCCGGTGCCGATCGCCCGCGGCGCCTGCTGGGATCCCCAGCTCGAGGAGCGCATCGGCGAGGCCATGGCCCTGGAGGCCCGGTCCTTCGGCGCCAACTGGGTGGCGGCGGTGTGCGTGAACCTGCTGCGCCATCCCGGCTGGGGCCGGGCCCAGGAGACCTACGGCGAGGATCCCGTGCACGTGGGGGAGCTGGGCGCGGCCTGCACGCGCGGGCTGCAGCGCCACGCGCTGGCCTGCGTCAAGCACTTCGCCCTCAACTCGATCGACAGCTCCCGCTTCCTTGTGGACGTGCGCGCCAGCCCGCGGGTGCTGCACGAGCTCTACCTGCCCCAGTTCCGCGCCTGTGTGGAGGCCGGTGCCGCCTCGGTGATGAGTGCCTACAACCGGGTGAACGGCATCTGGTGCGGTCAGCACCCCGAGCTGCTCGACGGCATCCTCAAGGGCCGCTGGGGGTTTACGGGCTTCGTGGTCACTGATTTCATCTTCGGGGTGCGCGACGGGGTGGCCGCCCTGCTGGCGGGCCAGGACCTGGAGATGCCCTTCCGCATGGTGTTCGAGGGGGTGCTCGCCGACGCCCTGGCCGATGGCCGGCTGCCCCAGGAGCGCGTCGACGCCGCCGCCCTGCGCCTGCTGCGGGCCCAGCTGGCGCTGCCGACCGGTGCCTATCCGGCCTCGTTGCGTCGCTGCCCCGCCCACCTGCGCCTGGCGCGCCAGGCCGCCACCGGCTCGATCGTGCTGCTGCGCAACGAGGGCCCCGTGCTGCCCTTCAGCGGCCTGAGCTCCCTGGCGCTGGTGGGCCGGCTGGCGGCGCAGCCGAACCTGGGTGACCGGGGCTCCTCCGACACCCGCCCGCCCCCGGGGGCGGTGGTGACGCCCCTGGACGGTCTGCGGGCGGCGGCACCCCAGCTGGCGATCACCCATGTGCACAGCGATGACCCGGCAGCGGCGGCCACGGCGGCGGCTGGCTGCGAGGCGGCGGTGGTGGTGGTGGGGCTGGACTGGCGCCTGGAAGGGGAGCACATCCACCCCGGCGACATCGCTCCGATCCTGCGCCAGATCCCGCCCCCGGACCTGCTCCAGCCCCCGGCGCTGCAGCGCCGTCTGGGCCGCCGCCGGCTGCGCCGGCTGTGGCAGCCAGCGGCCGAGCTGATCGCCTGGATCACCGGCCACGCCACCCCGCGCCAGGGGGGCGACTTCGCCTCCGGCGACCGTACCGACCTGCGTCTGCCGCCCCGCCAGGTGGCCCTGATCCGTGCCGTGGCGGCCGCCAACCCGCGCACGGTGGTGGTGCTGATGGGCGGCGGTGCCGTGCTGATGGAGGCCTGGCGCCAGGCGGTGCCCGCCATCCTGCTGCTCTGGTATCCGGGGGAGCAGGGCGGCCATGCCCTGGCCGATGTGCTGCTGGGGCGGGTGTCGCCCTCAGGGCGTCTCCCCTTCAGCCTGCCCGAGCGCCCCGAGCAGATGCCCCCCTTTGAGCCCCGGGCCACGGAGGTGGTCTACGACCTCTGGCACGGCTACCGCCGCCTGGGCCGGGATGGGGAACGGGCGGCCTACCCCTTCGGCTTCGGCCTCTCCTACAGCCGCTTTGAGCTCAGCGACCCCAGCGTGTCTCTCCCCGGGGAGCTGAACGGGGAGCTGCAGGGCGAGGCGGGCGGGGCCGAGAGTGCGGCACCGGCGGCGGATGCGGCACCAGCGGCGGATGTGCTGGTGGCGGTGACGCTGCACAACCGGGGGCCGATGGCGGCGGCCGAGGTGGTGCAGGTGTACGTCGAGCCCCCCGGCATGGGACTGGAGCGTCCGCCGCGCACCCTGGTGGGGTTTGAGCGGGTGCAGCTGGCGGCGGGGGCATCGTGCCGCCTGCAGCTCAGCATTGCGCTGCGCCGTCTGGCCGTTTTCGATGAGGCCCGCGACGGCTTCGCGATCGAGCCCGGTGACCATCGCCTGGTGCTGGCCCGTCACGTGGAGGATCCCGGCCTGGTGCTGACCCTGCCGTTGCCGGAGTGGTGGCTGGGGGCCTGATCAGGCGCTGCGATCAGCTGCTGAGATCAGCCAGTGCCGGGGATCCGCCCGAGCAGCAGCTGCAGCCGCAGGCGGTTGTAGCGCTGCAGCAGCAGGCAGGGCAGGTTGAACAGGGTGGCGAAGATCAGGTTGATCAGCACCCCTGTGGGCGGCAGCCACAGGGCCGTGAGCAGCCAGGCGGGCCACAGGGCCCAGTGCACCAGCTCGGCCCGCCGGGTCTCCAGCAGCAGTCTGCGCAGGGCCAGGGGGTCGCGCCGCACCAGGCTGGCCTTGCTCACGCCGCCGGGCAGGGCGCTCCCGGCGTCGGGAATCCAGGGTTTCCAGTGCCGGATCGCCAGGCGGGTTTCCATACGGCGCAGGGCCTGCCGCGGCGTCCGGGCTGCTGACGTGCCGGCTGAATCGCTGCCGCCCCCCTCCAGCCGCGGCTTCAGCAGACGATCGGGGAGCTGGTTGGCGATCAGCCCCACCAGCAGCGACCATCCCAGCCAGAGCCCGGCGCAGCCCAGCACTGCAGGCAGCCCACGCGGCAGCCCACTCCCGAACCAGCCGGACAGGTCCATCAGCGGGTGCTGAAGGTGCGCCCCTTCCAGCGCACCTGGCCGCGCTTGAGGTTGAGGATCGCCTGCACGAACACCGCCAGGAAAAACACCACCGGCACCGGAAACACCAGGTTGATCCAGTGGAAGCGCCCCACCCGGCGGGTGATCACCAGCAGCTGCAGGGCGAACGCTCCATAGATCAGGGCGTTGGTGAGCGGGCGGAGATCCCCCATCAGCGGCCACCCCAGCAGGGAGGCGGGCAGAGCCCAGGCCGCCCAGAACAGCCCCGAGAGCCACAGCAGCACCGCCAGCATCCAGGGCCAGCGCACCTCGCCGGCGGCGGCGGCGAAGTTCTTGTTGAAGCCCACCACCAGATCGCCCAGGCCGCCGGGATACATGCGGTAGGCGATCAGGCCGTCTCCGATGAAGGCGCTCACCGGCAGGCCCGCCGCCTCGTAGCAATGGCCGAGAAACCAATCCTCCACCACCTTGCCCGCCACCGCCGCATGGCCGCCGCTGCGCCGGTAGTCGGCCCGGCTGGTGACCATCGCCGGGCCGAAGGCCACACCGCAGCCCGGCCCCATGGGCACGGCCATCAGGCCCACCAGGTTGAACAGCACCGAGAGCTGCTCGTAGGGCTTCTCGGTGCGGTGGTATGGCTGCACCGACACCAGGCCTCCCAGGCGCTGCCAGCCCGCCACCAGCCGTTGCAGAAAGTCGGGGGTCGGTTCGGTGTCAGCGTCGAGAAACACCAGCAGCTCGCCACGGCTGGCCTCCACGCCGTGGTGCAGGGCCCAGGTCTTCCCGCACCAGTCGGCCGGCAGCGGCGGGGGCTGGATCACCCGCACCGGCAGTCCCGGCGCCCCGCTGCGGGCGATGGCGGCGGTGGCGTCGCTGGAGTGGTCGTCGATCACGATCACCTCCTGGGGCTGCAGGGTCTGCTGCGCCAGGTCTGCGAGCAGATGGGGAAGGGTTTCGGCCTCGTTGCGGGCCGGGATCAGCACCGAAAACCGAGGTGCTCCGCTCGCCGCGGCCAGCGGCAGCACCGGCATGCGGGCCGCCAGCAGCCAGCCCAGCAACCAGCGCACCAGCAGGGAGACGGTGATCAACTCCATACACGGATCAACTCCATACACGGCTGGCGGTGGTGCTGGAGCCCACCAACGCTATGGCCGCAGCAGTTCCCTGGCCAGCGGCCGGATGGCGGCCGGATCGCGCAGCAGCTGGGGGTGGGTGAGCACCGGCAGCATCGTGCGTGCTCCCACCGGCAGCACGGCCCGCCAGCCGGGCAGCACCACCAGATCGAGGCTGGAATAGAAGCTGTGGCATTCGATCCGCCGCAGGGCGTCGAGGTTGGCGTTCAGCTGTTGCAGCAGCGGGCTGCCCCATCTCAGATCGGCGATGCCGGCCAGCAGCCGGGCTGGCCAGGGCTGGGCGGTGATGGTGCCCTGCTGGGGGCTGCCCACGCTGATGAAGCGCCGGGTGCGCCGCTGCCCCCCCCGCAACTGAATCCAGGCTCGGGCGATCACACCGCCCATGGAGAAGCCCAGCAGGTCCACGGGCTGCTCCGGGCCGAAGGCGGCCTCGATGTGGCTGCCGAGCAGGGCGGCGGCCTGCAGCACCGGCGTGGCCCCCAGGCGCAGGGGCAGGGCCGGGATCAGCAGCGGCTGGCGGCGCTCCCCCAGCTCCCGCTTGAGTCCATCGAACACGGCCGGGGTGTCGAGCAGGCCGTGGACCAACACCAGCGGCGGGCCTGCGGTGGCAGCGGACATCACCACGGGCCAGCGGCAGGCGCCGGCAGAGCAGGGTCGGGACTGTTCTAGGCCAGCCAGCTGAGAGGCTCTTCGCACTTCGTTACATCACGCGCCAGGCTGGTCACACCCGGCCCCAGGCCCTGCACCCCACATCAGTCCCATGACCACCACCGTGCTGCTGGAAACGTTCCTGGCCTTCATCACCGCCTCCACGGCCCTCTGGCTGCTGCGCCTGTCAGGTCCCGCCCGTCCCGCGCGCTGAGCCACGCCTGCCGCCCCGGTCCACCGTCTCCTTCCCATGAACACCCCCTTCTCCCGTTTCATCCCGTCCAGCTCGTTCCTGTCGGCCTACTTCCTGCGCCGTGGCGTCCTGGCCAACGTTGGCCTGCTGCTGCTGCGGTTGGCCATCGGCACGATGATGATTCACCACGGCCAGGAGAAGCTGGCCAACCCGGAATTCTTCGCCACCAACTACGTGGTGCCCCTGCACCTGCCATTCCCGTTGCTGATGGCCCATCTGGCCGGGTTCGCTGAAATCCTCGGCTCATGGAGCGTGATCCTGGGGGTGTTCTCTCCCCTCGGCGCCCTCGCCCTGGTCGGCACGATGTCGGTGGCGGCTTACCACCACATCCTCACCAGCGGCTTCAACATCTACGTGCTGGAGCTGGTGGTGCTCTACCTCGGCGGCAGCGCCGCCATCCTGCTTGTGGGTCCTGGGCGCCTCTCCTTCGACGCCGGCATTATCGGTTCCCTGCTGGCCCCCCAGTCCCCGGCGTCTTCGGCCCAGTCGTCTGTCCGCCAGGGACCAGGCGCCCTGCGCCCCGTCGGCGCTGAGGTCTGAGCTCTCTGGTCTGCGCTCTCCGGTCCGGTTCACCGTCCTGCGGTTTCCGGCATGCCGAACCGGGTGGGGAGGGCCGAAACGCTTCGTTCGGTCGTCCCCTCCTGTTGCCCCATGTCCACTGGCGACACTGATCCCAGAGGAGCCCAGCTCCCTGCCTCACGACAACCCTTCGCCATTGGAATCATGTTGACCCTGCGCCAATCCCCCTTCGATCTGTTTGATCGTCTCGACCAGCAACTCAGCCAGCAACTCAGCCAGCAGCTCCAGGGCTCCGAGCGCCTGCCCGCCGCTGAGGTGCATGAAACCCCCGAGGCCTACGAGGTGGTGCTTGAGCTTCCCGGTGTGGACAAGGACGCCATCAATGTGAGGGCCACCGATCGCACCCTGGTGATCAGCGCCGAGCGCCGCACCCAGCGGGTGGTCCCAGAGGCTGAGGCCTCCGCGTCCGGCGACCAGCCCAGCCCCCTGCTCAGTGAGTTCCACTACGGCACCTGGAGCCGCAGCTTCCGCTTCCCCGCCGTGATCGACCGCGACCAGCTGCAGGCCCGCTACCGCGATGGTCTGCTCACCGTCAAGGCTCCCAAAACCCAGAAGGTGACCACCGTGCGGGTGAACGTGGAGGCTTGAATCTGGTTGCATCGGTTGGTGCCATTGGTTGCCTGGCCTGGTGATTGAGGTACGTCGGCACACCGCCGGCTGGGGGAGTCTGGGGGGAGTCATCCCTCCAGGCTCCATGCTTCGACTTCGTGGTGATCGCCGAGCTCTGCTGGCCGCGTTGACCGCCGAGTGGGCGGCGCGCCTGCTCCAGCTTCCGCCCGAGCGCTCCGGGCCAACCCAGCCGCAGGGCCGCCGGATTTGATCTCGTTAGGATCAGGGGCCCCTCCGGTCCTGCTCCGTCCCCCATGATCGTGATCAAGGTGACCAATGCCTCCGATGTGGTGGCCAGCAGGATCGGCCGCTTTCTCGCCGACCTCACCCCCAGCGGCTTTGATCAGGGCAAGGTGGAGGAAGAACTCATCAAGCAACTCGTTGAACAGTTGGCGGCTCAGGGGTTGCAGGGTGAATTGGCTTCAGTGCAGGGGCTGGATCTGCACAACCAATTGGTCACCGTTGACAGCAAGGTGCAGGTGCGCCGACACCGCGTTTTCTAGGGCCGTTCGTCACGACGGCAGCACCAGGTGATCCGCCGAGGGGTGCTGGCGCCGAAAGGCCCGGTCGTCGGCAGCCCGCCGGCAGGTGAGCAGGAACAGCGGCATCTCGATGCCGAAGGTGTTCTCAAACAAGGCAATCGTGCCCCTGCCTTCCCCCAGTCCGCAGCTGAGGATGGCCTTGCGCAGGCTCTGGCGCGGCTGATCGGTGATGGTGTGGAAGAGGCGGTTGAGGCGGTGGTGCAGCAGGGCCTCGGCCGGTGTCATGCCACGGGTCTGGTCAAACCAGAAGTCGAGACAGTCTTCACTGATGCCCAGATGGCTGGCCACCTGGCTGATCGTGATCGGCTCGTGAAAGTGGCGGGCAAAGTAATGGAGCGTCTGCCCCACCAGCATCAGGCCGGACTGGCCAGTATCTCGGCAACTTTCGGGTACGGCACGCATCGCTTCTACTGGCTTTGGCCCTGTCTTAGGGACGCAGGCGGTGGGTGGAACCGTTGGCTCTGGATTCGGCACAATTTGCACGGTTGGGGGGGTCTGGTTTTGCCACAGTCCGTAATCTTGTGCAGCAAAACATCAAGAACGCAGCAGGGGTGGCGCCGGAGAGCGGCTCTGGCCTGATGCTGTGACGCCGCCGCGGCGCGCTGGCCGTTCTGCCTGTAGGGTGAAGCTGATTCAGGACCACTCTTCAGCAGGTTTCTTTCCCGCGGTGCTTTGCCAGACCCCTACGGGTCATCTCACGGGCCATCGGCCCCAGATCGGTTTCTCCTCCAGGCCAGCGACTTTCTTCAGGGCGTTCAACGAATCCATCGTCAATCTCAATTCAGTTCAATTTCATGACCATTTACGTGGGCAACCTCTCCTTCGACGCCGAGGTGGAGGACCTTCAGCACCTGTTCGGTGAGTACGGTTCTGTGCGCAAGTGCAGCCTGCCCCTCGATCGCGACACCGGTCGCAAGCGCGGCTTCGCCTTTGTGGAGTTCGCCGAGGAATCCGACGAACAGAAGGCCATCGATGACCTCCAGGACGTGGAGTGGATGGGCCGCATGATCCGCGTCAACAAGGCCGAGCCCCGTGGCGGCGGTGGCGGAGGCGCTCGCAAGAGCTGGTGAGTTTGTGCCGGCGGGCGGCAGGCTGGCTCATGGTCGCGGCGTTGTCCGCGCCCTGGCCAGCACCGCCCGGTCGCTGGGGACCCGCAGATCCCGCGCCCAGCCCAGACCCTCCATCAGACGGATGAACCGGTAGGTGGGATCCGGCAGGGTTCGCACCTTGCCGTCCTCCACGGTCAGCCCCTGGCGCACCGACGCCTGGAAAGCATGGTGCAGGTTGTGCCAGCCCTCACCGAGCGTGATCAGGGCCACCCAGCGGTTGTTGCGGCTGGCGTCGCCCGTGTCGAACGGCTGGTCACCCACCAGATGGGCCACAGAATTCACGGAGGCCACGCCGTGATACAGCACCGTGGTGCTCAGGCAATAGGCCCCCAACCATTCCAGCCCCCCAAGCTGCCATGACAGCCAGGCCAGCGCCAGGGGGGGCAGCACCTGCAGGCGGTCCATCAACCGCAGCACCGGGTCGGCCTCCACGTCGGCGGGGAGTTGGCGGGGGTGAAACTCCTTGCTGAACAGCCAGCCCGCCTGGGAATGCCAGGCGCCCTGCCAGCCCGCCCGCGGTGCCAGGGGCGAATGGCTGTCCAGGTCGGTGTCGACATGGCGGTGGTGCTGCAGATGGTGGGCCTTCCACCAGCTCGGACCCATCTGTCCGGAGGAGGTGGCGATCAGGCAGCCCAACCACCACACCGCTCTGGGCGCCTGGTAGCTGCCATGGGTCACCAGCCGGTGGTAGATGGCTGTGGTGGCCAGCATGCGCACCAGATAGAGGCTCAGGGCCCAGAGGGCCGCGGCAGGTCCGAGGCCGGTGAACACCAGCAGTCCACAGCCCAGATGGGTCAGGATCATGAACACCGGGCCCAGGCTATGCAGGAAGTGCCGCAACCAGAACCGCCGCTGCTTGGGCAGGGACCGGGAGGGCTGAGTTGAGATCTGCAGAAGACGACCAGAGAATGGCTCACCTTAGAAGCGATGCCGGAGCGCAGAGAGCCGTGGGCCTGCCCACGGAGCCGATGCCAGCGCCCGTGCTGGTGTTTGACGGCGGCTGTCCGTTCTGCCGGCACTTCGCAGAGCTCAGCGAGCTGCGCGGTGGGATCCCCGATCTGCAGATCCGTGACGGCCGGGCCGACCATGCCCTGCGCGCAGCGCTCGAGCGGCGCGGCTACCGGCTGGCCAATGGCGCCATGGTGCTGCTCGGGGACCGAGTGCTCCATGGCGCCGAGGCCATCCAGTGGATCTGCGCGCGGATGCAGCCCAGCGATCAGCTGCTGAACCTGATGGCTCCGCTGCTGGCGGCCCAGCCACGCTCCCGCGCTGTCTACCCCCTGCTCCTGTTGGCGCGGCGGCTGGCCCTGGGGCTCAAGGGCCTGCCCGTGGATCCGTCAGCCCCCGGTCCATCCCGGTTCCGGTCATGACCCCGACCATGAAAAAGGCGGTGGCGAGGTCATCAGACCAAGCCACCGCCTGAGCTGCGGCGCCGCAACGGCGGCGGATGCCTCAGCGCAGGAACAGCATCTCCTGATAGGAGGGCAGGGGCCAGCTGGCGTCGTCGATCAGCATCTCCAGCCCGTCCACTGCTTCGCGGATGGCCAGCATGCCCGGCACCAGCACATCGGCGCAGTAGCGCAGGTGGGCATCCACCCCATGGGGAGTCTTCTCCATGGCCTCCTCGAGCTTGAGGCAGGCGGTCACCAGGTGCTGGTTGAGGGTGGCGACCTTGGTGACCAGGGAGCGGTCGGTGGGGATGCCGAGGGCTTCCTGGTTCTTGAGCGAGAGGGAGAGCTTGTCCAGGCAGTCCATCACCACCGGGTACACCTGGGTGCGGGCCATGCGCACCGCCAGCCTGGTCTCCACCTCGATCGCCAGGATGTACTGCTCGGCGTACACCTCATAACGGCTTTCCAGCTCGGTGGCGCTGAGCACCCCGGTGCGCTCGAACAGCTCGAGGATCTCCGGGCGCTTGAGCACCGGCAGGGCATCGGCGGAGGTGGGCAGGTTTTCCAGGCCCCGCTCCTCCACGGCCATGCGGTGCCACTCGGAGGAGTAGCCGTCGCCGCCGAACACCACCGCGTCGTGCTCCTCCATGGCGCTCTTGAGCACGGTGAAGGCGGCCTCCTCCAACGGCATGCCGGCGGACATCTTGCTCTCCAGCTGGTCGGAGATCCAGGCCAGGGAATCGGCCAGGATCGTGTTCAGGGCCACCAGCGGACCGGCCACCGACTGGCCGGAGCCCACGGCCCGGAATTCGAAGCGGTTGCCGGTGAAGGCGAAGGGGGAGGTGCGGTTGCGGTCGCCGGGGTCCTTGTTCAGGTCGGGCAGGGTGTCCACACCGAGGGACATCAGCGCGGACTTGGCTGAACCCTCGAGCTTGCCGGTCTTGATCTGGTTGAACACGTCCTCAAGCTGGCTGCCGAGGTACACCGAGATGATCGCCGGCGGCGCCTCGTTGGCACCCAGGCGGTGGTCGTTGCTGGCGGTGGCGATCACGGCACGGAGCAGGGGGCCGTAGCAGTGCACGCCGCGGATCACCGCGGCGCAGAACAGCAGGAACTGGAGGTTTTCGTGGGGGGTGTTGCCGGGATCCAGCAGGTTGCCCTGGGTGGGGTTGCCGATCGACCAGTTCACGTGCTTGCCGCTGCCGTTCACCCCGGCGAAGGGTTTTTCGTGCAGCAGGCAGGTGAAGCCGTGTTTCTTGGCGGTGTTGCGCAGCACTGTCATGGTGAGCTGCTGGTGGTCGGTGGCCACGTTGGCCGCCTCGAAGTAAGGCGCCAGCTCGAACTGGCCCGGGGCCACCTCGTTGTGGCGGGTCTTGGCGGGGATGCCCAGGCAGTAGAGCTGGCGCTCCACGTCCTGCATGAACACCTGCACCCGCTCGGGGATGGCGCCGAAGTAGTGGTCGTCGAACTGCTGGCCCTTGGCCGGCGGTGCGCCGAACAGGGTGCGCCCGGACAGTTGCAGGTCGGGCCGCAGGGCGGTGAAGGCGGCATCCACCAGGAAGTATTCCTGCTCGGCGCCGCAGCTGGAGTTCACCGGGGCGATCTCGGTTTCCCCCAGCAGCCGCAGCAGGCGCTGGGCCTGCTTGTTCATCGCCGCGTTGGAGCGCAGCAGGGGCGTTTTCTTGTCGAGGGCCTCACCGGTCCAGGACACGAACACGGTGGGGATGCAGAGGGTGACGCCATTGGCCGTCTCCATCAGATAGGCCGGGCTGGTGGCATCCCAGGCGGTGTAGCCGCGGGCTTCGAAGGTGGAGCGGATGCCGCCGTTGGGGAACGAGGAGCCGTCGGGTTCTCCCTGCACCAGCAGCTTGCCGGTGAACTCGGTGATCGCCTTGCCATCGCCCTGGACGGAGATGAAGCCGTCGTGCTTCTCGGCTGTGAGATTGGTGAGGGGATAAAAAACGTGCGCGTAATAGAGCGCCCCGCGGTTGGTCGCCCAGTCCTTCATGGCCTGGGCCACCACGTTGGCCACCGCGCCATCAAGTTTGGAGCCCTCGACCATCGAGCGCTGCATCGACTTAAAGATCTCCTTAGGGAGGGCCGACTTCATCTTCTCCAGGGTGAACACGTCTCGGGCCCAGAGATCCTTGAGTTCGCTGGCCGGTGCCACCTCCAGGGGGGGACGGGCGCTGATGTCCCCGATCGCCTGCAGGCGGGACAGTGAGGGCATGGGTAGCGGTTGATGCGGAACCCATACCAAACTCCCCGCACCCCCCTTCCCGTTGCTGCCGTTGATACCGGATTGCGACGGAACCGATACGGGCGAGGCTGTCACTGGTGCTGCCCCTGGTGAATTCGCCTGAGTGCGGCATTCGGTAGTGGTTCAGGCAGCGCGTTGACCCCTGTTGCGGGCAAAGGTGGGGGGTTGTCCGCCGTCTGCCGCAGCCGCCATGGCCCTGGAGAATTCCCCCATCCAGCCCGCTGATGCGGTGCAGCCCGTGCCCCTGAGCGGTTCCGCTCTGGACAGCCCCCTGGCCGCGGCGATCCGCCGCCACCTCTTCTACAGCCAGGCCAAATCCCCCTCCCTGGCCACCCGCCACGATCACTACCGGGCCCTGGCCCTGGCGGTTCGCGATCGCCTGCTGCAGAAGTGGGTGGACACGGCCGAGACCTACACCCAGAGCCATGTGCGCACGGCGGTGTACCTCTCCGCTGAATTCCTGCTGGGGCCCCACCTGGAGAACAACCTGGTGAATCTGGGCATCCGCGAGGAGGCCCGCGCAGCCTGCGCCGAGCTGGGCCTCGATCTGGAGGAGCTGCTGGCGGAGGAACCGGAGCCCGGTCTGGGCAACGGCGGCCTCGGCCGTCTGGCCGCCTGTTTCCAGGAGTCGATGGCCACCCTGGAGCTGCCGGCGATCGGCTACGGCATCCGCTACGAATTTGGCATCTTCCGCCAGCAGATCACATCGGCAGGCCAGCAGGAGGGCACCGATCCCTGGCTGGCCCAGGGCAACCCCTGGGAGGTGATCCGCCCGGAGTGGAGCTACCCGGTGCAGATCGGCGGCCAGACCGTGATCGGCGTGGCCTTCGACACCCCGATCCTGGGCTACGGGGTGAACACCGCCAACACGCTGCGGCTGTGGTCAGCCACCGCGCCTGACGCCTTCGACTTCGCCTCGTTCAACGCAGGCGACTACGCCCGGGCGGTGCTGCGCAAGATGCAGTCGGAGACCCTCTCCAAGGTGCTCTACCCCAACGACGAGTTCGATCAGGGCAAACGGCTGCGCCTCTCCCAGCAGATTTTCTTCGTGAGCTGCTCCCTGCAGGACATGTTCCGGATCCTCAAGGGTCAGGGGCTGAAACCCGAGCAGTTCCACACCAAGTTTGCCGTTCAGCTCAACGACACCCACCCGGCGATCGCCGTGGCCGAGCTGATGCGCCTGCTGCTGGACGTGCACCATCTCGACTGGGATACCGCCTGGAGCATCACCACCGCCAGCCTCAGCTACACCAACCACACCCTGCTGCCCGAGGCGCTGGAAACCTGGGGAGTGGAGCTGTTCGAGCAGCTGCTCCCCCGCCAACTGGAGATCATCTATGAGATCAATGTTCGCTTCCTGCGGATGGTTCGGATCCGCTATCCGGGCCATCCCGAGAAGCTCGGTCGCCTGTCGCTGATCGAGGAAGGGCCAGAGCGGCGGGTGCGCATGGCCCACTTGGCGGTGGTGGGCTGCCACCACACCAACGGCGTGGCTGAACTGCACAGCCGGCTGCTGCGAGAGCACCTGCTGGCCGATTTCGCCGAGCTCTGGCCGGAGCGCTTCACCAACGTCACCAACGGCGTCACCCCCCGCCGCTGGATGGCGGTGGCCAATCCCCCCCTGGCCGAGCTGCTGGATGGGACGCTCGGGGAACGCTGGCGTCACGACCTCGACGCGCTCCAGGGCCTCCAGGTCCACGCCGGCGATCCGGCCTTCCTGGAGCGCTGGCAGGCCGTGAAGGACCGCGGCAAGCGGCGCCTGATCCAGCACGTGCACGAGCAGCTCGGGCTGCTGCTGGATCACACCTCCCTGTTCGATGTGCAGGTGAAGCGGATCCACGAATACAAGCGCCAGCATCTGGCGGCTCTGTTGATCGTGGAGCGCTACCTGCGCCTGCGCAACGGTGAGGATCTGCCGCCGCGCACCTTCCTGTTCGGCGGCAAGGCGGCACCCGGCTATGCCATGGCCAAGCTGATCATCCGGCTGATCGTGGGCATCGCCGAGATCGTGAACATGGATCCGGCGATGGAGGGCCGCCTGCGGGTGGTGTTCCTGCCCAACTTCAGCGTCAAGCTGGGCCAGCTGGTGTATCCGGCGGTGGATCTCTCCGAGCAGATCTCCACCGCGGGCAAGGAGGCATCCGGCACCGGCAACATGAAGATGGCACTCAACGGCGCGGTGACGATCGGCACCCTCGATGGCGCCAATGTGGAGATCCGCGAGCGGGTGGGGGATGAGAACTTCTTCCTGTTCGGCCACACCACAGAGCAGGTGGTGGAGCTGGATCGGCTCGGCTATCACCCGATGTCCTGGATCGATCAGGACCCGATGGTGCGCGAGGTGCTCTCCCTGATCGGCTCGGGCCAGTTCAGCGAGGGCGACCGGGAGCTGTTCCATCCCCTGCTGGCTAGCCTCACCAGCCACGATCCCTTCAAGGTGATGGCCGACCTGGGCGATTACCGCCGTGCCCAGGAGGAGGTGGATCAGGCCTGGATCGACCGCCAGGGCTGGGCACGGCGGTCGCTGGCCAACACCGCCGCCTGCGGCTTCTTCTCCAGCGACCGCTCCATCCAGGAGTACGCCGAGCGCATCTGGAACGTGCCGCCGGTCACGGTGCCTGGTGAAGCCTGAGGCCCGCGGGCTGCAGGATGGGGGCAGACAGGAGTGGGCCGATGGATTCGGATCTGGTGTTTCCCCTGGCGGCCGGGGCCGCTTTGATCCTGCTGGTGGTGGGGGGCACCGTGTTTGCCTTTCTGAGGCCCAGCGACACCCCCCGCGACCGTTGAGCCGAGCCGGTGGCTTTCCATCCTGAGCCCCCCCTGTGGGCCAACCGGCATGCCGCCGGGCTGGAACTGGCCCAGGCCTGCGGCCGCCTGCGCAACCCGGTGCTGCCGGTGACCCTGGTGGCCCTGCCCCGGGGTGGGGTGCCTGTGGCGGCGGCGATGGCCGCCGAGCTGGGATGCCCGCTGGCCACCTGGTCGGTGCGCAAGGTGGCCGATCCCGCCATCCCCGAGGTGGCGATCGGGGCCGTGGCCCCGGGCGGGGTGGCCGTGTGGCGCAATGGCGGCGCTGCCCGCAGCCACGAGATCGCCGCCCGCCGCCGGGGCTGGCTGGCGGAGCAGGAGGCGGAGCTGGAGCGCCGCCAGCGGCTGTTCGGCGATCCGCCGCCCGAGCAGTTGCGCGGCCGCCATCTGGTGGTGGTGGATGACGGCATCGCCACCGGCATGACGGTGGAAGCGGCCCTGCGTTCGCTGCGCCGCCTGGGGCCGGCACGGCTGGAACTGGCGGTGCCGGTGCTGGATCGCCGCCTGGTGGACTGGCTGTCGGCCCTGGTGGATCGCCTCACGGTGCTGGCGCCGGTGGATGACCTCACGGCCGTGGGCCTCTGGTATTCCCACTTCGAGCAGCTCAGCGACGCCCAGGTGCTGGAGCTGCTGGCCCGGGTTCGCGGCTGAACAGGGCCCCCCCATCCCTGCCCGCGGCCTCCACCTGGCAGCGCACGCCGAGGTGGTGCAGGTCCTGGGCCAGCAGCTCGCTGATGTCCCGATCCAGCCGTGGGCTGACGTGCTCGGCGCCATCGAGCAGGCCGAGCATCTCGCCGGGCTGGCGCCCCAGCCAGCGGGCCAGGCACTGCTGGATCTCAAAGCGGCGGTCGCTGTCGAGGGGCCCGATCACCTGCAGCCGCAGGTACCAGGCGGGCGGGTTGCTGCGGCCCAGCTCCACGCGCCGCAGGGCGCTCAGGTCGGCCAGCACCGTGAGCTGGTCGCCGGCCGCCACGATCGTTTCGGCCCGGGGCAGGGCCTGGGCGGTGGCGCTGCGGCTGCGGCGCAGGGCGATGCAGGTGATCCCGTAGCCGTTGTCCAGCCTGGCAATGCTGCGGCCGCAGAGGGTGTCGTCACTGCTGATGCTGTAGCGCACCAGCATCAGGGTCACACCGCGGATCCGGCACACCCCCAGCACCACCTCACCGAAGGCCGTGGCCACGATCGCGTCCGCCACCAGGTCGGTGGTGGAGATCACCGTCATGCCGCCGAGCAGATCCCCCAGCTGCTGGGAGGCTCCCATCGCGGCGGCCAGCACCGCCAGCCGCGCCTGCGGCCAGCGCTGCTGCAGGGCCAGGGCGGTGTGCAGGTTGCCCAGCAGATCCGCCGACAGCACCCCCACCCCCGCGGCCGGTTGGCGGGCCAGCAGGGCCAGGGCCTCCTCCAGCCGCAACGACGGTGCGGTGCCGCTGGCATCCTGCTCGCTCACCCGCAGCACACCGCAGCGCTCCCGTTCCAGATCCTGCTGCACCCGGTCGGCCAGGGCCCCGCCCTCGATCAGCAGCACCAGCGGCCGGTCCCGGCGCGGGGTCCGCGGCCGCCGCACCCCGAGGCGATCGCGCAGCAGCCATTCCAGGATCACCGCCACCAGGGCGGAGGTGAGCATGGTGCCCACCAGGGCATAGAGCAGGCTGCCGCCGATCAGCCAGCCGCTGGCCTCGCCGATGGAGCGCTCCTCGGTGAGGAACACGGCCACCGCGTCCACGTATTCGCCCTTGAGCAGGGCCAGGGTCACAAACACCCCCTGCCGCCAGCCGTGGGGGCCGGCGAACAGGCGCAGGCCGGCCAGCAGCAGGGCCAGCACGGATCCCGTCAGGACCCACTGCAGGGGCGTGCGGCGGCGCAGCCAGCCCTGAACCTGTGTACGCCAGCGTCGCCAGCTGGTCCACGGCCTCTCCTGCTGTCCCCCGGCCTGGGCCACCGGCCCTGCCGCGCTGGGCAGCGGCCGGCCCACCAGGGCCAGCGGTGTCACCAGCAGCGGCGGCCCCTCGGCGCTGCCGAGCTGGAGGGCTCGCTGGTAGCGGCGGTCTTCCATGTGTCCTTCGCTGAGGCCGTAGGCCTGGCCCTCCACACGGAAGAGGGCCTCCTGGCGGCTGGGCCGCAGGGCGGCGGTGATCGCCTCGGCCGTGAGCAGCACCGGATCCACAACGGCGATGCCGGGCAGCTTCTCCTCCAGCAGCGCGGCGAAGTCGGCCTGCTGACTGGAGGAGCGCACCACGATCTGGGCACGGGGGTTGAGCAGGCGCACCTGCAGGGCGGACTCGAAATTCACCGTGCTCAGGGAACTGAGCAGCAGCACGCTGCGGGCCTGCTCCGCCCCCGCCGCCCGCAGCACATGGGGGAGACGCATGTCGCCGAGCACCAGCTCGGAATCCAGTCGCTGCTCCAGGTCGGGGTCGCGCCAGCTGGGGCGTTGCAGGTCGATGGTGCGCAGGGGCACATCAAAGCGACCGAGACGCTGCAGGCAGGCCTGCCCCATGGCCCCCAGGCCGCACACCAGCACCGGTGGCGACGCCATCACACTTGCCGGCTGACAAATTCAGGATATGGCCCTCCGGCCAACGCCTTTGCTGTCCCGGCCGCAGAGGTGCCCTGGACTACAGCGCCGCCGTGACGTTGTTGATGTGCCGTTAACCCTGGCGGCTCAGGGTGAGAGAGATGCCACCCCCCGCGGCCATGACCAGCACCTCTCCCCGGCCCGAGCTGCCCACCCCCGCCGGTTACGGCGATCCCCAGCGCAACGGCCTCAGCGCCGGCGATCTGTTCGACGGCATGACCGAGCACCTCTTCTACACCCTGGGCATCCAGGTGCAGGGGGCCAGCGTGCACGACCTCTACATGGCCCTGAGCTATGCGGTGCGCGACCGGCTGATGACCCGCCACCTGGCCACCAAGGACCAGCTGCGCGGAGGGGCCTCCAAGGTGGTGGCCTACCTCTCGGCTGAGTTTCTGATCGGCCCCCAGCTGGGCAACAACCTGCTGATGCTGGGGATCCAGGGCGAGGCCGCCGAAGCCGTGCAGCGCTTCGGCGGCCCGGGGCTGGCGGACCTGCTGGCGGTGGAGGAGGAGCCCGGCCTGGGCAACGGCGGCCTCGGCCGCCTGGCCGCCTGCTACCTGGAGTCGCTCGCCAGCCTGGAGATCCCCGCCAGCGGCTACGGCATCCGCTACGAGTTCGGCATCTTCGACCAGGTGATCAAGGAAGGCTGGCAGGTGGAGATCACCGACAAGTGGCTCAAGGGGGGGTGGCCCTGGGAACTGGTGTATCCCGATCAGAGCGTGTCAGTGGGTTTCGGCGGCCATGTGGAGAGCTACCACGATGACACCGGTGTCGAACGCCGGCGCTGGCTGCCGGCCTATCGGGCCCTCGGTATCCCCCACGACGTGCCGGTGCTGGGCTACCGGGTGAACAGCTGTGACCGGATCCGGCTGTGGCGGGCGGTGGCGGCGGAATCCTTCGACGTGCACGCCTTCAACGAAGGCGATTTCCAGCGGGCCGTGCAGGAGAAGGTGGCCAGCGAGACCCTCTCCAAGGTGCTCTACCCCAACGACGGCACCGACCAGGGCAAGCGACTGCGGCTGGAGCAGCAGCACTTCTTCGTGAGCTGCTCGCTGCAGGACATGCTGCGCAACCTCGACCAGCGCGCCGTGCCGGTGCAGACCTTCGCCGACCACTGGGCCGTGCAGCTCAACGACACCCACCCGGCCATCGCCGTGGCCGAACTGATGCGCCTGCTGGTGGATGAGCGCCAGCTGGGCTGGGACGAGGCCTGGGCGATCACCGGCACCACCATCGCCTACACCAACCACACCCTGCTGCCGGAGGCGCTGGAACGCTGGGAGCTCGGCCTGTTCGGCTCCCTGCTGCCGCGGCACCTGGAGATCATCTATGAGATCAATACCCGCTTCCTTCAGCAGGTGCGGCTGCAGGCCCCGGGCGACCTGGAGCTGCTGCGGCGGGTGTCGATCATTCAGGAAGACGGCCCCAAGGCGGTGCGCATGGCCCACCTGGCCACCGTGGCCGCCCATCACGTGAATGGCGTGGCGGCCCTGCACAGCGAACTGGTGAAGAGTGATCTCTTCCCCGACTTCGCCGCCCTCTGGCCGGAGAAGTTCACCAACGTGACCAACGGCGTGACGCCGCGGCGCTGGCTGGCCCTGGCCAATCCGTCCCTGGCGGCGCTGCTGGACGACACCCTCGGTGAGGACTGGCCAGCCCACGCCGAACGCTGGCGCCAGCTGGAACCTCTGGCTGCTGACAGCGGTTTCCAGCAGCGATGGACGGCCTGCAAGCTGGAGTGCAAGCGCCGCCTGGCCGCCGTGATCGCCGAGCAGTCGCAGCTGCTGGTGGATCCCACTTCCCTGTTCGACGTGCAGGTGAAACGGATCCATGAATACAAGCGCCAGCACCTCAACGCCCTGCAGGTGGTGCTGCAGTACCTGCGCATCAAGCACGGGGACACCGAGGGGATGGTGCCGCGCACCGTGAT
This sequence comes from Cyanobium sp. PLM2.Bin73, assembly GCA_007694915.1. GTDB lineage: Bacteria > Cyanobacteriota > Cyanobacteriia > PCC-6307 > Cyanobiaceae > NIES-981. Next base: position 65,495 of record REEV01000133.1, on the reverse strand, counting down.
CTTCGGCGGCAAGGCGGCGCCGGGCTATTGGATGGCGAAGCTGATCATCCGCTTCATCAACGGGATTGGCGCCACCATCAACGCCGATCCCGACAGCCGTGGCCTGCTGAGCGTGGCCTTCATCGCCGACTACAACGTGAAGGTGGGTGAGAAGGTGTACCCAGCCGCCGACCTATCGGAGCAGATCTCCACCGCCGGCCTGGAGGCCTCCGGCACGGGCAACATGAAGTTCGCCATGAATGGGGCCCTCACGATCGGCACCCTCGATGGCGCCAACGTGGAGATCCGCGAGCAGGTGGGTGCTGAGAACTTCTTCCTGTTCGGCAACACCACCGAGCAGATCGCCGAGCTGCGCCGCAACTACCGGCCCTGGGAATGGGTGGAGCAGGTGCCGCTGCTGCGCGAGGCCCTCGAGCTGATCGAACGGGGCCACTTCAGTGACGGTGACACCGAGCTGTTCCGGCCGCTGGTGCAGACCATCGTGGGCAACGATTCCTATTTCCTGCTGGCCGATCTGGGCGACTATCTGCGCAGCCAGAGCGAGGTCTCTCGCCTGTGGGCCGATCAGGGGGCCTGGCAGCGGGCCTCGATCCTCAACACCGCCCGCAGCGGCTTCTTCAGCTCCGATCGCTCGATCCGTGAGTACGCCGCGCGGGTGTGGGGGGTGCAGCCCCTGCCGGTGGTGATGGGCTGCGGGCTGAGCGGATGACAGCGGCCTCTCCGCGCTCCAACTCCCCGTGCCCCGACTCCCCGTGCCCTGAGGTGGTGCTGGTGCGCCATGGGGAAACCGAATGGAGCCTCTCCGGCCAGCACACCGGCCGCACCGACATCCCCCTCACCGCCCATGGCGAGGAGGTGGCGCGCCGGCTGGCCCCGCCGCTGGCGGCCCGCCGATTCCGGCGGGTGCTGTGCAGTCCGCTGCAACGGGCCCGACGCACCTGCGCGCTGGCTGGCCTCGACGGGCAGGCTGAGATCGAGCCGGATCTGCTGGAGTGGGATTACGGCGCCTATGAGGGCCGCACCCCGGCCGAGATCAGAGCCGAGCGGCCCGACTGGCTGGTGTTCCGCGATGGCTGTCCGGGTGGCGAGTCCCCCGACGCTGTGGCCGCGCGGGTGGACCGGGTGATTGAGCGGGCACGGGCGGTGGATGGTCCGGTGGCCCTGTTCGCCCATGGCCATGTGCTGCGGGTGCTGGGCGCCCGCTGGATCGGCCTGCCGCCCACCGGCGGGGCCCACTTCCTGCTCGACACCTCCACCCTCACGGTCCTCTCCTGGTACCGGGGCCAGCCGGCGATCCGTTGCTGGAACGCTCCCCTGGAACCGCTCGTCTGAGGGGTAGTCCGCAACGCCCCCCCTCTCTCTCCATCCCTTCACCCGCCGGTGCCGGCGGCTCATCCCATGACCGATGCCTGGCAGCGCTACCAGCAGTGGCTGGTGCACCTCCCCGATCTCGATCTCTATCTCGATGCCAGCCGCATGGCCGTGGAGGAGGCGGATGTGAACCAGCTGGCCGAGCCATTCGATCGCGCCTTTGCAGCCATGGAGGCCCTGGAAGCCGGCGCCATCGCCAATCCGGACGAGCAGCGCATGGTGGGGCACTACTGGCTGCGGGACCCGCAGCGCGCCCCCAGCCCCGAGATCAGCGAGGCGATCAGCGGCGGCCTGGAGGCGATCGAGCGCTTCGCCGCCGATGTTCACCAGGGCCGCATCAGCCCGCCCCAGGCCGAGCGCTTCACCGATTTGCTGGCGATCGGCATCGGCGGCTCGGCTCTGGGACCCCAGTTTGTGGCGGCGGCCCTGGCACCGGATCAGCCGCCCCTCACGATCCACTTCATCGACAACACCGACCCGGCCGGCATTGATCGGGTGCTGGCCGCTCTGCAGGGGCGTCTGAGCAGCATCTTGGTAATGGTCACCAGCAAGTCCGGTGGCACGCCGGAACCCCGCAACGGCATGCTTGAGGTGAGGCAGGCCTTCGAGCGGCAGGGGCTCGATTTTTCCCCTCAGGCGGTGGCGATCACCATGCCCGGCAGCCGCTTGGACCAGCTGGCGGGGCAGGAGCACTGGCTGGCGAGGTTTGCCATGCACGACTGGGTGGGCGGTCGCACCTCGGAACTTTCGGCGGTGGGTCTGCTGCCGGCGGCGCTGCAGGGCATCGACATCCGCGGCCTGCTGGAGGGGGCACGGCGGATGGATGCGGCCACACGCCTGCGGGACATCCGCCGCAATCCGGCGGCCCTGCTCGCTCTCTGCTGGCATGGCGCCGGTGGCGGCCGCGGCAGCAGGGACATGGTGGTGTTGCCCTACAAGGACAGCCTGCGGCTGTTCAGCCGCTACCTGCAGCAGCTGGTGATGGAGTCGCTCGGCAAGGAGCGCGACCTCGACGGCGAGGTGGTGCATCAGGGCATCGCGGTGTACGGCAACAAGGGATCCACCGACCAGCACGCCTACGTGCAACAGCTGCGGGAGGGGATCCCCAACTTCTTCGCCACCTTCATCGAGGTGCTGGACGACCGCTCGGGAGACTCGATCGAGGTGGAGCCTGGTGTGACCTGCGGGGATTTCCTCTGCGGCTTTTTGCTGGGCACCCGCCAGGCCCTGCATGAGAACGGCCGCCAGTCGATCACAATCACCATTCCCAAGGTGGATGGCCTGCGGGTAGGGGCCCTGATCGCCCTGTATGAGCGGGCGGTGGGCTACTACGCCTCGCTGGTGAACATCAACGCCTATCACCAGCCGGGCGTGGAGGCGGGCAAGACGGCAGCGGCGACGATCCTGGCGCTTCAGGCCCGCGTGCTCGAGGCCCTGAAGGCCGCTGAGTCGCCCCGCTCCCTGCAGGAACTGGCAGCGGATGCCAATGCCGCCGATCGGGTTGAAACTGTGTACCAGGTGCTGCGCCACCGAGCTGCCAATGACCCCGGGATCGAGCTCAGTGGCGATCCCACCAGCCCCGATTCCCTGCGCTTCCGCCACCGTCAGCCTGCCCTGCGTTCATGACCCTCACCAGCCCCCCCGCCACCTTCCCGATCGATCTTGCGGCCTACAGGCCGCTGTCGCTCGATCTTGCCCAGGCTGGCCTCACAGCCAGCCAGCGGGCTGACCTGCAGGCCAACATCCAGCTCTGCCGCGACGCCATCGTGTTCTTCACCGCCACCGGCGCCGCCCGGGGCGTGGGCGGGCACACCGGCGGGCCTTACGACGTGGTGCCGGAAGTGGTGCTGCTGGATGCGCTCTTCCGCGGCAACCCGGACCGGTTTGTGCCGATCTTCTTTGATGAGGCCGGCCACCGGGTGGCGATCCAATACCTGATGGCGGTGCTGCAGGGCCATCTGCCGGCCGAGGCGCTGCTGCGCTACCGCGAGGCCCACGCCCGCCTGCCCGGCCACCCCGAGCTGGGCCTCACCCCCGGGGTGGCCTTCAGTTCCGGCCGCCTCGGCCACCTCTGGCCGTTCGTGAACGGCGTGGCTCTGGCGAATCCCGATCGCGTGCTGGTGTGCCTGGGCTCCGACGGCGCCCAGCAGGAGGGGGATGACGCCGAGGCGGCTCGGTTCGCCGTGGCCCACGGGCTCAACGTGAAGCTGCTGATCGACGACAACGACGTGACGATCGCCGGCCACCCCTCCGACTACATGCCGGGCTACGACCTGGAGCGCACCTTGGCGGGCCATGGTCTGGCGACCCTGGCCGGCGATGGGGAGGACCTCGACGACCTCCACCGGCGCCTGCGCCAGGCGGTGCTCAGCGACGGCCCGGTGGCCCTGATCAACCGCCGGCCCATGGCGGTGGGCATCGCCGGCATCGAAGGCTCCACCCACGGCCACGACGTGATTCCGGTGGACCGGGCGATCACCTATCTCGAGGAGCGGGGCCGCCAGCAGGCCGCCGACCACCTGCGCGCGATCGTCAAACCGGAGAACCCCACCGGCCGCCGCGGCAGCGGCGAGCGCATGGAGGCCAACCGCAACGTGTTCGGCGACACCCTGGTGGAGATCCTGGCGGGGCTGCCGCCGGAGCAACGTCAGCAACGGGTGCTGTGCGTGGACAGCGATCTGGAGGGCTCCTGCGGTCTGGCCCAGATCCGCAAGGCCTATCCGGAGCTGTTCGTGCGTGGCGGCATCATGGAGCGCGCCAATTTCTCCGCCGCCGCCGGTTTCGGCATGGAGCGCGGCCGCCAGGGGATCTTCGCCACCTTCAGCGCCTTTCTGGAGATGTGCATCTCCGAGATCACCATGGCGCGGCTGAACGGCGCCAGTGTGCTGGCCCATTTCTCCCATGCCGGCATCGACGACATGGCCGACAACACCTGCCACTTCGGCCTCAACAACCTCTTCGCCGACAACGGCCTTGAGGAGGGCAACAGCACCCGGCTCTACTTCCCGGCCGATGCCGGCCAGATGAAGGCCTGCGTGCGGGCGGTGTTCGAGGATCCAGGGCTGCGCTTCGTGTTTTCCACCCGCTCCAAGGTGCCCAACCTGCTCGATGAGCAGGGTCAGGACCTCTACGGCGAGGACTACGTGTTCCAGCCGGGCCGTGATGAGTGGGTGCGGCGCGGCAGCGACGGGGTGATCGTGAGCTTCGGTGAAAGCCTCTACCGCTGCCTCGACGCCGTGGAGCAGTTGCGCCAGGAGGGCCTGGAGGTGGGCCTGGTGAACAAGGCCACGCTGAACGTGGTGGATGAGGCGTTGCTGGCGGAGCTGGGCCGCCAGCCCTTGGTGTTGGTGGTGGAGAGCTTCAACCGCCGCACCGGCCTGGGCAGCCGTTTCGGCACCTGGCTGCTGGAGCGCGGCTTCACCCCCCGCTACGGCTATCTGGGCACCTGGAGGGAGGGCTGTGGCGGCCTCTGGGAGCAGTTTCCCCACCAGGGCATCGATTCCGCCGGAATCATCAGCCACGTGCGCGGCCTGCTGGCCTGAGCGGTAGCCAGCGACACAGATTGCTAAGTCTTATTGCAGATGCCCTTGGCCTGGACAGTTGCCCCAGCGCATGGCGTAATGCAGGCCTCGGCATCAGCAGTTCCATGCCCCTGTTCCTGTTTCGTGACGGTTCCATCCGTCAGCTCACCGTTGTTCCCGAGGGAGTGGAGTTCGGGACTTATCAGGATCGCCGGCAGCGGCCGGTGCATGTCGTGCTCGACCCGTATTCCGAACGGCGGCTGCTGGCGGCGCAGCCACGTCGCCGCAGCCTGCGTTCGCCCACTGCGGCAGAGGGCATGAACGCAGAAGGGCATCCTCATGCCGCCTGATGCCACTCAGGGTTGCCGACGCCGTTTCTGAGCCTCGTTGATGGCGATGATCACGGGCACCAGCACGGAGGCCACGATCCCCGAGGCAAAGCCGTTGTTGTAGAGATTGAGCCCACCGTGCACAGGGCCAACACTGAGCGCTGCAGAGGAATGAACGTAACCCGCCAGGGTTCCCCAGCGCCAACCGAAGTGCCCTGAAACCGGCGCCAGGTTGGTGGAAAACAGTGCAGCGAGCTGGATGGCTGGATCGGCAATTCCCCATGGTTTTGCCACAGAACCAAGCACCACGCCCACCATGACCGGCGTGATGTTGAACGGATGCTTTCCAAAGGCTCCAAACCCTGCAACGGAGAGCAAGCCTGCAATCACCGGTCCATTGATATCGCCACCGATGGCGAGGATGTAGACCATCGCCAGCAAGCCAGTGAGACCAATGTTCAGCAGTGTCGCACCCAGCCCCGCCAGGGCGATGAAGTCACTGGGCGCCTGTCCGGATGAACGCAGCACAGCTTTGAGCCTGACTGGCGCACGCCTGTCGATTGCCAGGCCGAGCATCATCAACGACAGCAACATCCCACCCATGAAGACACCGAGCTGAAGGTTGTTCCCTGTGGTCCAAATGAAGACCGGCTTCGGCACAAGGTCATAGGATGTCAACAGCGCAACGACCAACACACCAATGAGGCCAGCAGTGAAGCCCACGTTATAGAGCGCAAACCCCATGTGTGCCTTGGAGAGCTGTGCTGCTGCCGGCGGCAGAATGAAGCTGATCAGGAGACCGGTGGCCACGGCCAGAGGCAGACTGACGGCAGTGGGCAGAACCGTACTGAATAAAATCTCTGTGACGACAGGTGCCAACGCGGCTCCGAAGAACGCCGTATTGATGTGCTTTGCGAAGGGTTCGCCTCGAAATCGAGCATAGATCCATACTCCGGCAATGATGAACCACACATTCAGCAGGTTCTTGCCGAACAGGCCGAAGCCGAGCAGTAGAAACAGACAGGCCAACGACGCTCCACCGATGGGCGCGCGCACGTGGTGATAGAGGGCACAGGCCAGTAGCGTCAGAATCCCGGTGTGCACCAGGCTCCCGCCGATTCCGCCGATGCCGAAGTAATCGGTGAGCAGGGTGTCGCGAGAGGTGAGGATCGCGGCGATACCACGAACCACCTCGCCTGGCCCATCAATGGCCAAACCGAAGGCGATGAACGCTGCCGCATAGGCGGCGACAATCGCGAGGATCAGCCTGTCCTGGCTGAAGTTCGTTGCTGCTGGCTCCGGGGTGATCGGTGCTCGGCTCATCAGCGCTGAAATCGATGTGTAATGGGATGATGAAAGCATGCGTTAGTTGGATGGCGCGTTCTTATTTCCCAGTGCGCCGACTATAAGGCTGGTAGTTAGTTCCACTGAGACTTTCATCAAGATGTGCACGAAGGTTTCCGCGAAGCAGTGCGATCCTATCAATCCATCTCCTGGCGGCGAACGGGTAGTCATGATGATGGCATTCTGATTCTGATTGAGCAGAGCGCACAGCAGCTGATCCACCCTTGCTCCCAGTTGAATCTTTGGGGTTATCCCGATTCGGTGGCGACGGTGTCTGAAAATCATCAGACTTCTGGCCCCGAAATTCAGCTTGTCAATGTCTTGTGGCCCTGTAGCGGAGAACACAACAAAGCAAGCAGCTTGAGCCGGTTTCCCTTATCAGGCTCTTAACCGTGTCCCGGCATCAATAGCTCATGATTGGCGCCCCTTCTGTTTGGCTTGGCCGATGAGCACTGACGTCAAGGGCTACAACGGAACGACCAGGCCTGGAGATGGGCCAGGAGGTGTCTCAGGACAAACGAGCAGCACTCTGCTGTGGGCGCAGTGGCTCACGATTATCGTTCTTGTTTACCTGCTGATGATTTCAGTGGGTGTCCTCAGCCAAGGCTTCCGAGCCGTGTCGGGTGGCTCAGATGGGGCTGCTGCAATCTTCGAGTTTGCCAACAATCCCCTTGTTGGCGTGATTCTCGGCGTTCTGGCAACAGCATTGGTTCAATCATCGAGTGCGGTGACGTCGGTGATCGTGGGCCTGGTGGGCGGCGGTTTGCCCATTGCCATCGCGATTCCCATGATCATGGGCTCCAACATGGGCACAACCGTAACCAACACTCTGGCGGCACTTGGCAACATCAAAGATAGCGATGCTTTCAACCGTTCTTTTTCAGCGGCAACAGTTCACGACTTCTTTAATCTATTTACCATCTGCCTCTTTCTGCCTCTGGAATTATTGTTTCACCCTTTAGAGCAGCTCTCGGGATATCTGGCTAATTTGTTTCAGGGTTCTGACGATCTTTCGGTATCGAAATTTGACGTTGTCCGTGCCATCACCCGCCCGTTGATCAGCGAGATCCGTGATGTCATCCGGCTGCTTCCAGGGGGTATTGATGGCATCGTCATGATTGTTGTTGGCGTGGCTTCTGTTTTGGCGGTCATCTACGGGCTCAACATCTTGTTGAAAAAGGTTGTCACGGGCAGGGCGCGTCGTCTCTTTAATGCGGCCATTGGCAAGAACGGTGCTCTTGCCGTTCTTTCTGGTTTGGTGACAACGTTGATCGTGCAGTCCTCGACCCTTACAACCGTTCTGATTGTGCCCATGGCTGGCGCTGGGATCTTCACGCTTGCCCAGGTTTACCCCTTTACTCTGGGGGCCAATATTGGCACCCCCATAACAGCTCTGATGTCCGCCACTGCAATCACCGGAGACTACCAGGTTGTGGCATTGCAGATTGCGATCGTTCACCTGCTCTATAACGGTTTGAGCGTTGCCTTGTTTGCTTCAATACCGCCTCTCTACAGGCTTCCGATGCGCTCAGCACAAGCCCTCGCGGATGGTGCAAAGCGCTCTCCCTGGATCGTGCCTGGATATATTGCTGGTGTTTTCTTTGTGATCCCCGGCATTGTGTTTGGAGGGCAGAAAATCTTTGACTACAAGAATCCTCAGGTTGTTGAGGCGGAGGCGAACAAAGAGGTGTACGAGCCTTTGCAACAAGAAGTTGAGGGCAAGCGGATGAGGATTGAATAACTCTTATTGAATAACGTTATTGAGTAACGATTTTAGAGGCCGCCGCTCTCGCTTTGCCTCGCTCTGCCTGGGCGGATCAGCTTTACATGCACCATGCCCTCTTCCTGGGTGTGGACCTAGGTGTGGAATGGGTGACACTGGCTCCTCATTCTGATGCTGGTGCAAAAGCCTGTCATGCGACCCTAACCCGCATGCATCTCTTTGGGCGCTCTTAACCGGAGGTGTTCATACTGCTCCTAGCGAACCTCCCTAGGTCATGACCACAACCCTCCAGCCCACCGCCACAGTGGCGCCCATGCCGGCCAGCCACGAGGAGCTGCAGACGATCGACGCCTGGTGGCGGGCCGCCAACTACCTGGCGGTGGGAATGATCTACCTACGCGACAATCCGTTGCTGCGCGAGCCACTGCGCCCCGAGCACATCAAGAGCCGCCTGCTGGGGCACTGGGGGTCCAGTCCCGGCCAGTCCTTCATCTGGGCCCACGCCAACCGGTTGATCCGCCGCCACGACCTGGACATGATCTATCTGTCCGGCCCCGGCCATGGCGCCCCCGGGGTACTGGCGCCCACCTATCTGGATGGCTCCTACAGCGAGATCTATCCGGATAAGTCGCAGGACGCTGTGGGCATGCAGCGGTTCATGAAGCAGTTCTCGTTCCCGGGCCACATCGGCAGCCACTGCACGCCGGAAACCCCCGGCTCCATCCACGAGGGCGGCGAACTGGGCTACGTGCTCTCCCACGCCTGCGGGGCGGTGTTTGACAGTCCCGAGCTGATCGCCATCGCCTGCGTGGGCGACGGTGAGGCCGAAACCGGGCCCCTGGCCACCAGCTGGCACATCAACAAGTTTCTCAACCCGATCAGCGACGGCGCCGTGCTGCCGGTGCTGCACCTGAACGGCTACAAGATCGCCAACCCCACCCTGCTGGCCCGCATCCCGCGCGAGGAGCTGGCCAGCCTGATGCGCGGCTACGGCTGGGAACCGATCTTCGTGGAGGGCAGCGAGCCGATGGCCATGCACGCCGCCATGGCAGCCGCCATGGACGCCGCCATCGGCAGCATCCTGGCCATCCGGGCCGAAGCCCGCGCCAGCAGCGACCCCAACAACGTGGCGCGGCCCTCCTGGCCGATGATCGTGCTGCGTTCCCCCAAGGGGTGGACCGGGCCTGCGTCCCTGGGCGACAAGAAGATCGAGAACTTCTGGCGCGCCCACCAGGTGCCCCTGCCGGCTGCCCAGGGTAATCCCGCCCAGTTGCAGATGCTGGAAGCGTGGATGAAGAGCTACCGGCCCGAGGAACTCTTCGACGCCAACGGCACCCTCGTCCCCGAGCTGCAGGAGCTCTCTCCGCAGGGTCACCGGCGCATGGGCTCCAACCCCCACGCCAACGGCGGCCTGCTGCGCCACAAGCTGCACCTGCCGCCGATCGAAACCTACGCCGTGGCCATCGAGGCCCCGGGCCAGATCGAGGCGGAGAACACCTATCCCCTGGGTGAACTGCTGCGCGACGCCATCGGCCTCAACCCCGATTCCCTGCGGGTGTTCGGACCCGATGAAACAGCCTCCAACCGCCTCCAGGCGATCTATGAGCGCAGCAAGAAGGTGTGGATGGAAGACTTCCTGCCCGAAGACCTCAACGGCAGTGAGCTGGCCCGCTCCGGCCGCGTGGTGGAGATGCTCAGCGAGCACACCCTGGTGGGAATGATGGAGGGCTATCTGCTCACCGGCCGCTACGGCTTCTTCCACACCTACGAGGCCTTCGCCCACGTGATCGCCTCGATGTTCAACCAGCACGCCAAGTGGCTGGAGAGCTGCATCCACCACGCTCCCTGGCGGGCGCCGATCGGGCCCTGGAACTGCCTGATCTCCTCCACGGTGTGGCGACAGGATCACAATGGTTTCACCCACCAGGATCCCGGCTTCATCGACCTGGCCGGCAACAAGAGCGGTGAGGTGGTGCGGGTGTACCTGCCCGCTGACGCCAACTGCCTGCTGGCGGTGGCGGAGCTGGCCCTGCAGGAGCCGAACGTGTGCAACATCATCGTGAGCGACAAACAGAAGCACCTGCAGTACCTCACCCTGGAGCAGGCCCGCGCCCACGTGGCCAAGGGCATCGGCCTCTGGAGCTGGGCCAGCAACGACGACTGCGGCACCGAGCCGGATGAGCCGGATGTGGTGATGGCCTGCGCCGGCGACATTCCCACCAAGGAGACCCTGGCGGCGGTGGAGATCCTGCGGCGGGAGATCCCCAGTCTCAAGATCCGGGTGCTGAATGTGGTGAAACTGTTCGCCCTCACCAGTCCCGACGAGCATCCCCACGGCCTGAGCGACCGTGACTTCGACACCCTGTTCACCACCAACAAGCCGGTGATGTTCAACTTCCACGGCTATCCGTGGCTGATCCACCGCCTCACCTACCACCGCACCAACCACGCCAACATCCACGTGCGCGGCTACAAGGAGAAGGGCAACATCAACACGCCCCTGGAGCTGGCGATGAACAACCAGATCGATCGCTACAATCTGGTGATCGATGTGATCGATCGCGTACCTGGGCTGGGCTCACGGGCCGCCCACATCAAGGAGCGGATGAAGGAGGCGATCCTCGGCCACCGCGCCTATGCCCACGAGCACGGCATGGACGACCCCGCCATCACCCACTGGCGCTGGGGGCTTCAGGCCTGATTTGAGTCAGACCCGCTCGGGGGCCGCGTCGATCAGCCGGGCTGCCGGGGCCCCGACGGTGGTGAACTTGTGTGAGGGTTGTCGCCGCGGCCGCGGTGGCGGGCGGGGCAGGTGAATACGGTCCGCCCAGATGGTGAACCTTTTCCCCTGTCATGGCCCTGCCTCTGCTCGACACCCGCCCGACGGCGATCAATGCCCGCGTGGCCAACTTCCTGCCTGCTGGTGACGAGACCCCCCGGCAGTCGCCGGTGAACCTGACCGGCGACTGCCCCACCAGTGATGGGCTGATCGAGCAGGCCTACCGCCAGATCTTCTTCCATGCCTTCAGCGTCGACCGGGATCCGGTGCTGGAGATGCGCCTGCGCAGCGGTCAGATCACCATGCGCGGCTTCATCCGGGGGCTGTTGCTCTCCGACAAGTTCCGCGACGATTTCTACCGCTGCAACAGCAACTACCGGGTGGTGGAGCAGGTGGTGGGCCGGGTGCTGGGCCGTCCCGTCTATGGCGACGAGGAGCGCATCCGCTGGTCGATCGTGATCGCCCAACAGGGCCTGCCGGCCTTCATCGATGCTCTGATCGACTCGCCGGAGTATCTGGAGACCTTCGGGGAAGACCAGGTGCCCTACCAGCGCTCGCGGGTGCTGGCCGGCCGGGCGGTGGGCGCGATGCCCTTCAACCAGCAGGCTCCCCGCTACGACGCCTACTGGCGCGATGTGATGGCCCGCCGCGCCCCGGCCGGCGGCTCCGGTGGCTGGACTCCCGGAGCCGGCTGGCCCCGGCCCGCCTGGCTGGCCAACCAGCCCACCCCGCAGGTTCGGCGGATCTGGCAGAACATCGTGGCCACCGGCGGCTTCATCGTCACCGGCATCCTGCTGTGGACGGCCGCCGCCATGCTCAGCACCGGGGGCCAGGGCTGAGGCCGGCAGCCGGATCTGCGACGGTCACGGGATCCTCAGCGCTGCAGTCCTGCAGCGCTCAACCTGCTTAGGGTTCTGACCGTCAGATTCGCGGCTATGGGGCCATCCCTCCCTCAGGCAGCCTCCCTGGCCGGGGTGCAAGGCGATGGTGCGCAGCTGTTCGGCCTGCCGGCGCTGCGGGGGCGCTGGCTGCTGCTTCCCCTAGGCATCGTCGCCCATCTCTGCATGGGCACCGTGTATTCCTGGAGTGTGTTCCGCCAGCCCCTGGAGCAAGCCCTGGGCCTGGGGGCCACTGAGAGCATGCTCCCCTACACGGCGGCCCTGCTCTGTTTCGCCCTGCTGATGCCCGTCGGGGGTCAGCTGCTGCCGCGCCTGGGGCCGCGCCGGCTGATGCTGCTTGGCGGCGGCGTGATGGCCCTGGGCTACCTGGTGGCCAGCCGCAGCCAGTCGATCGGTCAGCTGGTGGTGGGCTACGGCGTGATCGTCGGCAGTGGGGTGGGCCTGGCCTATGGCGTGCCCCTGGCGGTGGCGGCGCGCTGGTTCCCCGAGCGCCAGGGCCTGGCCATGGGGCTGGTGGTGCTGGGCTTCGGCCTCTCGCCCCTGATCACCGCCCCGCTGGCCTACCGCCTGATCGCCAGCCAGGGGCTGGCCGCCACCCTGCAGCTGCTGGGGCTGGCCTTTCTGGCGCTGATGGTGGCCGTGGCGCTGGCCATGGTGCTGCCGCCGCCGGGGTGGCAGCCGCCCCCCAATCCCCGGCGCCAGCTGCCGGCCGTCATCGTCGCCCGGGCCCCCCAGCCCGCCACCACCGCCGCGCTGCTGCGCAGCCGCAGCTTCTGCGGGCTGTGGCTCTGCTACAGCCTCGGGGCCCTGCTGGGGCTCAGTGCCATCGGCATCTCCAGCCCCGTGGGGCTGGAGATGATCGCCATCGATCCGGCCCTGGCCGCCAGCTGCATCTCCCTGTTCGCCGTGTTCAACGGCGTCAGCCGGCCCCTGTTCGGCTGGCTGTCCGATCGCCTGCGGCCCTCCCGGGTGGCCAGCCTCGCCTACCTGCTGGTGCTGGTGGGCAGCCTGATGATGGCCGGCGCCGGCGAGGGCGATCTGCTCACCTACCTGGTGGCCTTCTCCCTGTTCTGGGCCAGCCTCGGCGGCTGGCTGGCGATCGCCCCGGCCGCCACCCTGCGCTGCTTCGATCCGGAGCGCTACGCCCAGACCTACGGCCTGGTGTTCACGGCCTACGGCGCCGGGGCCCTGCTCGGCACCCTGATCACCGGCCAGCTGCGCGACTGGCTGGGCAGCTATAGCGGAGCTTTCCTGCCCATGGCCGTGGTGGCCGGTGTGGGCATCGTGCTGGCCAACCTGCTGCTGCGGCCCGCCCGCCAGTCCTGATGCCCCAGTCCTGATGCCCTAGTCCTGCAGGGAGGGGAAGGTGGCGCGGATGCGCTCGCCCAGCACCTCGGCCGCGCGGCCGCGCAAGCGGGCTCCGCTCTCAGCGTCGAGCACCGGATAACTGGTGTCGCTGTTGCCCTCGCCGCGCAGCGGTTTCCAGCTGCTGCGCTCACGCTGCCTGAGCTCCTCCAGCGCTGCATTGAAGTCGAAGCTCAGCTGGCGGCCATCGGCGCCGGCCTCGGCGATCAGCTGCTCCCGCACGGGCACCAGATCCCGGGCCTTGAGGGTGTCGGGCAGGCCCAGCACCGGTTGCAGCTCCTCGAGCAGGCGCAGCTCCTCCTCCAGCAGGATCGGCCAGGCCCCCTGCTCGCCCTCGGCCAGCCCCTGCTCCTGGGCGCTGGCGCGCATCGCCTCGAGGTGGAAGGCCAGCCAGCGGTAGTGGGACTTCTCCTGCAGCGTCTTCTTCTGGGAGCCCTTGCCGGTGGTGCGCTTGGGCAGGACGGCCTCGGCTTTGCGCAGGAAGGCCCGGTCCTCCGGTTCGAGGTTGATGGCCCCCCAGCGGTGGCGGTAGTCCCAGAGTTCGGCGTAGCGACGCACGTCCTCCGGGGGCCAGCCCAGAGCCTGGAGTTCCTCGGCTCTGCTGATTTCGTCCTTCGCCACCACAGGCGTTCGTGCAGCTGGCAGGCAGCGTAGGGGTCAGCCCAGGGCCTGCCCCAGCGCCGCCAGGCCGAACAGCAGGAACAGCCCGCCGCTGAGCCGGTAGAGCAGCCGCTCGTTCACCCGCTGGCCGATCCAGCGGCCCGATCCCACCGCCAGGGCGGTGACCAGCGCGTGGCCGGCCAGGGCTCCGGCCACCAGGCCGGGGAAGGTGAAGGTGGGGGCCGCCGCCAGCACGATCGTGGCGAACTGGGTGCGGTCGCCCATCTCGGCCACGAACACCAGGCTGAAGGCCTCCCAGGTCACTGGCCAGGGACGGCTGATCAGCCGTTGCCCTTCGGCCGCATTCACGGCCTGTTCGGCCTCCTCGGCCTCGTCCTGGGCCGCATTCCGCCCCAGCCCCCGGGCATCGAGCAGCAGCTTGACGCCGAATCCCGTGAACAGCAACGTCGCCAGCCAGGGGAGCAGGCGCTCGGGGAGCAGTTCCCGCAGGCCGAACCCCACCCCCAGGGACAGCAGGGTGACCAGGGCCAGGGCGGCGAAGCTGCCCAGGAACACCCAGCGCCGCTGGTGGCGGGCAGCCAGGATCAGGGCCATGAAGAAGGTCTTGTCACCCAGCTCGGCCAGGGTGATGGCCCCGAAGCTGGACCCGAAGGCCGTGAGGGCTGGATCACTCACCGCTGCTGTCCCGTTCCCTCAGCGCACCACCAGCACCGGGGCGCTGCTGCCCAGCAGCACCCGCTGGGTTTCGCTGCCGAGCAGCAGGCCCTCCAGGCCCCGGCGGCCATGGGACCCCATCACGATCAGGTCGGCACCGCAGGCGCTCGCCTCCTCGAGGATCGCCTTGTGGGGAAGGGGGTTCATCAGCACCGCCCGCTCGGCCTGCACGCCGGCCGTCTCGGCCACGGTGACGGCCTCCTGCAGGATCGCCTCACCCCGCTTGCCGGCGGCCTCCACCAGGGCCTCGATGGTGCTGGCCTCCACCAGTTCGCCCACCCCCACCAGGCTGATCGGGTAGTTGTTCTGCACGTGCAGGAAGCGCACCCGGGCCTTCAGCGCGGCGGCCAGTTCCACAGCCTTCTGCACCGCCCGGGTGGAGATCTCCGAGCCATCGGTGGGCACCAGCAGGAGTTGAACAGTCATCGCGGCTCGATCCACACACCCGGTTTAATCCACCCCGCCGCCCTTGGCAGCCAAGCTGCGGGGAGGGGCCGGGTGGCAGCGGCGCTCAGTGCAGGGGGTCGCTGATCACCAGCACCGGTCCTGTGAGTCGACGCAGCAACCGGCTGGTGCGGTCGCTGGCAGGAATCGGCAGGCCCGCCACCAGCCGCCGCTGGGAGCGCAGGATCACCAGGTCGTGGCTGTGGCTGGCGGCCACGATCGCGCTCTCCACGCCCTGGTGGCTCTGCAGCACCACCTCCAGGGGGACGGCCGAGGCGCTGGGCTGCCACTGCTGCAGCTCCGCCACCAGCTCCTGGCGCGCCACCCGGCTCAGCCGCGGATCGTGCAGATGCAGCAGGGTGATCTCTCCCCCGAGGGCCAGGGCCAGGCGCTGGGCCAGCTGGACCTGCTCCATGGCGCCGGCGGTGAGGTCCTTGATCGGCACCAGCAGGCGTCGCAGCTCCTCGGGCGGGCGGGGCAGGTGGGCCACCACCACCGGACAGGGGGCCTGGCGGCAGGTGGCATCGACGAGATCGCCGAACAGCCAGCGGCCCAGGGGGCTGGGTGGGTTCAGGCCCATCAGCACCAGGTCGCTGGCCTGCTCCACGGCCACCAGGGCGATGCCGCCGGCCAGGTCCTGATCCACCCGCAGCAGGCTGCGGCAGGGCACCTGCCACGGCCTGGAGATCGCCTCGGCCCGTTGCAGCAGGCCCCGGGCCCGGGCCATGGCGCCGGCCAGGGCCGTCAGGCTCTGGGCCCCGGCCTCCGCCTGGCGGGGTGAGACCACCGCCAGGGGAAGCAGCTCGCCGGGCTGGTCGGCATCACCGCCCATCAGCAGATGGGCCAGCTGCAGCAGGGGGGCTTCGGTGTCGGGATTGGATACCGGCACCAGCACCCGCAGGGCGCGGCGGGCCAGGGCCCGCGTGCCGCCGCCGCTGGCCGCGGCGTTGAGGCGGGCGGCCTTGGCGCGCCCCAGCCGCGGCATCGCCACGGCGGTGAGGTAGGGCCCCAGGGTGGCGGTGACCACCATCAGCGCCAGCACGCTGTTGAGCACGGTTTCATCCAGCAGGCCGCCCCGGTAGCCCACGAAGGTGGCCGCCAGGGTGGCGGCCACCTGGGGGATCGACAGCGACCAGAGGGTGAGCATCTGGGGGCCCGTGTAGCCGTAGAACCGGCCCGCCCACCAGGAGGCCAGCCCCTTGGCACCCACCAGTCCGGTGATCAGCAGCAGGGCGAACGGCGAACTGATCAGGGTGCTGGCGAAGGCGGGCAGATTCAGCAGCAGGCCGAGGCTGATGAAGAAGATCGGGATGAACAGGGCCGCCCCCACGAAGATCACCTGCTCCTTGACACGGCCCTCGGGCAGCACGCCGTTCACCGCCAGGCCCGCCAGAAAGGCGCCGACGATCTTCTCCACCCCGGCCAGCTCGGCCCCCAGGGAGGCCAGGAACAGGGCCATCAGCACCGCCACGAACAGCTGGGTGTCGTTGTTCACGCTGCGCCGCACCAACGGGCGCCCGATGCGGCGGATCAGCAGCAGCACCAGGGCCCCGAACAGGGCCACCCGCAGGGGCAGGCCCACCAGGTCCAGCGCCGAGGCCTCGCCCCGATGCAGCCCCATGCACAGGGCCAGCAGCACCAGAGCCGCCAGGTCGGTGAAGATCGTGCCGCCGATGGCCACCACCACCGACTCCTCGCGCACTTCCCCGTAGCTGCGCACGATCGGGTAACCGAGCGGGGTGTGGGACGAGAGGATCGAGCCCAGCAGCACGCTGGCCAGCAGCGAGTAGCCGAATCCCAGTCCCAGCAGCAGTCCGGTGAGCAGGGGCAGCACGAAGGTGAGCAGCCCGAAGCGGAAGGAGCGCTGGCGGATGCGGGCGAATTCGGCCAGATCGATCTCCAGGCCGGCGATGAACAGCAGGTAAACCACGCCCAGGTCGGAGAACAGGCGAACCACCTCGCCCTCGGCCCTGAGCCAGCCGAGCCCATGGGGACCGATCAGCACCCCCGCCACCAGCAGGCCCACCAGATCGGGCAGCCCCAGCCGCCGCACCAGCGGCGGCACCACCACGCTCAGTCCCAGCAGCAGAGCGAACACCGCCAGGGGGTTGGTGGTGAGGAAGGCGGTCACGCGCTGCGGGCGGTCAGGTCGGCCCAGCTTGGCCGGGTCAGCGCAGGCCGGTCCAGCCGGCCAGGTGGGAGGCCGCCGTGGAGCGTGCCAGGGCCCGCGCCGAGGGCAGGGCCGGCTCCAGCCGGGCGGAACTGAAGGGCGGCAGGGGCCGCCGCCGCAGCCAGGCGCCCCAGCGGAACTCATGGAAGGGGATCAGTGGTGCCGGCTGCACCACCCCCTCGCGCTTGAGCTTCCACACCAGGCTGCGGTAGGGGTCGTCCTGCAGGCCCAGCAGATCGGCGGGCAGCACCCGGGGGTGGAGGGGGCCGAGGCCGCGGCCGTCGTAGAGGTAGAGCCAGCCGCGGCGCTGCAGGTCGGCCAGGACGGCGCTGCGGTCGTCGGTGTCGAGCTGCAGGGCGATGTAGCCGAAGGCGGTGGCCTGGGGCACCAGCTCCATCAGGGCCCGCAGCCGGTGATGGCGGTCGACCATCCACAGGGCCCCATCGGCACTGCGCACCAGGGGCACGGGTTTGCTGCCCAGGTAGTCGCGCCGCTCGCGGGTGTTCTCGATGCGGAAGTCGGCCTGGCGGCTGCGCACTTCCGCCAGGCCCACGCAGAGCTGGGTGGGCTGCAGCTGGGCGATCGGCACCTCCAGCAGGGGCTGGCCTTCCGGTGGCGGTGGCAGGGGCTGGAAGGGGGGGAGGCGTAGGGCCATGGACCCATCCTCGCCTGGGTCTCCCATCCCGTCTTGTGGCACCTGAGACGCTGCCGATCTGGCGCTGATCAGGTTTGCTGATTGCTGGGCCGTTTCCCCATGTGGCGGCGGTTTTCCCCGGATTCAGGGCTGGTTTTCCACAGGCTGGCGTCGCGGTTCGCCGCTGCCGCCGTGCTGGCTGGGGAAAGCCCAAAGCTGGCCCTCGCTGCCTTGACAGCCCCCCTGCTCGCCTTTGGCGGCCATGGGGCCGCTGCCGGCACTCTCCCGAATCCCAGTGGCCACGGCCAGTCTCGGCAATGGCAGGGATGATTCTGCCGGCGGCGGCCCGCTTTGACGCCGCCCCCAGCCTGTGGCGTACTGGGTGCGAACTACCGAGCAGTACGGAGTGCCCATGCCCCACGACGCACCCATGCCCCAGGACCCCAGCGATGCCGCCATCAGCCTTGAGGCCGAGGTGCCGGAGGTGCTGTTCGACGGCATGCGTCAGTTCATCGATCAGCATCCGCAGTGGGATCAATACCGCCTGATCACCTCGGCCCTGGCCGGCTTCCTGTTTCAGCACGGCTGCAAGGACGCCTGCGTGCAGCAGCACTACCTCAACGGCCTCTTCCTGCGTTGAGCAAGCGATCGGTGTTGCGCACAAAAAAAAGCGGGGGAGCCATCCCCCGCTCGTGTTCTCCCTTGCCCGACCCGGTTAAAGGTCGCCTCTCGATTGTGCGCATGGCCTCCCGGCACGGTTGTGGCCATCGACACCGGATCGCCGCCGGCGTCAGGGAGCGCTGACGCCAGCGCCCCGCCGCAGCCGCTCGGCCGCCGCCGCGCAGGCCCGCCAGCTGATCGCCATCGAGGTGAGCGTGGGGCTCTGCCAGCCGGCGCTGGGCCAGCAGGCCCCATCCACCACCAGCAGGTTGGGGGCCTGCCAGCACTGGTTCCAGGGGTTCACCACCCCCTGCTCGGCGCTGGTTGCCATGGGGGCCCCGCCCAGTTCGTGGATGTAGTAGCCCGGTGGTGGCGCTGCGGCGCTCACGGCGTGGCTGGAGCGGATCCAGGGCTCCAGCAGGGGCAGCACGAACAGGTCTTCGATCGGCCGGATCGCGCCCCCGGCCGCAGCCACCACAGCCGCCATGCGCGCCTGCATGTGCCGCACCATGGCGCGCTCGTTCTCGCCCCAGGCCATGGCGATGTTGGGAACGGGCAGGCCCCAGGCATCCAGCCGGCCATGGTCGAGGGTCACCCGGTTGTCGGGGTGGGGCAGCACCTCGCCATGGCCGATCAGGAAGCCGCAGGCCTCGCCGGCGCGGCGCCGCAGGGGCCGGGGGGGATCGAAGCGCTGCACCGCCGTCCACAGCCCGTAGCCGCGGTGGAAGCCCTCGGCGCTGGCCTCCTCCAGGTTGACCGTGTTGGGGATGAAGCAGCCGCCGGCACCTGAGAGCTCAGTGGGGCCTGCCGGGCTGGGCACATCCGGCAGGGAGAAGAAGCGGCTGGTGGAGACGTGATCCATCAGGTGACGCCCCAGGGATCCCGATGGATCCAGCAGGCCCCCGCAGCGCTCGTCCTCGGCGGAGTGCAGCAGGATGCGCAGGGTCTCGATCGTGGAGGCGCAGAGCACCACCAGGGGGGCCTCCAGCAGCTCCCGGGCCCCGCTGCGGCCATCCACCACCTCCACCCCGCGCACCCGGCGCTGATCGGGGTGGAGCAGCACGTGACTCACCACTACCTCACTGCGCAGGCGGGTGCGGCCCGTGGCCAGGGCCCGGGCCAGGGTGCTGCCGGGGCTGGCCGAGCGCGGCCACTGCCGCCCGTGGGGGCCGGGCCGGCCGTCGTGCAGGCGCACGCCGCGGGCGTGGATGAAGGGCAGGCCCAGCTCCGCGCGCACCGCCTCGGCCAGATGCTGCTCCCCGGGGGTGAAGGGCAGGGGCGGGGCGTAGCGGCCATCGGGCAGCTGGGGCAGGCCATCGGCCTGGCCGTGGACCCCCAGCAGCGGCTCCAGCCAGTCGTAGAAGGGGGCCAGATCGGCGTGGGTGATCGGCCAGCTGGGGCTGCGGCCGTCGCGCTCGCCGGCCTTGAACTCGTAGTCGCTCAGCCGCAGGGTGATGCCGCCCCAGGTGAGGCTGCGGCCGCCCACCTGGCGGCCCCGGGTCCACAGGAAGGGTTGGTCCGCCGGCGTGCTGTAGGGGTTGCGGCGCTCATCGACGAACAACTCGGGGTTCTGCTTCCAGAAGCCGGGATGGTGGCGCTGCAGGCGCTGCTTGCCGCTGGCCAGGTTGGCGAGGCGGCGCAGGCTGTTGAGCGGTTCGCTGCCGTAGGCCTGGGCCGGCTGCAGGCGGGGGCCGGCCTCCAGCACCAGCACCTGCAGCCCCGCCTCGGCCAGCGCCATGGCCGCCACGCCGCCGGTGGCTCCGGAGCCCACCACGATGGCGTCGGGGGCCGGGCCCGGGCTGGCGGCGGACTCTGGGGCCACGGCTGACGGTCGCTCAGCCGCAGAGGCTGGCATCCAGGCGGATCAGGCTGTGCAGCAGCACATTCACGCCCTGCTCGCACTGCTGGGGGGAGGTGAACTCATCGGCGGAGTGCGACACGCCGTCGCGGCTGGGCACGAAGATCATGCCCATGGCCGTGAGCCGCCCCAGTTCCTGGGCGTCGTGGCTGGCGCGGCTGGGCAGGTGGGTGTAGCTCAGGCCCAGCTCGGCGCAGGCCCCACTGATCACCTCCTGCACCATCGGATCAGCGGGGCTGGGATCCACCACGAACTGGGGCGTGATGGAAATGCGGGTGCGCCGGGCTACGGCGATCGTCTCGATGCGCCGCTCCAGCTGGGCCTTCATGTGGTTGATCACGTCGTGGGAGAGATCGCGCATGTCGAGCGTGAACTCCACCTGGCCGGGCACGATGTTGGCGGCGTTGGGCCACACCGTGAGCTTGCCCACCGTGGCCACCGGATCGCCGGGGTAGTGCAGGGCCATGTCCTCGATGGCCAGGATGATCTGGGCGGCGGTGGTGAGGGCGTCGCGGCGCATCTCCATCGGTGTGGTACCGGCGTGGTTGGCCTGGCCGCTGACCCGGATGGTGTAGCGCTGCTGGCCCACCACCCCCTCCACCACGCCGATCTGCTTGCCCACGGCCTCCAGCACGCCCCCTTGCTCCACGTGCAGCTCCAGGAAGGCGGCAATCTCCCGGCGGCTGCGCCGGGCACCGGGGCGCTGCTCCCAGTCGCCACCGATGCGGGCCAGTCCCTCCTGGATCGGCACCCCCAGGGCGGTGGTGTAGCTGGCGGGGTCGTCGTCGGCGTGCCCCACCATCGACTTGCAGCCCACCATGGTGCTCTCCTCGTCGGCGAAGGCGATCACCTCGATCGGGTGCTGCAGCCTTACCTGATGCTCGGCCAGCACCCGCACCAGCTCGATGCCGCCCAGCACCCCCAGGGCTCCGTCGTAGAGGCCTCCCTCCGGCACGGTGTCGATATGGGAGCCGGTGGCGATCACCGGAGCCCCGGGGCGCAGGCCGTCGTAGCGGCCGATCAGGTTGCCGGCGGCGTCGATGCGCACGGCCATGCCCGCCTCCTCCATCCAGCGCCGCACCAGGACCCGGGCGGCCTGGTCCTCCGCGCTGAAGGCCAGCCGCCGCACGGCGCCGGAGGGCAGGCGGCCGATCTGCCCGAGCTCCTCGAGGCTGCGGGCCAGCCGGGCACCGTCAGCGGCCAGGTCGGTGGGGGTGGCGGTGAGGAGCTGGCTCATGGGCGGGGCAGCGGCTGGCGGTGGCGCGGGCTGGTGGTTGGCTGGGGTCGGCTGGCCGGGCGGTGATCCGCCCATTCCAGCAATGGTGTGCTTGGTGACAACACGGTTCCCCACGCTGGACAATCATCAGCCTCATTCACTCTGATCGGCGGCTTGCTCCGCTGCGCGCACCGGGATGACCTTCTCGATCGTGGCCTGGGATGCGCTCACCGGCATGACCGGTGTGGGGGTGGCCACCAAGCATCTGGCCGTGGGCTCCCTGGTGCCCCATGCCCGCCCCGGGGTGGGGGCCGTGGCCACCCAGGCCAACACCAATCCCTACTTCGGGCCCTGGGGTCTCGACCGCCTCGAGCAGGTGCAGCGGCAGAGTGAGGGCGAGCAGGGGGCTGAGCAGGTGCTGGCCTCGCTGCTGCGCGACGATCCGGACCGTGACGGCCGCCAGGTGATGCTGGTGGATGCCCAGGGCCGCAGCGCCGCCTGGACAGGTCCCGACTGCGCCGGCATCGCCGCCCACCGCTGCTATCCCGGTTTCGCGGTGGCCGGCAACTTCCTGGCCTCCGATCTGGTGCTGCTGGCGATGGCCGAGGCCTACATGGCCGCCGAGCGCCAGGGCCTGGTGCTTGAGGATCGGCTGCTGCTTGCCCTGGAGGCGGGTGAGGCCCATGGCGGCGACCATCGCGGCCGTCAGTCAGCCGCCCTGCTGGTGATGCATCAGGAGAGCTACCCCCACTGCGATTTCCGGGTGGACCACCACCCCGAACCCCTGGCGGCCCTGCGCGAGATCCTCGACCACACCCAGCACGACTACTACACCGGCTTCCGGGCTGGCCTGCCCACCACCCTCGGTCTGGCCCAGCCGGGCTCCGCTCAGCCCGCCCCTCAGTCCGCAGCGGACATGCCGATGCGGGCGTAGGCCGGCTCGGCCTGCTCCTCCTGGTGCAGACGCCAGCCCAGGCGGTCGGCCATGGCCCGGGCCTGGGCGGGCAGGTCGGCGGACACGAACAATTTGTGCATGATCTGCACACAGATCAGGTGGTTGATCACCGCGTCCAGCTGCACCCGCTGGGCCGCGCTGGTGTCGGGGTGGTCGTGGCGCTCGAACAGGGCCTGCACCCCGGCCGCATCGAGCAGTCCCGCCGCCGCGATCGCCTCGGGGTTGAGGTAAAGGTCGGCCAGGGTCTGCATCGCCGCCCGCTTCTGGGCGTCGGCATGGGCCGGTGGTGCCATGAAGGCGAACTTCTCCCGTTTGTAGAGCACCTCCGGCAGCAGGCCGCGCATGGCTTCGCGGAGCACGTATTTCTCGGTTTTGCCCTTGATGCGCAGCTCGGGCGGCACCTGCACGGCCACCGCCGCCAGGTGGTGGTCGAGGAAGGCGGGGCGAGCCTCCATGGCGTGGGCCATGTCGACCCGGTCGCCGCCCCAGGTGAGGATCTGGCCCTCGAGCATCGTCTTGATCCACACGTACTGGGCGCGGTCGAGGGCGTGGCGCCCCTCCAGTTGGGCCGGATCGAGGCCGGCGGCGATGGCGGCGCCGGGGTCGTAGTCGGCGCAGGCCTGGCGGTGCTCGGGGGCCAGAAGCGCCGGCACCAGCGGCGCGCAGGCCAGCCAGGGCTGCAGGCAGCTGGGGGTGAAGCCCACCACCTGCTCCAGGGCGGGGTCATGCACCTGCTCCTCCGCCAGCATCGCCCCCTGCACCAGGGCGTTGGCCTCCTGCAGCAGCTGCTCCCACTGCTGGCGCTCCGCCGGCGGCAGATCGTCGAGGCCGTGCAGGAACATGTCGCGGCGGAAGGCCGGGTAGCCGCCGAACAGCTCGTCGGAGCCCTCACCGGTCATCACAACCTTGTAGTGGGAGCGGTTGACCTCCCGGCTCATCAGGAACTTGGCCACCGCCAGGGTGTTGTAGATGCTGCGCTCGGCGTGCCAGATGGTGTCCTCCAGGTGGCCGTAGAGCTCGTTGCCCGACAGGCGCATCACCAGTTGCTCGGCGCCGGTGGCCTCGGCCATCTCGGTGGCGATCGGGGTCTCGTCGTAGCGGGCGTCGTCGAAGCCGATCGTGAAGGCCCGCACGGGGTTCTGGCTCACCGCCGCCGCCAGGCCGAGGATTGAACAGGAATCGATACCGCCGGAGAGGTAGCAGCCCACCGGCACATCGGCCACCATGCGCACCTCCACCGCCTGCAGCAGGGCGGCGCGCACCGCCTCGATGTGGTCGCTTTCGCTGAGGCTGCCGTCCCGCTCCCCCTGGCGGGGGAAGTTCACGTCCCAGTAGGGCCGGTCGCTGATCTCGAAGGTGCCGCCAGTGCGGCGCACCGTGAGCACGTGGCCGGGCTTGAGCTGGTGCACCCCCTCGAAGGCCGTGCTGCCCGGCACCACCGTCTGCATTAACTGGTGGAACAGGCCCTCGGAGCTGAACCGCCGGGTCACGCCGGGGTGGGCGAACAGCACCTTGAGCTCCGAGCCGAACACCAGCCCCTCATCGGTGAGGGTCCAGTACTGGGGTTTGACGCCGAAGCGGTCGCGCACCAGCAGCAGCTCGTCGCGGGCCCGGTCGAACAGGGCGAAGGCGAACTCACCCCGCAGCAGGGGCAGGGTGTCCTCCAGGCCCCGCTGCTGGTACAGGCGCAGCAGGATCTCCGAATCGCTCTTGCTGGTGAAGCGCACGCCGCGGGCGCTGAGGTCGGCGCGGATGCGCTGGAAGTCGTAGAACTCGCCGTTGTGGGCCATCAGCACCTGCCCGTCCTCGGACACGAACGGCTGGCGGGCGCGGTTGGCGTCCAGGTCGATGATCGATAGGCGGGCATGGCAGAAGCCCACCCCCTGGCCCGGCAGGCTGCGCACCCCGAAGCCATCGGGGCCGCGGTGCACCTGGATCGCCGCCATGTTCACGAGCAGCTGCTCGTCGATGGTCTGATCGCTGTGGCGCTGGAAGATGCCGCCGATGCCGCACATAGGCCTGGAGTCCTGTTGGGTTTGATGCGAAGTCGTGTGGTGCTGGCCAGTCTGCTGCTGGTCAGATGATGTCCATCACCTGGTCGATGCGCTCCACCATGCAGGTGAGCAGGGCCATGCGGATGAACACTGCACCCCGGGCCTGGGAGAAATACCAGTTGTGGGCCGTCTCATCCAGGCAGGTGCCCAGTTCGGGGCCGCGGGCCAGGGGATGGAGCACGATGGCGTCCTTGCGGTAGGGCAGATCGGCCGTGAGCCGGAAGCTGCGGCCGTGCACCTCGTAGCTGTCGCCCACCCAGGCGATGGCGTTGATGTAGATCACATCGAGATCGGGCACGGCGCTGAGCAGGTCGTCGCTGGTGCTCACCCGCAGTCCGGCCGCCTCCAGCTCCTCCCGCTGGCCGGGGTCGAAGTAGCCGTCGTTCGGATCGCTGCCGGGATCGTGGAACAGCACCAGCTCCTTCACCATGGCCGGGAACCGGGCCAGGATGCGCAGCAGCGAGCGCACCGTGCGCATGCGGCTGGGGATCCCCACCACACCGATGCGGATGCGTTGCTCGGGGGGTACCTCCCGCTCCACCAGCTGGGGCCGCCACTTGAAGATCGTGTAGAGATCCGCCATCGCCTGGGTGGGATGCTCATCGATCCCGTTGCCGGCGTTGATGATCGGGATCCGCAGCGACTGGGTCATCTCATAGATGGCCTCGGCGTGGGTGTCGCGCAGCACCACGCAGTCGCCGTAGTTGTTGAACATCTCGGCCACATCGCGCAGGGTTTCCCCCTTGGCGATGCCGGTGGTGCTGCGGTCGGTGATCGTGATCGTGTCGCCCCCCAGGCGGTGCCAGGCGCTGTCGAAGGACAGGCGCGTGCGGGTGCTGGGCTCGTAGAAGGCGTTGATCAGGATCTTGCCCCGCAGGGGGCTGTTGTGCCGCGTGTAGCGCTTGGGGTTGCTCTCGAACTTGGCCGCCAGGCGGAACAGCTGCAGCAGCGTCACGGCGCTGTACTGGCTGGTGGAGAGCACGTGCTGCTCGGTGAGCTCCCGCAGGGCGTCGCTGTCCTCGCGGATGGCGCGCAGCAGGGCCTGGGGGTGGGCATTGCCGTAGACATCCGGCCCCAGGCGGGTGAAGCGGATGGTGGGCTGAGCGGTCTGCGGGCTGAACGGCATGGGCAGGGGTGGGGCCTCTGGCGGCGGCTGGCGGCGGCTCGTGGTGGGCGGCTCCGGGTGTGGGTGCCGCCACCACACCCCTGTGTAGGTGCAAGGCCTCAGGCTGCCGGAAAGATCTTGCGTTTGTTCACCGATTTGACCGCCAGTTCCTGCTGAATTGGTAGCGATTGCCACCGGATGGTGGCAATCGGATCATTGTGGCGCCTCACCACACCTGCCCCTGCCGCCATTCCTTCAGCCAGATCAGCACGATCACCAGGGTGGCCACCGTCAGCCCGATGACGCTGCCCACCACCACCAGCCGGAACAGGTTGGCGGGCAGCAGCCACTGGGTTTCCGGCGCTGGGGCTGTGGCCAGGGCAGTGGCGATGGCCGTGGCGATGGTTGGGCTGGTGATCAGCAGGGGCATGGCACTGGTGCGCAGGGGAGAGCAGGGATCAGCGGCCGGCCAGCAGGCGCCAGTCGAAGCGTTCCGGGTTCCAGTGGCTGCCGAGCCCCATCACCGCCGCCGATACCGCCGCTGACACCAGGGCGGCGCAGTAGGGCGCCACCAGCACGTAGGCCAGCAGGCCGGTGATCGTGCCCACCACCATGGCGGCGGTGGCGGCCTGGCGGTTGGCCTGGGGCCAGTAGAGCCCCATGGCGATCGGCCAGATGGTGGAGGCCACCAGGGGGCCGGTGAACAGCAGCAGCTGGAACATCGAGGTGACGTACTGCCAGGAGAGCAGCATCGTGAGCAACCCCAGCCCCACCACCACCAGCCGTGCCGCCTGGCGGATCTGGGCATCGCTGATGCCGGGCCGCAGCCAGTGGGCCACCACGTCCTCGGCGATCAGGTCGGCGCTGGCGGCCAGCAGTGAATCGAGGGTGGAGGTGAGCGAGGCGAAGATGATGATGAACACCACCACCGCGCCGCCGCTGCCCAGCAGCTCGGCGGTGATCAGCGGAAACACCATGTTCACCTGGGGCACCTCCAGGTTGGTGGCCAGGGCCATCAGGGCGATGGCGCCGGTCACGATCGGCACGGTGATCCAGGCCAGGCCGCCGAGAATGAAGGAGCGGAACACCACCGAGGGCCGGCTGGCGAACACCCGGCTCCACCAGATGTTGTTGTGGAACACCTCGCCCATGCTGAACAGGCCGGTGTTCCAGGCGAACAGCAGCCCGGCCGGCAGCAGCATGTTGAGCCGCGACGGGTACTCGGCCTCCAGGGCCACGTAGACCTCCTCCACGCTGATGCGGCTGTAGCCCAGCACCGCCACCAGCACCAGCAGGGCCATGATCAGCAGTGACTGGATGAAGTCGGTGCCCACCACGCCGCGCATGCCGCCGAACAGGGTGTAGGTGGTGGACACGCCGATCACGCAGACCATCCCCAGCCGGTAGTCGAAGCCGGAGAGTGCCTGCAGCAGCAGGCCGGCTCCCATCCCCTGGGTGATCAGGAAGCCGAGGGTGTAGGCCATGGTGATCAGCAGGAACACCGCCCAGCACACCCGGCCAAAGCGCAGGCGAACGAAGTCGCCGCTGGTGCGGGCCGTGGGCATCAGCCGCTTGATGCGGATCGCCAGCGGTGCGAACAGAAACAGCCCCAGGCCCGCCAGGGCGTAGCCGAGCATGCCCCACAGGCCCAGGGTGTAGCCCACCTCCGGGGCCGCCAGGGTGGTGTTGCCGGTGACCCAGCTGGCCATCAGGGTGGCGGTGCTCAGGGCCAGGCCGATGTTGCGGCCGGCCAGCAGGTAGTCGTCGGCATCGCCCTTGCCGCGCTTGCCCCACCACACCCCCAGGGCGATCCAGAGCACCGAGAAGGCCACCAGCAGAAACCAGGCAATGCCGGCATCGAGCAGCGGTGCCTCAGTCATGGCTGGCGGCCCGGCTGGGGTCGTCATAGGGATCGCGGCCGTGCCAGCGGGCATGGCCCCGGGCGATCATGATCACGGTGGTCAGGGTGACCACGGCGCCGATCGCGAAGATCAGCAGGGCCTGTTGCAGCTCGGTCATGCACCACTCGGTCTGCACGACCCTTAGCAGGGGACCCTGGCCTGGTTTGCCAATGGCCCATGATTTGCAGCAAACCGCTGGCTGCAAAAAACGGCCATAAAAAAACCCGGCAGCGTGACTACTACCGGGGCCTTTGGAATTGGTGGCGGGGGCGAGATTTGAACTCGCGACCTTCGGGTTATGAGCCCGACGAGCTACCAGGCTGCTCTACCCCGCGCCGGTGGATGGATCATACCAGCGCGGTGTCCCCCGCTACCGATCGGCAAGCCACAGCGGCTCAGCGCCTGTGGCTCAGCCCCAGCGCCTCAGTCGAAGCGCAGCTCGCCGAGCACCTCCAGGCGCAGGTGGGGGGCCGGGTGGAGGAAGCGCTGGCGCAGCTCCTCGAGGGTCATGGGGGTGAGCCAGTCGAGCTGCTCGAGCAGCTGCAGGGCCACCGCCTGCTTGGCCCGGGCGGAGCCGTCCTCCACCTTGATCGCCAGACCCAGTCCTTCGCCCACGCGGCTGATGCACTGGATGCCCTCGGCGCCGCCCTTGCTGATCACCTGGCCGTGGCCGCGGCGCATCAGCTCGGTGTCGAAGCGCCCCTCGCCCGCCACCAGGTGGGGATGGGCGAGCATGGCCCGGCTGAGCCGCTCCAGGTGGGGCTGCGCGCCGGCGCCCAGGTGGGCGAACAGCAGGGCCATCTGGGCCAGGCGCAGGCGCAGGGTGGGCACGCCGCAGTCGTCGCGGGCCGTCACCAGCTCGGCCGCCGGCAGGGCCAGCAGTTCGGCCACCCGCTTGAGCACCTCCTGCTGCAGGGGGTGGTCGGCGTGCATGTAGCTCTCGGTGCTCCAGCCCAGCCGGCGGCAGGTGGCCAGGAAGGCCGCATGCTTGCCCGAACAGTTGTGCTCCAGCGGGCTGGTGCGGCCCTCGGGCACCGGACACTGCAGCTGGTCGGCCTCCAGTTCCGCGCTCCAGAGCAGCTTGAAGGCCTCGCGGGCGTGTTCCGGCGTGCCGGCATGGGAGGCGCAGGCGATCGCCAGGCCGCGGTCGCCCACCTGGCCCTGATCGGCGCTGCCGCTGGCCACGAACACCGAGGCCTGGAAGGGTTTGAGGGCTGAGCGCACGAAGGTGAGCCGCTGCGGATCGCCGGCCCGCATCAACACCCGTCCTCGGGCGTCGCTCACCGCCGCATGCACCCGGTGGTGCGACTCGGCGATGCCCTCGCGCAGCAGCCGCACCTCCAGGGGTGGAATGTCGGTGCGGGTGGCGGCACCGAAGCTGGAGGAGAGGCTCATGGGCAGGGCCGGGGGCCGGAGTTCATTGAGCCTGCCAGAGCCCCGCCGTCAGCAGGACGGCGCTGCCCAGCAGCATCAGGGCGATGCAGCCGCCCACCGCCTGGCGCAGGCGGTGGAGCACCGGCCGCACCTGGTGGCGGGCCACCAGCAGATCCTGCTGGCGCCAGCTCAGGGGTTTTTCCCAGACCTGGCCGTCGTACCAGCCCGATTCCTCGTATTCCACCCGCTCGCTGATCAGGCGTTGGTGGATGCTGCGCCAGCCCAGCCACTGGCGGGTGAGCAGCAGGGTGGGCAGCACGATGGCCGCCACCGCTCCGGCCAGCAGCAGCTGCAGGGTGTGGTGACGCAGCACCCAGCTGCCGCTGCTCACCAGCACCGTGACCGGCAGAACCAGCAGCCAGCTCAGGGCCAGGGGCCGCAGCAGGCCGGGCAGGTCGTGGCGGGGCCAGGCGAAGAACCAGGAGTCGCGCAGCTCCTGGTATTGCTGGAGCGGGCGCTGGGCCGCAGGCACCGGACAGGGAGCGGCGGGAGCGCCAGGAAAATCGCCGGTGGCGCCGAGGGCGTCGCCCATGGCTCAGCTGTTGGTGGCCTGGGCGGAGCCTAGGTAGCG
The DNA here is from genome assembly GCA_007694915.1 of Cyanobium sp. PLM2.Bin73. Lineage (GTDB taxonomy): Bacteria > Cyanobacteriota > Cyanobacteriia > PCC-6307 > Cyanobiaceae > NIES-981. Next base: position 35,827 of record REEV01000133.1, on the reverse strand, counting down.
CACCTGCTGGCCGTGGCCCCAGAACGACTCCAGGTCGTAGTACTCGCGCTCCTGGGGCATCAGCACGTGCACGATCAGCTCGCCGTAGTCGAGCAACACCCAGCGGCCTTCGGCCTGACCCTCGCGGCGCAGGGGCAGGCGGCCCGTGTCGGCCTCCAGCCGGTCTTCCACCGAACGGGCGATGGCCCGCACCTGCACATCGGAGAGGCCGCTGCAGATCAGAAACCAGTCGGCCAGGGTGGTCACCTCATCCACCCGGATCAGGCGGATGTCCACGGCCTTGCGGTCGTCGCAGGCTTCGGCCGCCAGGCGCGCCAACGCTTCGCTGGCCGGATCGCCGGGGCTGGTGGGAGTGGCCTGGCTGGTTGCGCTCTCGTCAGCCATACACGTTCTCGCTGGTGACCGACTCGCGCGAACCCTGCTGCTGGGCCATTTCGGCCCGGGCCCGGCTGGCGCTCTTGCGCAGGGCTTCGAGGCGGTCGTCGTAGAAGCTGCGTTTCTTCTTCTTGCGGGTCTGCTCGGCCAGTTCCTTGAGGGCGCCCCCCAGGCTCTTGTAGGCGTTGGGCAGGGTGTAGCCGAAGCGGCAGGCCAGGTCGATCGCCCGCTCGTCGGCGGCGATGGCATCGGCCAGGCGCTTTTCGGAGTTGTTCTTGAGGTAAAGGCGGTAGCCGGCGAATCCCGACAGCCCCAGGGCCATCAGCAGCAGCAGCCCGTCCTGCACCCAGAGTTCGCCGATGGCACCGCCCAGGCCGATGGCCAGGGCGGCCATCTCCCAGCCGTCGCGCGGCACGGCGTCGTTCTGGACGCGGCCCACCTCATGCCAGAACAGCAGGTTGCGGTGGTCCAGCGCCAGGCCATCCCAGGTTTCGAGATCCACCTGGATCTCGATCTCGTCACGTCCGATCTCTTCGATCGCAATAAGGGGCGGATCGATCGAGGCCGCGGCTTCCACGAACACCCAGCTCTGCATTTCCGGCGGCAGCAGCCCCTTGAGGCGCTGGAGTTCGCTCATGGACGCGGAGGTCACAACGGGTTCCACGTTAGCGACAGGGATCGGGGGTCCCGAGTGGATCGCCACCATCAGCGGCGGGGGATCGTGCAAGGCTGAGCGGGTTTGGCCCATTGCACCCATGCCCCGCCGCACGGACCTGCGTCGCATCCTGCTGCTGGGCTCGGGCCCGATCGTGATCGGGCAGGCCTGCGAGTTCGACTACTCCGGCACCCAGGCCTGCAAGGCGCTGCGGGCCGAGGGGTTCGAGGTAGTGCTGGTGAACAGCAACCCCGCCTCGATCATGACCGATCCGGACATGGCGGACCGCACCTACATCGAACCGCTCACCCCCGAGGTGGTGACGCGGGTAATCGAGATTGAGAAACCCGATGCCCTGCTGCCCACCATGGGCGGCCAGACGGCCCTCAACCTGGCGGTGACCCTGGCCGAGAACGGCACGCTCGCCAAGCATGGGGTGGAGCTGATCGGCGCCAACCTGGCGGCGATCCAGAAGGCGGAAGACCGGCTGCTGTTCAAGGAGGCGATGGCGCGCATCGGCGTGGCCGTCTGTCCGTCGGGCATCGCCAACTCGATGGCCGATGCGATGGCGGTGGGCGAGCGCATCGCCAGCTACCCGCGCATCATCCGGCCCGCCTTCACCCTGGGCGGCAGCGGTGGCGGCATCGCCTACAACCCGGAGGAATTCGAGGCGATCTGCAAGAGCGGCCTGGAGGCCAGCCCGGTGAGCCAGATCCTGATCGAGCAGTCGCTGCTGGGCTGGAAGGAGTTCGAGCTGGAGGTGATGCGCGACAGCGCCGACAACGTGGTGATCGTGTGCTCGATCGAGAACCTCGACCCGATGGGGGTGCACACCGGTGACTCGATCACCGTGGCGCCCGCCCAGACCCTCACCGACCGGGAGTACCAGCGTCTGCGCGATCAGGCGATCGCCATCATCCGCGAGATCGGCGTGGATACCGGCGGCAGCAACATCCAGTTCGCGATCAACCCCGCCAACGGCGATGTGATCGTGATCGAGATGAACCCCCGGGTGAGCCGCAGCTCGGCCCTGGCGTCGAAGGCCACCGGTTTCCCGATCGCCAAGATCGCCGCCCGCCTGGCGGTGGGCTACACGCTTGATGAGATCGTCAACGACATCACCGGCGCCACGCCGGCCTGCTTCGAGCCCACGATCGACTATGTGGTCACGAAGATCCCGCGCTTCGCCTTCGAGAAGTTTAAGGGCAGTCCGCCCCTGCTCACCACCTCGATGAAATCGGTGGGCGAGGCGATGGCGATCGGCCGCTGCTTCGAGGAGTCGTTCCAGAAGGCGATGCGCTCGCTGGAAACGGGCCACGCCGGCTGGGGGTGCGACCGCCCCGATGGCACCATCCCCGCAGGCGAGCTCGACCGGGCCCTGCGCACCGCCACGCCGGAGCGCATCTTCGCCGTGCGTGAGGCGATGGTGGCTGGCCGCTCCGACGCTGAGATCCATGACCTGAGCGCCATTGATCCCTGGTTCCTGGCCAAGCTGCGGCGCATCTTCGATACCGAGCGGCGGCTGCTGCGCGGCCGCACCCTGGCCGACCTCGATGCCGACGCCCTGCTGGCCCTCAAGCAGCTGGGCTTCTCCGATCGTCAGATCGCCTGGGCCACCGGCAGCGATGAACTGAGCGTGCGCCGCCACCGCCAGGGGCTGGGGGTGCGGGCGGTGTTCAAGACGGTGGACACCTGCGCCGCCGAGTTCGCCTCCCAGACGCCCTACCACTACTCCACCTACGAGCGGCCGCTGGAGCGGCTCAACGCCGCCGGCGAGCTGGAGCTGGTGCCCCCCGAAGACGAGGTGCAGCCCGAGAGCCGGCGCAAGGTGATGATCCTGGGCGGTGGGCCCAACCGCATCGGCCAGGGCATCGAGTTCGACTACTGCTGCTGTCACGCCTCCTTTTCCCTGCGCGACGCCGGCTTCGCCACGGTGATGGTGAACAGCAACCCTGAGACGGTGTCGACCGACTACGACACCAGCGACCGCCTCTACTTCGAGCCGCTCACCCTCGAGGATGTGCTCAACATCATCGAGTCCGAGACGCCCGAGGGGGTGATCGTGCAGTTCGGCGGCCAGACCCCGCTCAAGCTGGCGATTCCCCTGTTGCGCTGGCTGGATTCCCCCGAGGGCCTGGCCACCGGCACGCGCATCTGGGGCACCTCCCCCGAGTCGATCGACACCGCCGAGGACCGGGAGCAGTTCGAGGCGATCCTGCGGCGTCTGGAGATCCGCCAGCCCCGCAACGGTCTGGCCCGCAGCGAGGCCGAAGCCCGGGCGGTGGCCGAGCGGGTGGGCTACCCCGTGGTGGTGCGGCCCAGCTACGTGCTCGGCGGCCGGGCCATGGAGGTGGTGTACGGCGAGACCGAGCTCAACCGCTACATGGCCGAGGCGGTGACCGTGGAGCCCGACCACCCGGTGCTGATCGATCAGTACCTGGAGAACGCCACCGAGGTGGACGTGGATGCCCTGGCCGATGCCACCGGTGCGGTGGTGATCGGCGGCCTGATGGAGCACATCGAGCCTGCCGGCATCCACTCGGGGGACTCGGCCTGCTGTCTGCCCAGCGTCAGCCTGGGGGAGGCGGCTTTGGCCACGATCCGCCAGTGGAGCACGGACCTGGCCCTGGCCCTGGAGGTGCGCGGCCTGATCAACCTGCAGTTCGCCGTGCAGCGGGGCGTCGACGGCGAGGAGCGGGTGTTCATCATCGAGGCCAACCCGCGCGCCTCGCGCACGGTGCCGTTCGTGGCCAAGGCCACCGGCGTGGCCCTGGCCAAGCTGGCCAGCCTGGTGATGGCCGGCCGCAGCCTGGCGGAGCTGGGCCTGACGGCCGAGCCGCAGCCACCGCTGCAGACGGTGAAGGAGGCGGTGCTGCCGTTCAAGCGCTTTCCCGGCTCCGACACCCTGCTGGGACCGGAAATGCGCAGCACCGGCGAGGTGATGGGCATCGCCGCCGGCTTCGGCATGGCCTTCGCCAAGGCCGAGCTGGCCGCCAACGAGGCCCTGCCGTCGGCCGGCACGGTGTTTCTCTCCACCCACGACCGCGACAAGCCGGCCCTGGTGCCGGTGGCCCGGCGCCTGGCCGAGCAGGGCTTTTCCCTGATCGCCACCGGCGGCACCGCCGCCCTGCTGCAGGCCGAGGGCCTGGCGGTGGAGCCGATCCTCAAGGTGCACGAGGGCCGGCCCAACATCGAGGACGCGATCCGCTCCGGCCGCATCCAGCTGATCATCAACACTCCCATCGGCCGCCAGGCCACCCACGACGACCGCTACCTGCGCCGCGCCGCCCTGGATTATGCCGTGCCCACGGTGACTACCCTGGCGGGTGCCCGGGCGGCCGTGGAGGCGATCACCTCCCTGCAGAGCAACGCCGAGCTGCCGGTGCACGCCCTGCAGGACATCCACCTCGGCGGCGCTGGTTAGGGTTCAGGTCCTTCGCCCGATCGGCCTTGACCGCCACCCCCGCCAGCCCTGCCGCCATCAGCACCGGAGCGGCCGCCAGCGCCTCATCCCCCCAGACGCCGCCGGCCCCCGGCAGCGACTGCCGCGCCGCTTTCCGGGCCGCCTACGAGAACCGCTACACCTGGGACCCGGCCTTCGGCGGCTACCGCGGCCGCTGCGTCTGGGAGCAGCTGGGGGACGCCGCTGAACCCTCCCGCCGCCTGGAGGGAACCTTTGTGGTGGGCGCCGATCTCAAGGCCCAGGTGGACGGCATCGAGGACGGCGAGGTGCACAAGGCGGTGGCCTCCCAGCTCTGGGAGGTGGCGATCCATCGTGTGCGCCGCAGCTTCGAGCAGACCCACGGCGACAACACCTTCAGCGCCGGTGACACCGATGCCGTGGGCACCGAGGTGATCGTGGGCGGCAAGAACGCCGGGGACCGCTACCGCATCAAGGACGATGTGGTGACGATGGTGCACCGCCACATCCACGGCACGGTGGTGACGATCTTCACCGAGAGCGTCACCCACACCGGCGCCGGCTACCTGAGCCGCAGCTACACCAGCCAGTACGCCGATCCCGCCAGCGGCGCCCCCCGCGGCGGACTGAGCCGCTTCACCGACACCTTCGTGCCCGTCAGCGAGGGCGGACCCTGGGTGCTGAGCGAGCGTGTGGTGGAGACCGAAGCCTGTGGCGACACCCCCGCCAGCCGCCAGCGCTTCCGCTTCGAGGCCCTCGAGCCCCTGGGCTGAGGCTGGCGAGGGCGCTGATGCCATGACACCATCGGCGCCAATCAATGCAGCCTGCCTTGGACTTCCTCGATCGGATCAATGGGGTGGTGTGGGGCCCGCTCACCCTCTGGCTGATCGGCCTCACGGGCCTCTACCTGATGGTGGGCCTGCGTTTCATGCCCCTGCGGCGCCTGGGCTTCGGCCTGCGCGAAGCCATCGGATCGATCCGCTCCAGCAAGGGTGAGGGCGACGTCACCGCCTTCGAGAGCCTCTCCACTGCCCTGGCGGCCACCATTGGCACCGGCAACGTGGCCGGGGTGGCCAGCGCGATCGCCGTGGGCGGTCCAGGGGCTGTGTTCTGGATGTGGCTGATCGCCTTCGTGGGCCTGGCCACCAAGTACGCCGAATCGCTGCTGGCGGTGCACTACCGCGAGGTGGATGCCCTCGGCGAGCACGTGGGGGGGCCGATGTACTTCATCCGCAATGGCCTCGGCCCGCGCTGGGCCTGGATGGGCACCCTGTTCGCCATCTTCGGCACCCTGGCCGGCTTCGGCATCGGCAACGGCGTGCAGGCCAACCAGCTGGCCCTGGCCCTGCGCACCTCCCTGGGGGTTCCGGAACTGGCCACGGGCCTGGTGATGGGGGCGATCGCCTTCGCCGTGCTGATCGGCGGCATCGAGCGCATCGGCAAGGTGTCGGAGGTGGTGGTGCCGGTGATGGCGGCGATCTACGTGGGCGGGGCCCTGATCATCCTGGCGATTCACCTGCCGGAAATCCCGGCCGCCTTCGGTGTGATCTTCTCCGACGCCTTCACCGGGCAGGCTGCCGCCGGCGGCGTGCTGGGGGTGGTGATCCGTCAGGGCATCGCCCGGGGGGTGTTCTCCAATGAGTCGGGCCTGGGCACCGCTCCGATCGCCCAGGCGGCGGCCCGGCCCGGTGACCCGGTGCTTCAGGGCAGCGTGGCCATGATCGGCACCTTCATCGACACGATCGTGATCTGCACCATGACCGCGCTGGTGATCGTGCTCAGCGGTCTGTATGGCAGTGGCGCCAACGGTGTGGACCTGACGATCAGCGCCTTCAACGCCGAACTGCCCGGTTCCGGCTGGCTGGTGACCTTCGCCACCGTGGCCTTCACCGCCACCACGATCCTCGGCTGGGGCTACTACAGCGAGCGCTGCCTGGAGTTCCTGGCGGGCACCGCGGCCATCACCCCCTTCCGCCTGCTGTGGGTGGTGGTGGTGGTGATCGGTGCCGTGGTGAGCGGTGGTGTGATCTGGACCATCGCCGACATCCTCAACGGCCTGATGGCGATCCCCAATCTGATCGGTCTGCTGCTGCTCTCGGGAACCGTGTTCCGACTCACCAGGGCCTACAGCTTCAAGGCAGGGGAGCAATCTGCTGGAGCTTCTCGTTGAGCTGCATCGCCATCGACTGCCGGCCCACCGCCAGCACCTTGAGGGTGTCCTCATGCATGCGCAGCTGGGCGTCGGCCACCTGCATGCCCCGCACCAGTTCCTTCACCTCATCGGGCAGTGAGTTGAGGTCGTAGCGCTTGCCCTCGAAGGTGAGCACGGGAGGCTGCTGGGCGTTGCTGTCCACGGCGGGAGTCGGCAGGGCCCGCTCAGGATACGGATCCCCGCTCTCCGCCACCGGGCGGCAGCTTGGGCAGGTCAAGGGCCGGCCGCTTGAACACGAACATCAGCAGCCGGCCCACCTGGGGGGCCTCCACCAGCTCCCAGTTCTCCCGCCCGAGGGCGTTGAGGAAGAACTGCAGCTGCTCGGCCGGGTGGCGGGGACGGGCGTTGGCACCGCGGTATTGCTGGGGGAATTCCCGCTCCAGAAATTCCGGGCTGAGGGCGCCGTCCAGGCGCCGGCTGTCGGCCTCCGGCGAGGGCGGCTCCGGCGGCGAGCCGCTGCTCACGTCGATGTGGATCACCCGGTATTCCCAGGCCATGGCTGCGTGGACCCCCGTGGGATCAGGATTCAAGCTGGATGAACTGGCGCCGGCAGAGGTCGCGGTAACGGCCGCCGTGGGCCATCAGCTGATTGTGGCTGCCCTGCTCCACGATCTGCCCGTCCGCGAGCACCACGATGCGGTCGGCCTGCTGCACCGTGGCCAGGCGGTGGGCGATCACCAGCACCGTGCGCCCGGCCATGGCCTGACGCAGGCCCCGTTGCACCGCCTCCTCGGCCTCGGCGTCGAGGGCGCTGGTGGCCTCATCGAGCAGCAGCAGGGCCGGATCGCCCAGCACCGCCCGGGCGATCGCCAGGCGCTGCAGCTGACCGCCGGAGAAGTTGCGGCCCCGCTCCTCCACCCGGCTGGCGTAGCCGTGGGGCAGGGCCTCGATGAAGCCGTCGGCGTTGGCCAGCCGCGCCGCCCGCTGAATCTGCCCGGGGCTGGCGGGCCGGCCGAAGGCGATCGCCTCGGCCACCGTGCCCGAGAACACCTGGCTCTGCTGGGGCACCAGGGCCACGGCGCGGCGCAGCTCGGCGGCGCGCAGCCCGGCCAGGTCGCGGCCATCGAGCAGCACGCGGCCGCGCTGGGCCACGTTGAAGCGCAGCAGCAGCGAAAACAGCGTGGTCTTGCCCGCCCCCGACGGGCCCACCAGGGCCACCACCTGGCCGGGCTCCACCCGCAGATCGAGCCCGCGCAGCACCGGTTGGGCAGGGTTGTAGCCGAAGGCGATCGCCTCCAGCACCAGCTCACCGCGCACCGCTCCCAGGGTTCCGGCGCCGGGATGGTCGGGCGGCTCAACCGGCTCGCGCTCGATCGCCAGCAGGCGCTGCAGGGAGGCCTGCCCCTGCTGCAGCTCGTTGAAGTTGGTGGTGAGGTGGGCGATGGGATCAATCAGCATCAGCAGCGCCGCCACATAGCTGCTGAAGCCCTGGGCATCGAGCTGGCCGCTCTGGATCCGCCAGGCGCCGATCAGCAGCACGGTGAGGATGCCACCGGCCTCAAGAAAGCCCACCACCGGATGTTGCAGGGCCAGCAGGCGCAGGGTGCGGTAGCGGGCGCGGCGGTGCTGCTCCACCTCCGCGTCGAAGCGCCGCTGCAGCCAGGGCTCGGCGGCATAGGCCCGCACCAGGGGCAGGCCGGCGATGGCCTCGGCCAGCAGACCGGCCAGCTCGCTCACCTGGCGCTGGCTGCGCTCGGCCGCCGCCATCACCCGCGCCCCGAAGGCGCTCACCAGCAGCGCCACCAGCGGCGCCAGCAGCAGGGTGGCCAGGGCCAGGGGCCAGTCGAGCCAGAGCATGTAGCCCAGCACCGCCAGCAGCTGAAGGGCGCTGGGGGTGGTGTCCTGGATCGTCTTGTAGATCACCTCCCCCACCCGGTCGGCGTCCTCGGTGAGGCGGTAGGTGAGATCGCCGGCCGAGAGTTTGTCGAGGGAGGCGAACTCCAGCCGCTGCAGGCGGGCGAACAACTGCTGGCGCAGGGTTCGGCTCACGCCCAGCGCCGGCCCGGCCAGCAGGGTGTCCTGGCCGAACTGGGCAGCCTTCTGCACCAGGAACACCAGCAGCGCCAGCAGTACCGCCTGCACGGTGGTGGCCAGATCGCCGGCGCCGATGGCTGGGATCAGGCGGCCGGCCAGGGCCGCCAGCAGGGGCCAGCAGAGCACGTAGATCACGATGCACACCCCACCGGCGCCGAGCCGGCGCCGGTGGGGCCGCATCAGGGGCCACAGCCTGCGCACGCTGTCCCGCAGGCTGTCGCGGCCTGCCGCCGGTGGAGGTGCGAGCATCGCGGCACGCTAAGGGTCGTGGGGTTCAGCGCCCGTTGAAGCTCGATCAGTTCCTCAAATTCCACGGCCTGGCGGCCACCGGCGGCGAGGCCAAGCTGCGCATCCAGCGTGGTGACGTGCGCGTGAACGGCACCATCGAGCTGCGCCGCGGCCGCCAGCTGGCTCCAGGTGATGCGGTGCTCCTCGATGGCCGCGAACTGGTGGTTGATGGCCCGGCGGGCGGCTGAGAGGGGGCCCGGCGGGCAGCTGACCGGTGGCCCATTAGCGTTTGGCCGTGGTGATCAGCAAGCTCATGGTGCGCAAGGCCGTCATTGCAGGCAACTGGAAGATGCACATGACCTGCGCCGAGACGCGGGCCTTCGCCGCCACCTTCCGCCCGCTGATCGCCGAGCTTCCGGATGATCGCGAGGTGGTGATCGCCCCGCCATTCACCGCCATTCCCACCCTCAACCGCCACCTGGCCGGCACCGGCGTGGCGATTGCCGCCCAGAACGTGCACTGGGACGAGAAGGGCGCCTACACCGGCATGATCTCGGCGGCGATGCTCGAGGAGCACGGCGTCAGCCACGCGATCGTGGGCCACAGCGAGCCGCGTAAGTACTTCTGCGAGAGCGACGAACAGATCAACCTGCGCGCCCGCACCGCCCAGCGCCATGGGCTGGTGCCGATCCTGTGCGTGGGCGAGAGCCTCGACCAGCGCGAGTCCGCTGAAACGGAGCGCGTGATTCACCGCCAGATCGAGCAGGGCCTGGAGGATGTGGATCCCGCCCGCCTGATCGTGGCCTACGAGCCGATCTGGGCCATCGGCACCGGCAAGACCTGCCCGGCCCAGGAGGCCAACCGCATCTGCGCCCTGATCCGCGGCTGGGTGGGCAACCCGGAGGTGGTGGTTCAGTACGGCGGCTCGGTGAACCCGGCCACGATCGACGACCTGATGGCCCAGAGCGACATCGACGGGGTGCTGGTGGGCGGCGCCTCGCTGGATGCCGAGAGCTTTGCCCGCATCGCCAATTACCAGGTGCCGGCGCGGGTGTGACCGGGCCGCTGCGGGGCGATTCCGGCTTCCGCTGGGGTCGGCGTCCCCTGGTGATGGGGGTGATCAACCTCACTCCCGATTCCTTCAGCGATGGGGGCCGCATCGCCGGCATGGACCAGGCCGCGCGGGTGGCGGCCCGGATGGTGGCCCAGGGGGCCGATGTGCTCGATCTCGGCGGCCAGAGCACCCGCCCTGGGGCCGTGATGGTGGGCCCCCAGCAGGAGCTGGAGCGGCTGCTGCCACCCCTGGAGGCGATCCGCGCCGCCCAGCCGGCGATCACGATCTCGGTGGACACCTTTCATGCCTCGGTGGCTGAGGCGGCCCTGGCCGCCGGCGCCGACTGGATCAACGACGTGCGCGGCTGCAGCGGGCGCGATCCGGCGATGCTGCCCCTGATCGCCGCTCGCGGCTGCCCCTACGTGCTCATGCACAGCCGCGGCGACAGCCGCTCGATGGACGAGCTGGCGGTGTATGGCGACGTGGTGGCGGAGGTGCGCGCCGAACTGGAGGCGGCCACCGCCGCCGCCCTGGCGGCCGGCGTGCGCCGCGAGCAGATCGTGTGGGACCCGGGCCTGGGCTTCGCCAAGACCACCGACCACAACCTGGAGCTGCTGCGGCGGTTGGCCGAGCTGGCCACCGCCAGCCCCGGCCAGGCTGAGCCGCCCTTCCCCCTGCTGGTGGGCCCGTCGCGCAAGCGCTTCATCGGTGCGGTGCTGGACGAGCCCCGCCCGCGGGCGCGCCTCTGGGGCACCGCCGCGGTGTGCGCCCTGGCCGTGGCCGGCGGTGCGGCGGCGCTGCGGGTGCACGATGTGGGCCCGATCGCCCAGGTGGCGCGGATGGTCCAGGCTGTGGTGGGCTGATCCACGCAGCCACCGGTGCTGCCCTGGTGCCGATGACCTACATCCGCAGCCTCGAGAGCCTGGGCCCCGGCGATCTGATGGTGGCGGGCGGCAAGGCGGCAAGCCTCGGCGCCCTGGGCGCTGCCGGCTTGCCCGTGCCCGAGGGCTTTGTGGTGCTGACGCAGGCCTATCACCACTTTGTGGCCGCGAACGGTTTCACTGAGCCTCTGCGTGCCGTGGTGGAGGAGATCGCCGCCGCGGATCCTGCCCATCTGGCTGAGGCCAGCCAGGCGCTGCGGGAGCGCCTGATCGCCGGTTTCATTCCCACGCCGGTGGCCGATGCGATCCGGCGGGCCTATGCCCGGCTCGGGGGAGGACTGGTTGTGGTGCGCTCGTCGGCCACGGCTGAAGATCTCCCCACAGCGAGTTTCGCCGGCCAGCACGACAGCGTCCTGGCCATCGAAGGTCCCGATCAGGTCTGTGATGCGGTGCGTCGCTGCTGGGCCTCGCTCTGGAATCCGCGCGCGGTGGCCTACCGCCAGCGGGTGGGACTGGATCAGGCCGGCCTGGGGATCGCCGTGGTGGTGCAGCGGATGGTGGATGCAGACCGCTCCGGTGTGCTGTTCACCGCCAATCCCCTCAACCACCGCCGAGACCGGATGCTGCTCGCCGCCTCGTTCGGCCTGGGAGAGGCGGTGGTGGGCGGCCATGTCAGCCCCGACACCTGGGTGCTCGATCACCGGGGCCAGGTGATCGAGCAGCAGCTGGCCGACAAGCAGGTGCTCATCCAGCGCGAGGGCGTGGGAACCATCCAGCGTCCGATGCCGGAGCACCGACGGCGCATCCCGACGCTGCAGCCGGATGAGGTCAGGGCCCTGGCCGCCCTGGGCGTTCGCGCCCAGCAGCATTTCGGCAGCCCCCAGGACCTGGAGTGGGCCCTGGCGGCGGGGCAGCCCTATCTCGTGCAGTCGCGCCCGATCACCTCGCTGTTTCCGCTGCCCGAACCGCTGCCCAGTCCTGAGGCCGGGTTGCGTCTCTACCTGAGCTTCAACGTTCACGCTCAGCAGATGCTCGAGCCCTTCACCCCTGCCGGCATCGACTACTGGCGGGTGCTGGTGGGCGGCTTTGCCCATGCCGTGACTGGGCGGCCCGAGCGCCATCTGCCCTGGCTCAAGGTGGCCGCCGGGCGGCTGTTCGTGGATCTCACCGAGCTTCTGCGCAAGCCCGCACGCTGGCGGCAACTGGCCAGGGCCGCTGCAGACAAGGATCCGATCACAGGCGAGGCGCTGCTGGCCTACGGGGAGCGCGAGGGCGAGCGCATCATCGGCCGCGGCCCTGGGATCGGCTTCCGGTGGCGGCTGGTGCCCCTGGCCGCATGGCTGGCCTGGCGTGGGCTGATGGCAGCGCTCAACCCCGAGCAGGCACGCCTGCGGGTGCTGGCCGAAACCGATGCCGCCATTCGCCGGCTGGAGCGGGAGGCCGAACGGCTGCCATCGATGCGGGCCCGGGTGGCGTTCATCCGCGATGGGCTGGGGCGGCGAGGGGCGATCATCTGGATCACCCCGGTGGCGGTGATGACCCCCGGGCTGATGGCTGAGGCTGCCTTGCGCCGCCAGCTGGCGGCCTGGCTGGCGGACGACAGCCTGTTTGCCCCCCTGCAGCGGGCGCTGCCACACAACATCACCACCGAGATGGGACTGACGCTCTGGCGGCTGGCCAGGCGTCTCCGGGCTGAGGGGGTGGATCCCACCGCCGACCACCCCGGGGTGGTCGCCTTCCTGCGCCGGTTCGGCCATCGCGCCGTGCGCGAGATCGATCCCGGCATGGCCCGCTGGAGCGAAGCGCCGGCCTATGTGCTGGAGCTGCTGCGCAGCTACGGGCAAGCCCCTGGAGGAGGCGATCAGGAGGCGCAGTTTCAGCGCCAGCGCGCAGAGGCCGACAGGGCTGCGCAGGATCTCATCGCCCGCGTGCGGGCTGTCAGGGGCGGGCTGCAGGCGCGCCTGTTCGCCTGGCAGCTGCGCTGCTATCGCGGCTTGGCGGGCCTGCGCGAGCAACCCAAATTCGAGGGCGCGCGCATGATTGCCATCGCCCGCCGGATCCTGCTGGATGCGGGCGGCGAGCTGGTGGCCAGGGGCGTGCTGGATCGGGTTGAGGATGTGATTTTCCTGGGCTGCGACGATCTGCTGGCCCATGAGCAAGGCAGGGCCGGCGATCTACGGGCGAAGGCCGCGGCGGCCCGCGCCGACTACGAGCGGGAGATCAACCGCCGCGCCGTACCCCGCTGGATGAGCTCCGACGGGGAGGCCATCTTCGGCATTCCTGCGCAGGACGGCGACTCCATGCTCAGGGGGCTGCCGGTGTCTGCCGGTACCCATCAGGGGCGCGTCAAGGTGGTGGTGCAGCCGCTCGGTGCCGATCTTGCCCCGGGAGAGGTGCTCGTCTGCCGGGGCACCGATCCGGCCTGGACGCCGCTGTTTCTGCAGGCCGGCGCCCTGGTGATGGAGACCGGCGGTGCGCTCTCCCACGGCTCCATCGTGGCGCGCGAATACGGCTTGCCCGCAGTGGCGGGCGTGATGAATGCCACCGAGCGGCTCAACGACGGCGATCAGGTGCGCGTGAATGGCGCCACAGGCGAGGTGACGATCCTCGATGCCCCAGATGCCCCCGATGGCGCCACTGGCGAGTGATCGGGCCGGGGATCAACCCTCGCTCACCCCCTCGATCTTGTCCTCGATCTGCTGGTAGAGCTCCTGCAGCTGGGCGATGTTCTCGTCGCTGGTCTCCCAGTAGCCGCGGCCGTTCACCTCAAGCAGTGTGCCCACGATGCGGCGGAAGCTGTGGGGGTTGAGGTCCATCAGCCGCTGGCGCATCTCCGGGTCGTTGATGAAGGTGTCGTTGGCCTCCTCATACACGAAGTTGTCCACCGCGCCGCTGGTGGCACTCCAGCCCAGGGTGAAGTTGAGCCGTTTGGCCACTTCCCGCACACCCTCGTAGCCGGAATTGAGCATGCCCTCATACCACTTGGGGTTGAGCAGCTTGGTGCGCGAATCGAGGCGGATCGTTTCGCTCAGGGAGCGCACCTGGGCGTTGGCGGTGGTGGTGTCGGCGATGTAGCTCGTGGGCGCTTTGCCGTCGTCACGCAGTCCCTGGATCAGCTTGGTGGGATCGGAGTCGAAGTAGTGGCTCACATCGGTGAGCGAAATCTCGGCGGAATCCAGGTTCTGGAAGGTGACGTCGGCGGTTTTCATCGCCGCCTCGAACACCTCGCGGTTCTGGTTCATCTCGCCGGGGTTGTCGGCGTTGAAGGCGAACGTCTTGCGGGAGAGGTACATCTCCTGCAACTCGCCCTCCTCCTCCCAGGTGCTGTTCTCCACCGCCAGATTCACATTCGAGGAATAGCTGCCGCTGGCGTTGGAGAACACGCGGGTGGCGGCATCGCGCAGGGAGATGCCCTCCTTTTCGGCCTGCTCCTGGGCGTGCTTGCGCACGAAGTTCATCGCCAGGGGCTCATCGGCCTCGGCGGCCATCTTCACCCCCTGGTCGATCAGGCCCATCTGGTTGATGAACAGGTCGCGGAACACGCCGCTGCAGTTCACCACCACATCGATGCGGGGCCGGCCCAGCTCCTCCAGGGAGATCAGTTCGAGCTTGTTCACCCGGCCGAGGGAATCGGGCACGGGCTTGACGCCGATGAACCAGAGGATCTGGGCCAGGGATTCGCCGTAGGTCTTGATGTTGTCGGTGCCCCAGAGCACGCAGGCAATCGTTTCCGGCCAGGTTCCCTGCTCTTGCCGCTGGCGCTCGATCAGCTTGTCCACCACGCCCTTGGCGGCGGCGATGGCGGCGCGGGTGGGGATGGCCTGGGGATCGAGGGCGTGGATGTTCTTGCCGCTGGGCAGCACGCCGGGGTTGCGGATCGGATCGCCGCCGGGGCCGGGCAGCACGTATTCGCCGTCGAGCGCCTTGAGCAGGCTCTCCATCTCCTGATCGGCGCAGATCTGCTCCAGGCAGAACTGCAGGTAGGCGAAAAGCTTGTCGAGCTCGGTGGAATTCACGCTCACAAAACCGGCCCCGCAGCAGGCCCGCAGCCAGGGGCTGGGCAGCTTGAAGCCCACAGAGTTGAGCCAATCAAACAGCCAGCCAAAGTTGCGCCGCAGGGTCACCCGGCCATCGCTGCCGGTGACGCTGCGCACCATGGCGCCCACCGCGACACGACTGGTTTCGGTGATGCGGCGGTTGAGTTCCACATCGGCGAGAACGCCCTCGTCATTGCCCTTGTACACGTCGGCGATCGTGCGGCCCAGGCTCTCGGCCAGCAGCCCCGGCAGGGAGCGGATGCTCTCCTCCTCCCGCTCCAGGGCGGCGATGTTCACCAGGGTGGCGATCGCCTCCTCAGCGGTGGGGGGCTTGCCGATCGTGTGCAGGCCGCAGGGCAGCAGCCGGCTCTCGATCTCCATCAGCTGGCGGTACACCGCGCCGATCACCCCGTCGCGTTCGGCCAGATCCAGCTCAGCCGCGTCCGCCTCCGGCAGGGCCACGTCCTTGTCGAGGTTGCACTGGCGCGCCGTTTCCACCACCGCGTTCACGATCTGCACACCCCGGCTGCCCTCGCGCAGCTGCTGGTAGCTGCCCACTAGTTCGCCCAGCTCCTTGAGGCCCTTGTAGAGGCCGGCGTTCTCGGCCGGCGGCGTGAGGTAGGAGATCGTTTCGGCATAGCCGCGCCGCTTGGCGATCGTGGCCTCGCTGGGGTTGTTGGCCGCGTAGTAGTAGAGGTTGGGCAGGGCGCCGATCAGGGAATCGGGGTAGCAGGTGTCGCTCATGCCCATCTGCTTGCCGGGCATGAACTCCAGGGAGCCGTGGGTGCCGAAGTGCAGCACCGCATCGGCGCCCCACACCTTCTCCAGGTAGGTGTAGTAAGCGGCGAAGCCGTGGTGGGGGCTGGCGCTGCGCGAATACAGCAGCCGCATCGGGTCGCCCTCGTAGCCGAAGGTGGGCTGCACGCCCACGAACACGTTGCCGAAGTGGCGGCCGTAGATCAGCAGGTTGGTGCCGTCGCTGTTGAGGGTGCCGGGCGGCTTGCCCCAGTTCTCCTCCAGGCGCTCGGAGTAGGGGGTGAGCCGCTCGTACTCCTCCACGCTCATGCGGTGGGCGATCGCCAGCTCCGGCGCCCCCTCCATCGCCTCGGGATCGGAGAGCACCGCCTCCATCAGCGCCTTGGCCGTCTTGGGCAGGCCGCCCACGTCGTAGCCCTTGGCCGCCATCTCCTCCATCACCCGGTGGATCGAGCCGAACACGTCGAGGTAGGCGGCGGTGCCCACGTTGCCCTTGTCGGGCGGGAAGCTGAACACGGTGATCGCCAGCTTCTTCTGGGCCCGGGGCTTGATGCGCAGGGAGGCCCAGCGGATCGAGCGCTCGGCGATCGCCTCCACCCGGTCCTGCAGTGTGTGGGCCTTGCCGGTGGCGTCGTCGCGCCCGCTGAGCACGATCGGCTCGATGGCGCCGTCGAGTTCGGGGATGGCGATTTGCAGGGCCACCTGCACCGGGTGCAGGCCCAGGTCGCTCTCCTCCCATTCCTGGGTGGTCTGGAACACCAGCGGCAGGGCCACCATGTAGGGGCGGTTGAGCTTTTTGAGCACCTCGATCGCCCTGGGGTGGTCCTGGCGGGCCGGACCCCCCACCAGGGCGAAGCCGGTGAGGCTCACCACCCCGTCCACCAGTGGGGTTTCGGGATTGAGCGGGTCGTAGAAGAAGGCATTCACCGGCTTGGTGAAGTCGAGCCCGCCGCAGAACACCGGAATCACGGTGGCGCCGCGGTATTCCATCTCCTGGATCACGGCCACGTAGTGGGCCTCATCGCCGGTGACGATGTGGCTGCGCTGCAGCACCAGGCCGATCACCGGACCGCGCCGGGCCCTGTCGCTGAGGTCGGTGCGGCTGGAGCTCCAGTTGAGGTATTCCTTGAGGTCTTCGAACATCCCCGGCGCCAGGGGGTGCCAGATGCCCAGATCGGGGAATACCACCGGCTCGGCCACCTGCAGCGCGGGCCGGTCGGACGCCGCGTTGTCGCCGCCGCGGGGGAACACGTATTTGTCGGCCAGCATCAACAGGAAGTTCCTGAGGTTGTCCGGCGTGCCACCCAGCCAGTACTGGAAGCTGAGCATGAAGGAGCGGGCGTCCTGGGCCTTCTCCACCGGCAGATATTTAAGAACCGTGGGCAGGGTGTTGAGCAGCTTCAACATCGCGTCCTGGAAGCCGGCGCCGCCGGCCTCCTTGCGCTTTTTCATGAAGCTGGCGATGGCCGATTTGCTCTGGCCCAGCTGGGCCATCGAGAAGCTGCCCAGCTTGTTGAGGCGCATCACCTCGGGCATCGAGGGGAACACCACCGCCGCCTTCAACCGGTCGCGGTGGGGCGCCACCGCCTCCACCACTTTCTGGGCCAGGTCTTCGATGAAGATCAGCGAGGCGATGAACACATCGGCTGCCGCCACGTCGGCACAGAACTGGGCGTAGTTCTCTGGATCACGCAGCTCCTCGATCAGGTAGCCGCTGAGCTCGATCGCCAGGGGGCCGTTCTGGTCGTTGAGGGAGGTGGCTGCCAGGGTGAGGGCGTTCTGGTACTGGGGCTCGAGCACTACGTACACAGCCTTCATCACCGCACCGCTGTGGTCGCCGCCAGGGCTGACACGACGGTTGGCGGAGCGGACCTGCGTGAACATGCGCTCGGATCGGGCGTTGTGGCCTTGAGCTTACGAACCTTGAAGCCCGGCGCGAACGGGCTGCATAGGCTCTGCAGCAATGCTCCGCGCGCCATGACCAGCTCCGCCGCTGCACCGCCCGCCGACCCTGCCGCCGTCCAGCCGATCGCGGTGGTGGTGGCCGGTGCCCTCGGCCGCATGGGCGCCGAGGTGGTGAAGGCGGTGAGCGCCGCCCCCGACTGCCGGCTGGCGGGCGCCATCGACACCACTGCCGGCAAGGAGGGGGCGGATGTGGGCCTCGAGCTGGGCCTGGGCGAGCTGGAGGTGGCGGTCACCGCCGACTTCGAGGGTTGCCTCTGCCAGGCCAGCCAGGCGGTGCGCACCGCCGGCCCGGGCCAGGGTGCCGTGCTGGTGGACTTCACCCATCCTTCGGTGGTGTTCGAGCACACCCGCGGCGCCATCGCCTACGGCGTGCACCCGGTGATCGGCACCACGGGCCTGAGTCCCCAGCAGCTGGCCGATCTGGCCACCTTCGCCGACAAGGCGTCGGTGGGTGGGGCTGTGATCCCCAATTTCTCCGTGGGCATGGTGCTGCTGCAGCAGGCCGCCGCCGCGGCCGCCCGCTTCTACGACCACGCCGAGCTCACCGAACTGCACCACAACCGCAAGGCCGACGCCCCCAGCGGCACCTGCATCAAGACCGCTGAGCTGATGGAGGAGCTGGGCAAGAGCTTCAACCCCCAGGAGGTGGAGGAACAGGAAACCCTGGCCGGCTGCCGCGGCGGGCTGCGCGAGAGCGGCCTGCGCCTGCACTCGGTGCGCCTGCCCGGTCTGGTGGCCCACCAGGAGGTGCTGTTCGGCGCCCCGGGCGAAACCTATACCCTGCGCCACGACACGATCGACCGCTCCGCCTACATGCCCGGCGTGCTGCTCACCGTGCGCCGGGTGCGCCAGCTTCCTGGGCTGGTGTACGGGCTGGAGCGGCTGCTGTGATGGCGTGCCGTTGATGGGGCCGATCTGATGCTCATCCCCCTGCGCCCCGGCGAGCTGCAGCGCCTGATCCCGGCGGTGGCCACCGGCCCCCAGTTCAATGCCTGCAGCGGCGACCCCCGCAAGCTGCTGCAGCGGGTGCTGATCTCGGTGATCGTGGGGGTGATCAGCCTGCTGGTGAGCCAGACGCTGGCCTTTCGCAGCCAGTTCGCGCCGATCCTGCTGGTGGTGGGCGTGGCGGCCCTGCTCTACGTCCTCTGGGGACCGATCGTCGAGGCTGGACGGCGCAACGCCACCCTGCGCCGCTACCCGGCCGCCGCGATCTTCGAGGGGGAGGTGGGCGATCTGTTCACCCAGGAGTTGCTGGAGGAGCGGCGCGAGCAGGCCGACCGCAGCGGGCGGCTGCAGATGGTGGAGAACCGCCGCACCTGGCTCACCCTGGAGCTGGAGGACGAGGACGGCTACCTGGGACGGGTGCGCTTTCCGATGGAGAAGAAGCACCAGCAGATCCGCCGCGGGATGGTGGTGCGCACCCTGGTGCTCAGCGACCGCAAGGACTTCTCGCGCATCAGCGCGCTCACCGACGCCTGGCTGCCGGAGGTGAAGCTGTGGGTGGGCGAGTATCCCTACCTGCTGCGACCGGCCTTCGAGGAGCTCTGCCTGCGACGCTTGCGCTGAACAAAGGTTGAAGGGGTTGTCACAGACCGCAACAATGCGTTACAATTCCTCCAGACAGCACGAGACACCCCATGACCCAAGCCAATCCTGCCCTGATCCGCGGCGCCACCGTCACCACCGAAGACGGCGGCCGTCTCAACGCCTTCGCCACCGAGCCCCGCATGGAAGTGGTGAGCCCTGAGCGTGGCTGGGGTTTCCACGAGCGCGCCGAGAAGCTCAACGGCCGTATGGCCATGCTCGGCTTCATCGCCCTGCTGGCCACCGAATTCGCCCTCGGCGGTGAGGCCTTCACCCGCGGTCTGCTGGGCATCGGCTGATCCCGACCCGCGGCCATTCGCACCCCGGGGCACTCTCGATGCCCCCTCCAGCCGCAGCAGACTTGCTGCGGCTTTGTCGTAGTGATCTGACGTCCGCCCCTCCCCGCACCGCTTCCCTGGCCGCCGCCCCCACCGCAGCCGCGCCCGGCTCTGTCCACCCGACGTCGGCCACCGCCCTGCGGGCGGGGGTGCTGGGAGCGGGCCCCACCGGGGCGCTCAGCGCCCTGGCCCTGGCCGACGCCGGATGGACGGTGACGCTGCACGACCCCCTCAGCGCCGCCCAGCTCAGCCAGCGCAGCCGCGCCTACGCCTTCAACCACTCCAGCCGCCGGCTGCTCGAGCGCCTGGGGCTCTGGTCTGAGCTCGCCGGGGTGATGGTGCCCTTTCGCCGCCTGGAACTCTGTGATCTGGGGGTGGGCACCACCGTGCCCTTCGGCATCGCCGACCTCCCGGGGCGCTGCCGCCGCACCCCTGATGCGGCCGTGGGCTGGATCGCCCTGCACGCCCCGCTGATGGCGGTGCTGCTGCGCCACCTGCAGGAGCATCCCGCTATCCAGCTCCGCCTGGGCGCAACCCAGCCTGCTGATGGCGCCGGTGAGCCGGATCTGGTGGTGGCGGCCGACGGCCCCCACTCCAGTTGCCGCGAGGCCCTGGGCATCGGCCTCTGGCAGCTGGCCTACCGGCAGAGCTGCCTCACGGCCCAGGTGGAGCTGCGCGGCAGCGACGATGACCAGGCCTGGGAACTGTTCCGTCCGGAGGGGCCGTTTGCGGTGCTGCCCCTCGGCCAGGGGCGCTTTCAGCTGGTGTGGAGCGCTCCTTCGAGCCGCTGCCGCCAGCTGGAGAGCCTCCCCGCCGGAGCCTTCCTCGATGGCCTGGCCGGCGCCCTGCCCGACCGCTTTCAGCCCGATGCCCTGCTGGATGAGCCCCGCGCCTTCCCGCTGGCCCTGCAACTGGCCCGGCGGCTGGCCCGGGGCCGCACCCTGCTGGTGGGCGAGAGCGCTCACCGCTGCCATCCGGTGGGGGGGCAGGGCCTCAACCTCTGCTGGCGCGACGTGGCCGAACTGCACCGCCAGGCCCGCCGGGTGGCGGCGGGCCGCTTGCCGGCCGAACGGCTGCCGGCGGCTTACGCCTGGCGCCGCTGGCCCGACCTGCTGCTCACCCTGCTGGCCACCGACCTGCTGATGCGGCTGTTCTCCAACCGCGCCCCGCTGCTGCTGCCCCTACGCCGCCTGGCGCTGGCCCTGCTGGTGGCCCTGGCTCCCCTGCGCCGCCTCAGCCTCGGCGCCATGACCCAGGGCCCCTGCCGTCCCCTCTGACACCGTCGGCCATGGTGTATAGCTCCAGCCCCCTTCCGCCCCCGCCCCAGGCCCTGCTGCGCTTCCTGCGCCAGGAGCTGGGCCTGAGCGAGAACGCCCTGGCCCTGGGGCTGCGCCAGGCCTCCCAGGAACGGGCGCCGCTGCCGGTGGTGCTGTGGCGCTATGGCCTGCTCAGCCTGGAGCAGCTGGAGCAGGTGTTCCAGTGGCAGGACGGCAACAGCTGAGCGCCCTCAGCCCGGCGGCCTCAGCTGTAGATGATCAGCGACTCCACCGGCTGGCCGGGGGGCAGGCGGCGGCGGCCCTCGAGGGCCGCCAGTTCAGCCACGAACCCGAAGCCGCAGAGGCTGCCGCCGGCGGCAGCCACCAGCTGGGCGCAGGCCGCGGCGGTGCCGCCGGTGGCCAGCAGGTCGTCCACCACCAGCACCCGCTCGCCCCCTTCCAGGGCATCGCTGTGGATCTCCAGCCGGTCGCTGCCGTATTCCAGGGCGTAGTCGACGCCGGTCACGGCACCCGGCAGCTTGCCGGGTTTGCGCACCGGCACGAAGCCCAGCTGCACACTGGTGGCCAGGGCGGTGCCCACGATGAAGCCGCGGGATTCGATGCCCACGATCAGGTCGGGCTGCAGCTGCTCACACAGCCCGGCCAGGCGCCGGATCACCTCCTGCCAGCCGGCCGGATCGCGCATCAGCGGCGTGAGATCGCGGAAGAGGATGCCGGGCTTGGGGAAATCGGGCACATCGCGCACCAGATCCCGCAGGTCGACGCCGCCGGTGGCCTGCTGGTGCGGAGACTGGGCCATCGAGGTGACGGTGGGAGGCGCTGGCTGGCATCATCGCAGCCATGCCCGAAGCTCCCGCAGCAGCCGAAACCCCCGCCGCCTCGCAGCTCCCGCCGCTGTCGCGGCGCGGCCTGGAGCGGCTCGATCTGCTGCTCCTCAGTGCCGAGGCCCTCGACCTCAACGGCGGCGAGGCGATGGTGTGGATGAGTGAACAGCTGGGTTTCTCCGGTCTGTTCGCCAACCGGGTGGAGCTCTGGAAACGGCGCTGCCACAACCCCCTGCGCCGCGCCACCCGCCGAGGCAATCTCAGCCCGGCGGAAACCGATGCCCTGATCCGCATCCTCTCGGCCCTGGCTGATCGCCTCTACCCCCTGTTGCGGGCCCTGCTCTCCAGCGCCGAGCCCGAGTCGGTGCGACTCCAGCGCTGGCAACTGTTCGAGGGACGGCTGGCCGAACTGGTGCGCGAACGCATGAATCCCCGCCGGGTGGGGGTGCAGACCCTGCTCGATCCCCAGCGGGGGGAGCGCCAGCGGCGCCAGCTGATCCGTGCCCTGGCCTATGGCGCCGGCAGCGGCGGCTATGAACGCCTGCGCGCCAGCCTGCACGATCCGGTGGTTTGAACCCGATGACGCTGAGCCCGGTGAAACAGACGCTGCGCTACGACCAGGTGAGCTGCCGGCTGCAGGTGGAGGGCCTGCCGGATGTGTCCATCGGCCAGGCCGGCGAGGCCCTGGGGATCATCACCGGCTGGAGCCTGCGCTGGTCCGGGCGGCCGGAACTGGAAGGCCGCAAGGACCACCTGCTGGCCCTGATGGCAACGGTGTTGCCCTACGCCCGCCATCTCATCAGTGGCGTGGCCCGACCCTTCGGTGGTGATGACGTGCCCGTGACCATCGCCCCGCGGGAGCAGGGGGGGCACAACCTGGAGCTGCGCAGCAGCCAGCCGGACGTGGCGCCTCTGACGGTGGAGCTCGATGACGCCGAGCTGGCCGATCTGGTGCGGGTGCTCGACCAGCTGCGCCTCGATCCCCGTCTGCAGGTGAAGCTCGAGCTGCCTGAGCCCCAGCCCCTGCACCCGCGCGAAGTGCTCGAGCGGGTGCCCCTGCGGCGGCGGCTGGTGGCACCGCTGGGCGGTGCCGTGGCCGTGGCCGTGGCGGCCGCCCTCGGGCTGCTGCTGCCGGAGCCGCGCCCCCTGCCCCCATCCCCGGAGGCGGTGCAACAGCGCGGCGAACCCTGACCACCGCTTGACGCCCGCCCGCGGCGCAACAGACTGACCCCCATGACCCAGACGACCTGGTCGGAACTGCGCATCCGGGTGGCGCGCCTCGGCGCCGCCCTCGACGTGGTGGTGCGCAGTGACCCGGAGGTCTGTGGCCTGAGCGGCGACGGTTTTCACCTCTCCCTGCACCACGGCGGCCAGGGCGATTGCACCGTGGGCCGCCTCAGCCTGATCGACTGTCCCAACGATCTGGTGCTGATGGAATTCGAGCGCTGGATGCGTGGCGAGGGCCATGTGCTGGAGGCATGAGCGAATCCCGGCGCCGATCGCTCCAGCTGCCCCACACAGGCTCTCCTGATCGGCCAGGCGGCAAGCGGCCGCGGCGCCACACCCGCTGGCGTCTGTTCTGGACCGGCCTGCTCTACCTGAGCCTGGGCACGGCGATGCTGGTGGGGCTGATGCAGTTGCCGGAGCGGCTGGACGCGTTTCTGCTTCTCAGCACATCCATTGCCAAATTGATCGGCGGTCTTCAGGGTGTGGTAGTGGGGCTGCTCGAACTCCTGGCCGTTGCGCTGGTGGTTCTGGTGGCGCTGCTGGCTCTGGTGCTGCTCGTGGGTGGCATCGTGCGGCTGGTGCGCTGCCTGCTCCCCCGCCCAAGACGCCCCCGGGTGTCCTGACCACACCGTTCCCGGGTATCAGCCATGAGCAAGAGCGACACGGACACCAAGGCCAAGAAGGCCAAGGGCAAGCAGGCAAAAGACGACAGTTCGGTGGGCAGTGCCATGGCCGCCGCCTTCAGCCTGAAGGAGGCGAACGGGGACAAGGGCAAGAAGGCCAAGGCCGGCAAGGGCAAGAAGGGCGGTCAGGAGCCGTCGCTGGTGCGGGTGGTGCCTCGCTACGGCCCCCTCAGCGATCGCTACTACCCCTCGGCCCTGATGGATGACATGAAAGGCGACAACGGCAACGGGGACGGCTACCCGGGGGATGGGACCAAGCTGAGCAAGCTCGACCGCAAGCTCTACGAGAAGGAGCTCACCCGGCTGCAGGTGGAGCTGGTGAAGATGCAGTACTGGATCAAGGCCACCGGTTTCCGGCTGATGGTGCTGTTCGAGGGCCGGGATGCGGCCGGCAAGGGGGGCACGATCAAGCGCGTCACCGAGCCGCTCAACCCCCGCGGCTGTCGGGTGGTGGCCCTGGGCACGCCGAGCGATCAGCAGAAGAGCCAGTGGTATTTCCAGCGCTATGTGGAGCATTTCCCCAGTGCGGGGGAGATGGTGATCTTTGATCGCAGCTGGTACAACCGCGCCGGTGTGGAGCGGGTGATGGGCTTCTGCACACCCGAGCAGGTGGAGGAGTTCATGCAGAGCTGTCCGCAGTTCGAGCGCATGCTCGTGCGCTCAGGAATCGTGCTGCTGAAGTACTGGTTCTCCGTGAGTGATTCGGAGCAGGAAGCCCGCTTCCAGTCGCGCACCGAAGATCCCACCCGCCGCTGGAAGCTCAGCCCGATGGATCTGCAGGCCCGGGAGAAGTGGGCGGAGTTCTCCAAGGCCAAGGACGACATGTTCGCCCACACCAACATCCCCGAGGCCCCCTGGTTCACGGTGGAGGCCGACGACAAGCGCCGGGCGCGGCTGAACTGCATCTCGCACCTGCTCAGCAAGGTGCCCTACACCGACATGACGCCGCCGGCGATCGAGCTGCCCGCACGCCCCACGCATCCCGAGCTGGAGCGGCCGCCCCGCTGGGAGCAGTTCTTCGTGCCCAACCGCTACCCCTGAGCCGGCGAGAGCGCCTGGGGGGTCAGCCTCCCAGGCGCTGGAACCACAGGCCTGCCAGCTGCCAGCTGCTCCACAGGAAGATCGCCAGGAACAGCCAGTTCAGCCAGGCGGGCCGCTGGGAACCATCGGGAGCCATGGGTGTGGGTGGCGCAATGGGGGTTTGGTCACCAGGCTGCCCCATCACCACTGGGGCTGGGCAGGTGGCGCTTGACATTCCTTGACACGATGCGGTGCCCCGCCAGGTTCACCGTAGTCTCCGGCCATGGGCAGTCCGATCGGCAAGGAGGAGTTTCTGCGGCGCGCGCACGAGCGCTTCGGTGACAAGTACGACTATTCGGCCATCGTTTACAAGAGCTACAAGACACCGATCAAGATCCGCTGCCGGTTGCATCCGGTGAAGGAGATCTCGATCACCCCTGAAAAGCACCTGCAGACCACGGGCGGCTGCAAGTTCTGTCTGCGGGAGATGCGGGTGCGCATGCTCGAGCGCGAACTCAACCGCGACAGCATCGAACGCCCCGCACTCGACCCCCGCCCCACCCCTCAGGGCGAACCGGCCGCGGAGCACCGCCGCCTCTAATCCTGCCGCGCCCGGGCTGGCCGTTCAGCCAGAGGGTTTGCGGCGCTTGACTCTCCGCCAACAGGAGGGTGCATGGTTGTGGAAGGCCTTTGCCCGCCGCCGATGCCTGCCCCAGCCCCTGGTTCCGATCCCGCCCTGCTCCCCCAGCCGGTGCATCTCTACCGGCTCGATACACCGGATCACCACTGCCCCTACGGCGAGCGAGCGCGGCAGTTACTCAAGGAGCGCGGCATTCCCTTCCAGGACCACCGGCTCACCAGCCAGGAGGAGGCCGAACAGTTCCAGGCCACCCATGGGGTGACCACCACTCCCCAGGTGTTTGCAGGCACCGAGCGCATCGGTGGCTACAGCGACCTGGCTGTGCGCCTGGGCGTTGTCGCCGCTGATCAGGATCCCGCCAGCGGCACAGGCCGCAGCTACCGGCCGGTGCTGGCGGTGTTCGGGGTGGCGGCCCTGGCGGCCTGGACGCTGGCCATCGGTGTGGTGGGCTTCATGGGGCTGGCGGTGACTCTCCTGGCCACCCTGAAAGTCATGGACCCGCGGGCGTTTCGCCGCGGGTTCCGCCTCTACGACCTGCTGATGGGCCGCTGGAAGGGCTACGGGGTGCTCTATCCGTGGCTTGAGCTGCTGGTGGGCCTGGCGATTCTGGGCCGCTGGCCGCTGCCAGCGCTGGGTGTGCTGGCCATCGCCATCGGTCTCGAGGGCGCTCTGTCGGTGGTGCGGGCGGTGTGGATCGAGAAGCGCGATCTCGACTGCGCCTGCATCGGCGGCAACAACCGCACGCCCCTGGGGGCGCTGAGCCTGTTGGAGAACGGGGCCATGGCGGCCATGGGCGTGGCCATGCTGCTGCCTGGCTGGTGATCGTCAGACCACCGCGGTGCCGCTCTGGTGGCCGCTGAGGAAGCGGCGCAGGTTTACGCCGGCCTCCATCGAGGCGGCGAGCAGCTCGGCCCGCTGGGTTTCATCGAGGCCATCCCAGAAGGCGTTGAAGAGATCCAGGGAAGCCTTGCCGGCTCCCACCGCACCCAGCACCGTGAGCGGCAGGCCCATCCAGGGGAACACCAGCAGCACAACCCCCAGCAGCAGGCTCACGGCCGCCCCCTGCTTGGTGGATTCCCACACGGTGCTGGCCACCATGCGGATCTGTGCGTTGCGGCTGATGGCGCCGCGCTTGCGCAGGGCCTCGGTGCGCAGGCCGGTGAGCAGGGCCTGATAGGTGGCATACACCACGACACCGCCGAGGGCGGATTCGGCCACGAACTCCCCGGAGCTGAAGCTGCCGCCGTTGAGGTTCACATCCAGGCTCGCCAGGCCGGCCAGAGGGGCCATCTCCACGCCGGCCTGGGGGATGCGGAAGGGATCGCGTTCGCGGGTCATGGCCTGGGGGCGGCTGTCTCGGGATGATCGGATCAGACTAAAGCCGGTGTTGGCTGGTGGGCCCGGTTGGGTGTGATCAGCCGCGCCGGTTGTGGCCAGGGTCGCTGACGCTGTCCACAATCAGGGGGTCTGCCACCGTCTGTGATGCCCCGTCTGTTCATCGCCCTGTTGATGGGCGCCCTGTTGATGGGCGCCGTGCTCAGCAGCGGAGCCGCCCGCGCCCATTGCGATCAGCAGGGTGGCCACCAGCACGGCGACAGCGGCAGTGCTGCCGAGCGGCAGCGCTGAGGCGGCCACCCTGGCTGGTGTGGTCAGGGGCCGGCCGCCTGGCGCAGCAGGTTGCTGAGCTGTTCGGGCTGGGCCACAGCATCCGTCCCCGGCCCGGAGTGGCCCAGGAGTTCGGGTTGGCGGTTCAGGCCCTCGATCAACCGGCGCAGGAAGGCGTCGGGGTGATGGATGGCCTGCAGCTGACCACTGCGTCCCCCCAGGCACCAGCGCAGGCTGCCGCTGGAGTCGCAGACCAGCACGGCGGGCTTCTGGGAGAAGGCGCTGTGGATCGATACCGGATCGCTGGTCTGGAAGAACCAGGCAGCCTCCTGGTCGCTGGCACTGATCAGGGCCGCGGCCTCCGCCAGGGTGCGGAACCGCCGCAGCACCTCGGCTGTGGGCGGAGACTCGGCTCCGAGCCCCCACTGCTGGGGCTGCCAGTTCAGGTCTAGGGCGATCGACACCCCCTGGGCGCTGGCGCGCTCCAGCAGCATGCGCAGGCTCATGGCCGTCTCCCTGCCGGCCAGCATGGTGCTGTCCACCAGCAACCAGGAGAGCTGGCCCAGCTCAGCCGACAGCCGCTCGGTGGCTCCCTCCGGGGTGTGGTGCTCGAGTTCGGCGCTCAGGGCGGTGGTGAGATCGAGAGTTGAAGTGGTCATGTGGTTGGCTGCGCGACGACGTTGGGCTGAGGGGAGGGCGTGAGCCCATCCCCGGCTCAGGTGTTCTTCTCCACCAGGTCGTGGAAGCGGTCGGCCAGCTTCTGGAAGGTGGCATCGCTCTGCTGGAGGAGGCTCTCCCAGTTGTTCTGGGAGGCCTGGCGCAGCTGCTGCAGCTGCTCCAAGCCCTGATCACGGGCCTGCACCAGTTGATCCACCCGCTTCTGGGTCTCCTGTCGGGCGTCGTCGGTGAGCTGGTTGAGGTTGCTCCGCAGCTGGACGATCTTGGTGTTCCAGGCGTCGATCTCGGCCTGGCGTTTGTCGAGAATCGCCTGCTTGAGGCGTTCGTCGACTTGCGCTTGGTTGGAGGTGGTCATGGATGGTCTCCGTAGGGTCAAAAACGGACCTCTGTCGTGAGGGCATCACGCTTGCGCGCCCGGATCGCTGGGCTGAGCATTCTCTGGCCCAGTGTTGTCTGGACCGAGCTGCGGGCACGATCAATTGCTGTATCGCCAGGTCTGGGGGGCGAGATCACAGGGCAGCTGCCGTAAATCCGACAGCGTCACATGTGAAGCGTCGCAGGTGAAGCGTCGCTGATGCCTGTCCGTTAGATTCACCCTACAGCATGTTTGCCGTGATGCAAGCACCAATTCGCTGGAAGGTGTCATTCCTGGATGTGCAGAATTCCGCAGATCTGCTGTCTCGGAAGGCATCTCGGCTGATCACCAGCTACGCATCAGCACGGCCGGTGCCTCCGGGGTTTCCGCTGTGTTCGGTGGGGGTGTTCGGTGGGGGCGCTTTCGCCAGCGCAGCGATTGTTCGCCAGAGTGGGCGGGGTTCTTGAGGCCCGGTTCCTCCGCTCGCCGCATCTGGCCATGGCCCCGCTCCATGTTCCTGTTTTTGTCCTGGCCCCGGGGCCGGACCTGCCGCTGGAGCCCGCCGGCTGGAGCGCTCTGGCGCAGCTCCAGGGCCACTGGGTGGACGAGGCCGAGCGGGTGCGGCTGTTCCCGCTTGCCGCTGACTGGCAGGGCTCGCTCGATGAGCTGCTGGGCGGCGGTGCGCCGCCGATGCGGCCGATCTGTGATGCCCTGGTGCCGGGCTGGGCGGTGGAGTCCCTCAGTCTCGGGGTCTATGAGCTGGAGGGTTCCCTGGCCAGCGGAGGCGGAGAGAGCGGCGGCGGAGCGAGCAGCGGCGAAACGAGCGGCGAGGATCCCACGGCCGGGCTGCAGGTGGAGGCGATCCGCTGCCTCGATCAGGTGCCCCTGCGGGACGTGCACAACGAAGCCTGCTGGTTCTATCCCACCGAGGATGGCGCCTACCTGAGTGCCCGGGGCCCGCGGGCCGTGCGGTTCCGGCCGGGCTATCTGCCCGACCGCCCGCCCACCACGGAGCCTCTCGACTACCACCGCAGCCGCCTGCGGCTGTTGTGGTCTCTGCTGGCCGACGACACCGAAATGACCTGCGTGGGCCTCACCTACAACAACCGGCGGATCGACTGGCCCCTGGAGCGGGAGGAGCCCCAGCCCCGCTGCGACTGGGCCTGGTTCACGGTGGATTCCACGGCCGAATCCCCCTACCGGGAGATCGAGAGCCGGCGGATCATGCAGGCTCAGCCCCACTGAGCCACTGGGCCTGGATGGCGGTGATGGCGATCGTGCTCACGATGTCCTCCACGCTGCAGCCCCGGCTGAGATCGTTCACCGGTTTGTTCAGGCCCTGCAGGATGGGGCCGATGGCGACCGCCCCGGTTTCGCGCTGCACCGCCTTGTAGGTGTTGTTGCCGGTGTTGAGGTCGGGAAACACCAGCACCGTGGCCCGGCCGCCCACCGCCGATCCCGGCAGTTTCTGCAGGGCCACCTCCGCACTCACGGCCGCGTCGTACTGAATCGGCCCCTCGATCGGCAGCTCCGGCCAGCGCTGCCGCACCAGGCCGGTGGCCTGGCGCACCTTCTCCACATCCTCCCCCTGGCCGGAGGTGCCGGAGGAGTAGGAGAGCATCGCCACCCGCGGCTCCAGACCCAGGGCCCGGGCCGTTTCGGCGGAGCTGATGGCGATCTGGGCCAGCTGGCCGGCGTCGGGGCGGGGATTAACGGCGCAGTCGCCGTAGATCACCACCCGGTCTTCCAGCAGCATCACGAACACCGACGAGATCAGCGACACCCCGGGGCGACTGCGGATCAGCTGCAGGGCGGGCCGAATCGTGTGCTGGGTGGTGTGGGTGGCACCCGACACCATGCCGTCGGCGTCGCCGCAGAGCACCATCATCGTGCCGAAGGTGGTGCCATCCAAGAGGTGGTCGCGGGCGATGGCGGCCGTGCTGCCCTTGTGCCGCCGCAGCTCCACGAAGGTGTGGATGTAGCGCTCCAGATCCGGGCTGGTGTGGGGGCCCAGCACCCCCACCGTCTCCAGATCGAGGTCGATTCCCTCCCGGCGCAGCACCCGCTGGATCTCCTCCCGCTCTCCCAGCAGCAGTGGCGTGGCCAGCCCTTGGGCCTGCACCTGGGCCGCGGCCCGCAGGATGCGCGGCTCGAGGGCCTCCGGCAGCACGATGCGCTGCAGATGACGGCCGGCCCGCAGGCTGAGGCTGTGGTGGAACATCCGCGGCGTGGGCTCCGGCGGCGGGGCCAGGGTCACCGTGCGCAGCAGCCGCTCCACCTGGCCGTGGCGCTCGAAGGCGGCGATCGAGAGGGCGATCTTCTCGCGGTCGTCGCCCCGCAGGCTGGTGTGAATCTCCCGCAGGCGCGCCACCGTGGTGAAGGTGTCGCTGGGCACCGCCAGGATCGGCAGGGGGTTGGGCAGGCCCTGGATCAGCCGGTCGATCGCCGGCTCCGGGGGCATGCCGGTGAGCAGCAGCCCAGACAGGCTGGGGTAGTTGTGCGACTGGTGGGCCTGGAGCATGCCCATGATCACGTCGCCCCGGTCGCCGGGGGTGATCACCAGGCTGCCCTCCTGCAGCCATCCCAGGGCGTGCTGCATCTGCATCGCCGCCACGATCTGATGCAGGGCCAGGCGCTCCAGGCCCTCCTGGCCGTAGAGCACCTCGGCCTGCAGATGATCGGCGATGTCGCGCAGCCGGGGGCTGCTCAGACGCCGGTCGTAGGGAATCACGCTCAGCACCCAGTCGCTGCCGCCGAACTCCTGTTCCAGGCCATGGCGCAGGGCATCGGCGCGGGCCGGATCGGCCTTGTTGAGCACGATCCCCACGATCCGGCAGCCATGGCGGCGGTAGGTCTCCACCGCCAGCCGCACTGGACGCAGGGCATCCTCGTCGCAGCGTTGATGGGCGTTGCCCAGGATCAGGATCGGGCAGCCCAGGTTGCGGGCGATCTCCTGGTTGAGGTTGAACTCGAAGGCCGAACCCTCGCCCAGATAGTCGGAGCTCTCGCAGAGCATGAAGCCCTGGTCCTCCGCCAGGGCCTGGTAGCGGCTGATGATGCGCTCCAGCCCCTCATTGATGCGGTTGGCGGCGATCAGGTCGTTCATCTCCCCGGTGCTGAGCCCGAAGGAGGCTTCCACGCTCTGGGAGAGGTGGAAATGGTGCCGGATCAGGTCGATGTCCTCATCCGGCGTGGATTGAATCACGGGCCGGAAGAAGCGCAGCCCGGCGGTGCGGCGCAGCAGCTCATGGCCCAGCCCGAGGGCCACCAGGGCCTTGCCGCTGCCCGCCTCGGTGGTGCTGATGTAGAGGGCGTTGCTCATGGAGGGCAGGATCCTGGGGCCAGCATCAACGCAGCCGTGGGCTTGGCGATGTATCGCAGGGGCCCGGAGCCGTCCCAGCCTGGATGGACATCAAAAAAGCCAGCCAGGACGAGCTGGCTGGCCGGGTGCGCTGATCGCTGCTGCCCTCGCGGGCCAGCGGCTTGATCAGTTGTCGTAGCTCTGGCCGCGGTAGGTGAGCTGCCTGGTCTTGACCTCCTGTTTGGGGTCGTCGTGATGGGCGTCCACATAGGGAACGCCGCGGTACGACTTGGCCATCACGAATTGGGCGCCGTTGAGACGCTGCTGCTTGAGGGCCTTGGATCGGATCAGATCGAGAACGTTCATCAGGGTCTCCACAGTGTTCGCGTCCCCGTTGCCTGACGCGGCTCTGACTGCGTCCACCCGGAATCAGGTGGATCAACGTTGCCTGAATCTAGCGATTTAGTAGCGGTTGCTACGGCGCTTGGGAGGTGCCGCGGGACACACCGCTGGGGGCGCTGGGGCGGATGGGGCGCCAGGGACACGATTTGTTCCTTCTTGGCCGCGACGGCTTGCACCGGCCCTCGGCGGGCGCGAAGGTGGGGCCTCTCTCACCGGTTTTCCGGTTCCGCCTGATGGGCGCTTCAGCGGATGTCAAGTCAGCCCTGGCTGTGCTGGGGCTTGGGGCCGTACCTCGCAGCCGAGCGGATCTGGCCCGTCGGGTTGCCGCCCGCCATCCGGCCTCCAGGCCCTGGAGCACCCTGCACACGGCGGCCTACCGCAAGCTCTGGGAAGCGCTGGAGCCCGCCGATACCTCCGTCCCACCCATGGCGGCCTGAGCAGTCCCGCCGTCGCCCCGGCCAGGATCGCTGGTTGATCGACATCACCTGCGGCCCGTGATCGGATTTCTGCTCAACGTTCTCTGGTTCGTGCTGGGCGGGTTCGTGATGGGCCTGGGCTGGTGGCTGGCCGGCCTGGTGGCGGCGATCACCATCGTGGGCCTTCCCTGGGCGCGTGCCTGTTTTGTGATCGCTAACTTCTCCTTCTGGCCGGTGGGCTACGAGGCGGTGAGTCGCCGTGAGCTCACGGGCCGCGCTGATCTCGGCACCGGACCCTTCGGGCTGATCGGCAATGTGATCTGGTTTCTGCTGGCCGGCTGGTGGCTGGCGATCGGCCATCTCAGCTCCGCCCTGGCCTGTTTCATCACCATCGTGGGGATCCCCTTTGGCATCCAGCACCTCAAGCTGGCCCTGATCGCCCTGGCTCCCATCGGACTGAAGGTTGTGCCGGTGCGCCGCTGACCCGCTGTCAACCCGATCCCATGGCTGAGTCCTTCCCTGCCCCGCCCCTGCTCAACCGCACGGCCCGGGTGCTGCTGTGTCTGGTGTTCATCCAGTCGCTGATCGGCAAGCTCACCGGCTTCGCCAGCCCTGCCGGCGCCATCGCCGCCAAGGGTCTGCCGCTGGCGCCGCTGCTGCTGGTGCTGGCCATGGCGCTGATGGCGGTGGGGTCGGCGCTGGTGATCAGCGGCTGGAAGGCGCGGCTGGGGGCAGTGCTGCTGCTGGTGTTCCTGGTGCCCACCAGCTTCATCTTCCATGGGGATCTGGGGGATCCCGCCGAGCGCATTCAGCTGTTCAAGAACCTGGCGATCGTGGGTGGCCTGCTGCTGGTGGCCGACCAGAAGCGCTGACTCTGGACGACGCTGGCAACCCCGAGCCCCCCAGCCGCCAGCCACTGGCTAGCAGGCTGCCGAGCACGGCGTGCACCACAGCCGAGATGGCGCCGGTCAGGGCCGTGAGCGGCGAGGCGGCGACGGCCGAGCGGGCCAGCACCACCGCCAGGTCGGAGTTCTGCATGCCCACCTCGATGCTCAGGGTGCGCCGCACCACGGCCGGTTGGCCCGCCGCCGCCGGGATCAGCCAGCCCAGCAGGAAGCCGATGCCATGGAGCAGCAGGGCCGCGAGCAGCAGCAGCGGACCTTGGGCCAGCAGGGCCTGGCGCTGGCTGCCCACGATGCTGGCCACGATCGGCACGATCGCCAGCACCGCCAGGGTCGGCATCACCGGGGCGAGAGTGCGGGCCAGGCGCGGCGCGCTCCGCTTGAGGGCCACGCCGGCGGCCACCGGCAGCAGCACCACCTGCAGCACATCCAGCAACAGCCGCCAGCCGTCCACGGGCACGTAGCGGCCGGCCAGCAGCCCGGTTGAGCGCCGGCGTGAGCAGCACGGCCGTCAGGGTGCTCACGGTGGTCATCACCACCGAGAGGGCCACATCGGCCCGGGCGATCAGGCTCACCACGTTGCTGGCGGTGCCGCCCGGACAACAGCCCACCAGGATTGGCCCCACCGCCAGAGGTGGCTCCAACCGCAGCCCCCAGGCCAAAGCGGCAGCCAGGGCCGGCATCACCGCGAACTGGGCGATCACCCCCAGAACAGCCCAGGGCTGATTCAAGGTGTGTCACAAGCGCCCTGGCCGGGGCTGCCAGCATGCGCTGAGGTCGGCGGAATCGCCACCCACCTGTGTCCGAAAGCCTTTCTGCCGCAACTGATCTCGACTTGATCAGCTACCTGCGGGCGATCCCCGATCCCCGCATGCGGCGCGGGGTGCGCATTCCCGCCTGGTACTTGCTGCTTGTGGCGGTGCTGGGAATCCTCAGTAACTGCCAGAGCCTGCGGGATCTGGAGCGCTACTCCTGACGGAGAAGGCTTCGCCTATTTGTGCCACGAGTCAAACGTTCACCATGAACACTGACGCAACTACACCAAGGATGGGAATGTGGCCTCCCGGAGCCGGCCTGCAGGGGCAGGCTCCAAACCACCCCATGCTGCTGCGTTCAAAAGGCGCGGTGGTGAGCGATGGGGAAAAGGCGGACGTGATCCGTCAGGTGAGTGATGGAAAGATGAGCGCAAGCGAATCGCCGCTGACGCAACCGCTTTGCGGAAGCCCAAGGGCTACGAAAAGGCTTTCAGTCGCTGTCAAGACGGGTGGAGGTAGCCGACACCCGGAGCAGTGCGGACGTCACCTGCTTACGGTCCGCATGGCAGCCGGTGTACCGCTTCGCGCAAGCCTTCGGCTACAGGCGACATGAGCCCATCACAGGCCTCGATGTGGAACGTGGGAACCTGCCATGGGGTGTTCTAGACGAAGTCTTCCGCGGAGCGGTAGGGAAAGTTTCAAGTGGCCACAACCACGAGGGCGAATACCAATACCCATGGTAGGGGCGGAGCAGCTCGTAGTAGTGATGAAGGGGCTGTAATGGCCCTGGAGCGAAGGGGCTGCGTCATTCGGTTCGGACAATCTCCTCAACTGCCCCCGGCAGGAGGAAGGAGGTGAGTTCGGACAAGTCGCTACCGATCACCAAAGCGATGGTCTGGAAGGCCTATCAGCTTGTGAAGCGGAACGGGAAGGCAGCTGGTGTGGATGGTCAGAGTCTCGATGACTTTGCCCATGACCTGGAGAACAATCTCTATAAGCTGTGGAACCGGATGGCATCTGGGAGTTACTTCCCCCCACCGGTTCGGCGCGTGGAGATTCTCAAGTCTGGTGGCGGTTCAAGGCCTCTGGGCATTCCCACGGTGGCTGATCGCGTTGCCCAGATGGTGGTCAAGCAGGTGCTGGAGCCCCAGTTGGAGCCGATCTTTGATCAGGACTCCTATGGCTACAGACCGGGAAAGTCGGCCCACCAAGCCGTGGAGAGCTGCCGCAAGCGCTGCTGGAAGTATGACTGGGTAGTGGATCTCGATATCAAGGGGTTTTTCGACTCGATCGATCATGACCTCCTGATGCGGGCCCTCCGGTTTCATACCTCCGAGCGTTGGGTGCTGCTGTATCTGCAGCGTTGGTTGGAGGCACCGGTGGAATTGCCGGATGGGTCTCTCCAGGAACGGACCAGTGGCACGCCCCAGGGTGGTGTCATCAGTCCATTGCTTGCCAATCTGTATCTGCATTATGCGTTTGACGCCTGGATGCGACGGAGTTTTCCGCACATCCCGTTTGAGCGCTATGCGGACGATGTGATCTGCCACTGCCACAGCCGCGCTGAGGCCGAACGGCTCATGGCGGGCTTGCAGGAGCGATTCGCATCCTGCGGGCTTACGCTGCATCCGCAGAAGACCCAGGTGGTCTATTGTAAGGACAGCAGCCGTCGTGGGCAGTTTCCTCAGATCCAGTTCACTTTTCTGGGCTATTGCTTCCGGCCGCGTATGGCCAAGAACCGGCATGGGGAGATCTTTACGAGCTTCCTGCCGGCGGTGAGTCCGCAGGTGCTGAAGCGCATGCGTGACAGGATCAGGCAGATTGATCTGCTACGACAGACCTATCTGCCGTTGGAGGAGCTTGCCAGACGACTGAATCCGATCCTGCGGGGCTGGATCCAGTACTACGGCAGGTTCTATCCAACGGAGCTGAGGGCCAAGTTGTTCAGCTACCTCAATCAGGAGCTGAGCGCCTGGCTGCGGCAGAAGCACCAACGACTGCGGCGTAAGCATCGCCGCAGCCGTGAGCTCCTGACGCGGATTGGCCAACAGCGCCCTGGCCTGTTTGCCCATTGGCACGGTGAGCGGGCAGTGGCTGGATGACAGGAGCCGTATGACGCGAGAGTGTCACGTACGGATCTGTGGGGGCCTCGGGGGGAAGTTCCCCGGGGCTACCCGGCAGCCAGGCCTGCTACGCCACGGG
>REEV01000083.1 GCA_007694915.1 Cyanobium sp. PLM2.Bin73 | reverse complement strand
CGGCGCCATTGAGTACGGTCGAGACAGGCCTAACGCACTCCGCCGTGACCGCTACCACCGCCTCCGGCAGCGCGCCCGTGCTGCTCGACCTCACCGACTTCAAGCGCGACCTCTCCGAGCTCACCGACCGCCTGGGCCAGGCCCAGGACTGTCTTTGACGAAGCTGCCCTGAAAGCCCGCCAGCAGGATCTGGAGCAGCTGGCCTCCCAGCCCGATTTCTGGGACGACCAGAAACAGGCCCAGGCCAAGATGCGCCAGCTCGACGAGGTCAAGGCCCAGCTGGAGCAGCTCCAGCGCTGGCGCGGGCTCGTCGCTGACGCCGAGGCCACCCTGGAGCTCTACGAGCTTGAGCCCGACGCCGATCTGCTCGCCGAGGCCAACCAGGGCCTGCAGGGTCTGCGCGCCGAACTCGATCGCTGGGAACTGGAGCGCCTGCTCTCCGGCCCCTACGACAAGGAGGGCGCCGTGATCAGTATCAACGCCGGAGCCGGCGGCACCGATGCCCAGGACTGGGCCCAGATGCTGCTGCGTATGTACACCCGCTGGGCCGAGGACCACGGCATGCGGGTGACCGTGGACGAGCTCAGCGATGGTGAGGAAGCGGGCATCAAGAGCGCCACCATCGAGATCGAGGGCCGCTACGCCTACGGCTACCTGCGCAACGAGAAGGGCACCCATCGGCTGGTGCGCATCTCGCCGTTCAACGCCAACGACAAGCGCCAGACCAGCTTTGCCGGCGTGGAGGTGATGCCCAAGATCGAGGAAGAGGTGAAACTCGACATCCCCGAGAAGGATCTGGAGATCACCACCTCGCGCTCGGGCGGCGCCGGCGGCCAGAACGTGAACAAGGTGGAGACGGCCGTGCGCATCCTGCACATCCCCACCGGCCTGGCCGTGCGCTGCACCCAGGAGCGCTCCCAGCTGCAGAACAAGGAGAAGGCCATGGCCCTGCTAATGGCCAAACTGCTGGTGATCGCCCAGGAACAGCGGGCTGCCGAGATCGCCGACATCCGCGGCGACATCGTGGAGGCGGCCTGGGGCAACCAGATCCGCAACTACGTGTTTCACCCCTATCAGATGGTGAAAGACCTGCGCACCCAGCACGAAACCACCGACGTGCAGGGGGTGATGAACGGCGACCTCGATCCCTTCATCCAGACCCTGCTGCATGCCGGCGTGGATGTGGGGGGAGGCAGCGGCGATGACTGATCCCGCAGCACCACAGGAAAAGCCCAGCTTCGTGAAGCTGGCGATGCGCAACATGGTGCGCAAGGGACGCCAGAGTTTGCTGCACTTCGGCCTCACCGCCGCAGGCTTCCTGGCCTTCATCACCCTGATCGCCTGGCTGGGCCGGCCCCAACTGCCCGGTGGCTGAAGTGGCCTCACCGGCAATGGCGGTGGACCCGGTTGACCTGGACCTCGACCTGGCCTTCTCCGCCGACGGGGCCCTGCCGCCGCCTCTGATCGGCGCTGCCGGTCCGTGGGCCGATCCCGAGGCCGGCGCCGCGTCCTGGCAGGAGCTGCTGAGCGGCTGGCTGCGGCAGCTGGCCGCCGAGCTGCCGCCCGAGCTGCGCTCGCCCGCCTACAGCCTGGGGCTGAACCTGGTGGGGGATGGGCAGATCGCCGAGCTCAACGCCCACTGGCGCGGGCTGGCCAAGCCCACCGACGTGCTGGCCTTCGCCACACGCGAGGCCGGCCTGGAGGCGGGACCGCCGCCGCCCATGCCCCCCGGGATCGCGAGCGACCCCGACCCCCTGGAGCTGGGCGACATCGTGATCTCCCTGGAGACGGCCGCCCGCCAGGCCGAAGACCACGGCCACCACCTGGTGCGGGAACTGCAGTTCCTGGTCAGCCACGGGCTGCTGCACCTGCTGGGCTGGGACCACCCCGACGACGCCAGCCTGGCGGCGATGCTTGCGCGGCAAGAGCGTTTGCTCACGTGATGGGTTCAGCCTGGACACCACAGGTAGGTTTCCTTCGGCTTCCGCGGAGACCGTGCTGCCCCTGCCCCTTTCTGCTGCCGACGCCCAGGGCCCCGAGGAGCGGCCGGCCGGACCCATCGCCGTGGCGCCGATGCTGAGGAGGCGCGGGCGCACGGCACGGCTGGGGGCCTGGACGGTGGCCAACGACCTGCCCGCCAGCTTCCGCTACGCGGCCCAGGGATTGGTGTACGGCTTCCGCAGCCAGCGCAACTTCCGCATCCACGTGATCACCGGGGCGGTGGTGTTCGGCCTCGGCCTGTGGCTGCAGCTGCCGGCACCGCAGCTGGCCGTGCTGGTGCTCACGGTGGCGGCGGTGCTGGTGCTGGAGCTGATCAACACCGCCACCGAGGCGGTGGTGGATCTGGCCATCGGCCGCCAGTTCCATCCCCTGGCCCGCATCGCCAAGGACTGCGCTGCCGCCGCCGTGCTGGTGGGCGCCATGGCCTCGCTGCTGATCGCCGTGCTGCTGCTGGCCCCACCGCTGCTGCTCCGGATCGGTCTCTGACCGCCGCGGCCTTTGAATGGGGGCACGCGTGCGGCGCCGGTCCGGCGTTGGGACAGGAGACCGATGCTGCTGGTGCTGGACAACTACGACAGCTTCACATTCAACCTGGTGCAGTACCTGGGTGAACTGGCCGGCGAGCACCCCCTAGCGGCCGAGCTGCGGGTGGAACGCAACGACGCCCTCTCCCTGGAGCAGATCCGGGCGCTGCAGCCAGCCGCGATCCTGATCTCACCGGGCCCCGGCGACCCCAACCAGTCGGGGGTGTGCCTGGAGGTGCTGCGGGAGCTCAGCCCCAGCGTGCCCACCCTGGGGGTGTGCCTGGGCCACCAGGCGATCGCCCAGGTGTACGGCGGCCAGGTGGTGCGGGCACCGGAGCTGATGCACGGCAAGACCTCGCCGGTGCTGCACGACAACCAGGGGGTGTTCGCGGGGCTGCCCTGCCCGCTCACCGCCACCCGCTACCACAGCCTGGTCGCCGAGCGCGACACCCTGCCTGCATGCCTGGAGATCACCGCCTGGCTGGAGGACGGCACGATCATGGGCCTGCGCCACCGCCAGTACCCCCACATCGAGGGGGTGCAGTTCCACCCCGAGAGCGTGCTCACCGAGGCCGGCCACGAGCTCCTGGCCAACTTCCTGCGCCAGGCGGAAGGGCAGCCGGCCCCCTGAGCCGCAGGCAGCCGCCCGAGCGTCCCCCCGGCGAGGGTTGGCCCCGACACCTGCAGTAGCGTCGCGACCCTGCTGGCTGCCCTGATGGGCTGCGCCGATGCGACTGCTGCCTACCCTTGCCGCCACGGCCCTGGCGCTGCCGGCCGTCACCCTGCAGGCCGCCCTGCTGCCGGCGGCGGCAGCGGCCAGCGTGTCGATCACCAGCTACGGCCACAGCGCCCTGCTGATCCAGGGGGGCGGGTCCCGGGTGCTGCTCAATCCCTTCCGGGCGGTGGGCTGCGCCGCCGGCCTGAGCGAGCCGCGGGTGAACGCCACGGTGATCCTGGCCAGCAGCCGCCTGCTGGATGAGGGGGCCCCGGTGGCCACGGGACGGTTCCTGGCCGATCCCGGCAGCTTCCAGGTGGGCGGCCTGCGCATCGAGGGCATCAGCACCCCCCGGGATCGCGTGGGCGGACGACGCTTCGGCCGGGCCACCCTCTGGCGCTGGCAGCAGGGGGGCCTGAGCTTCGTGCACATGGGCGGCACCGCCGGCCCCCTGAGCCCCGCCGACAAGGTGCTGCTCGGCCGCCCGGACGTGCTGATCCTGGGGGTGGGCGGCGGCGCCAAGGTGTTTGATGGCAGCGAGGCGGCCGAGGTGGTACGGGAGCTGCGCCCGCGGGTGGTGATTCCGGTGCAGTACGTGAGCGGCCCCGTGCCCCCCGGCTGCGATCAGGGCAGCGTGGAGCCCTTCCTGCAGTCCATGGCTGGCGCAGCGGTGCAGCGCCCCGGCCGCACCGTCAACCTCTCGACCAGCCTGGGCGAAGGGCCCACGATCAAGGTGCTGCGGTGATCAGGGCGCGGCGCTGATCACGGTGTCGTCGAGGGGTCGGCTGCCTGGTAGGCCTGCCAGAACCGCTGCATCTGCTCCGTGGTGCCCAGGCTCACCCGCAGGGAGCCCTCGATCAGGGGCTTGCCGGCCATCGAGCGCACCAGGATGCCGGCCTGGCGCAGACGCTGGTCCACCTCGGCAGCCGGGGCCTGGGGCCAGATCAGCAGGTAGTTGCCGCCGGCGGCATGGTGGCGTACGCCGGCGGCCTGGAGCTGGGCCAGCAGCCAGGCCCGGGCCCGCAGCACCTCGGCCACGTAGGCGTCGGTGTAGGGCTGGTCGGCCAGGGCGGCGTGGGCGGCCGTCACCGCAAGGCTGTTGATGTCGTAAGGCCCGGTGACACGGCCGATGCGGTCGATCACCGGAGCGGCGCCCATGGCGAACCCGATGCGCAGGCCCGCCAGCCCGGCCGTCTTGGCCAGGGAGCGCAGCACCACCAGGTTGGGCGTGGCGGCGAAGTCGGCCAGCGGCAGCACGCTGTCGCCGGCGAAGGCTTCGTAGAGCTCGTCCACCACCACCAGGGTGCGCGGCGCGGCGGCCGCCAGCTCCAGGATCGGCTGCGGCGCCAGGCGAGTGCCGGTGGGGTTGTTGGGGTTGCAGATCAGCAGCAGCCGCGGACAGGGCTCATCGAGCAGCACCCGGCGGATCGCCGCCAGCGGAAAGGCGAACCCGGGGCCCTCGTAGGGGATGGCCTCGATGGCCATGCCCTGCATGTGAGCGCAGGGGGTGTAATAGCCAAAGGTGGGACTGGTGCTGAGCAGGGTGTCACCGCGCTCGCCGTAGGCGTGGAAGATGGCGTGGATGGCGGCGTCGACGCCGTTGAACAGGCCGATCTGGTCGGGGCCGAGGGGATGGGCCAATCCCGCTTGGCTGAGGTTGGCCACCACCGCCTCGCGCAGGCCGTCGTATTCGGGATAGATGGCGAGGTGATCGGCCGGGATCGCCCGCAGCGCCTCCACCACCTTCGGGCTGGGGCCGATGGTGTTCTCGTTGAAGTCGAGCCGCAGCAGGCCCCGCCGGCCCTCCAGGGGGGCGCTGTAGGCCTGCAAGCTCTCCACCTCCTGGCGCGCCGCGGGGAAAGGAGGTCGGGTCACAGAGCAAGAGCGTGCCAGACGCACCGATTTTCGCAGAGGGTTGCCAAGTGGAGGGCCTTGTCCATCACCAGGGAGACGCCGACGGAAAAGTCCGCAGAGCGCAATCACTTTGGTGCAGCGTGAGAACGACTTCCCTCAGCTGCTCCAAGCGGGTGGCCAAGTACAACCAGCAGGAGCGCGCCGAGAACGAACTGGCCATCCGGGCCGTGTCCGCCGCTGCCGCTGATCGCGAGCCAGAGGGCTTTTCAATACCCCACAGATCCAGCCAGAAGGGTGATGGATGTAACAAGGCGTTGTGGGCTCGCTGCAGCCTGAGCAGGCTGGATCCGAATCGGATCCCAGCGATGCTCAATTCCCTTGTCAATTCTGTTGTTTCCGCCGTTGCCGGAGACAAGGCTCCGGTGGTCAACCAGCTGATCCAGGGTTTCGGCGGGGTGGAGGGCATCGCCGCCACCCTTCAGAAGGGTCAGTTGTCCGAGGCTTTCGCCAGCTGGGTGGGCACCGGTGACAACAAGCAGGTCTCGGCAGACCAGATTGCCGCAGTGCTCGGCAACAGCAGGATCCAGGACCTGGCCCAGAAGCTCGGGGTCGACCCCAGGCAGGCCTCCGCCCTGATAGCCCAGAGCCTGCCCAAGGTGATTGATCAGCTCAGCCCCAACGGCCGCCTGACTTAACCGCCCACCCCCGGCAGCTGATCGAGGCGGCCGTCGCGCTTGAGGCGGCCCTGCAGCTTCAGCCAGCTCAGCCCCACCGGCACCCCCAGCACCAGGGGGACCGCCACCAGGGCGGGCCGCTCACTGCTGGCCAGCAAGGCGGCCGCCACCGCCAGACCGGCCAGCAGCATCGACTGGCCGGCACTCTGCTGGGCCAGGGCCAGACGGCGCAGCAGGCGGTCGGTTTCACCGGCACGGATCTGCACCTGCAAATCCCCCTGCTCGATGCGCAGCAGGCTCTCATCGAGACGCCTCGGAATGCCCAAGGCGCGGCTGCCCACCTCGGCGGCCTGGCGGGAGAGCTCGCCGAAGAGATCGGAGCCGCCCGGCCCTCCGCCAACGCCACCGGGTCCGCCGCTTGAGGTCATCAGGGGAAGCAGGTAGGGGCGGGCGATCGATACCAGGCTAAAGCCGGGATCGAGGCTGCGGCCCACCCCCTCGAAGGTGGACAGGGCCCGCATCACGAAGATCAGCTCCGGAGGCACCCGAAACGGCTGGCCGTACACCAACGCGTTGAGATCTCCGGAGAGCTTGCTGATCACGTTGGCCGAAAACGGCGGCGTCAGGGCCTCGGTGAGCATCACCCGCACCAGACGCCGCACCGGTCCGGGATCCACCCCCGCCGCGATCACCCCGGCGGCCTGCAGCTCCTGCACCAGGCCACCGGCATCGCGGCCGGCGGCGGCCCGCACCATCCGGCCCAGGCGCGAGCGCAGCCGCGCCGAGATCTGGCCCATCATCCCGAAGTCGTAGTAGATGAGGGCACCATCGGGGGCCACCGCCAGGTTGCCGGGGTGGGGATCGGCGTGGAAGAAGCCGAAGCGCACCAGCTGCTGCAGGTAGCTGGCGGCTCCCTTCTCAGCCACCGCCGCCGGATCGATGCCGCTCTCCAGCAGGCCCTGGCGGTCGGTCACCTTGATGCCCGGCACGTAGTCGAGGCAGAGCACCCGGCGGGCACTGAGCTCCCAGATCACCGCCGGGATGCGGATGCCGGGGTCGTCGAGAAACTGCTGGCGGAAACGGGCGGCGTGTTCGGCCTCGAGGCGGAAGTCGAGCTCCCGCAGCAGCACCCGCCGGCATTCCTTGGCGATGCCGATCCAGTCGCGGCCCTGGCCCCAGCGGGGATGCCGCTGCACCAGGGCCGCCACCTGCTGCAAAACCTCAAGATCCAGGCGGAAGAGATGCTCCAGCCCCGGCCGCTGCACCTTGAGCACCACCTGGCGACCGCTGCGCAGGCTGGCGCGGTGCACCTGGGCCAGGCTGGCCGACCCCAGGGGGCTGGGTTCGAGATCGATGATCTCGGCGCAGCGTTCCCCCAGTTCCGCCTCCAGCAGTTCCTGCACCACGGCGAAGGGGAAGGCGGGCACGCTGTCCTG
This sequence comes from Cyanobium sp. PLM2.Bin73, assembly GCA_007694915.1. Classification (GTDB taxonomy): domain Bacteria; phylum Cyanobacteriota; class Cyanobacteriia; order PCC-6307; family Cyanobiaceae; genus NIES-981. The sequence goes on along the minus strand of REEV01000083.1, from coordinate 38,759 downwards.
CAGCAGGGCCAGTTCCTCCACCAGCTCGGCGGGCAACACATCGGGCCGGGCTGAGAGCAGCTGACCCAGTTTGATGAAGGCCGACCCCAGGGCCAGGAACTCGGTGGTGAGCCAGCGCGAGCGCCGGCGGGCCCGCCGGGAGCGGCGCTCGGGGGTGGGGCCGCCGGGATAGGTCCAGCTCTGGCCGTCCCACCACAGTCCCAGGGTCAGGCGCAGGGCCAGCCACCAGATCCGCAGGGGGCGCCAGAACAGAGGGCGGGCGATCACGGCACCTGGTCGAGGCGACGGCTGAACCCGGCCACCTGGGCCCTCAGCCCATCGATGCGGCCCTGCACGTCGGCGGCTGAGACCACCGCCGAGCCAGCCTCATCAGCCCTCGACCCGGCTCTGGCCGCGCCGGCCGTTGGGGAGGGCTGGGCCGCGTCGCGCTCCAGCCGCTGGGCCTCCCGCTCCACCTCATCCCAGAACAGCCGCAGCTCGCGGCGCACCTGCTCCGGTGCGTCCTGGAGCACCACGGCGGCATTGGCGGCCGCATCCAGCAGACCACTGCCGAGGCGGGCACCCAGCCGGGCGACCACCGCCTGCATCAGGGTCTGGGGAGCGGGCATGGCGGCCGGCCGCAGCTGGGGGAACTGTGGCAGATGGAGGCTTCAGGGAGTGAGCGGCTCGAACGGTGGCGTGATGGGGGGATCCAGGGGCGGCAGGGGGTCGGCGGCGGGCGGGGGAGCTGGTGCCGGGGCGGGGCGCGGCAGTGGGGCGGGGGCAGGCTCCAGCTCGCGGCTGAGGGGTGGCGCCAGCCGCTCGCGCTGCCGCTCGGCCTCCAGCTCCTGCTCCCGCTGGCGCCGCTCGGTCTCGGCCTTGCGCTGCTGCTCCTCCTGCTCCAGGGCGCCGAGGTCGCCACGGATCGAGCGGGGTTGCTCACCCACCTTCAGCCGCAGGCTCTCCAGGGTGGTGCCGGGAAACTCCTTCATGCGGAACGACTCCACCAGCTGTCCCTGCTGGGGCAGTTCCAGCTTCATCAGCCGCTGCACCACGCCATAGCCGAGCCCAAAACACAGGCCCGCAATCAGGGGGACCGTCCAGGGTTGGGACACCAGGTGCCGAGACGAGCGAACCGGGGCTGGATTCACCATCGGGGGAGATTAGGTGGTGTAGTCGGCGTTGATGCGCACGTACTGATCAGAGAGGTCGCAGCCCCAGGCCACGCCGCGGCCGGGACCGTCGCCCACCCGCAGGCGGATCAGCACGGTGTCACCGCCCGGGCCGCTGCCGCCCAGGTAGGAGCCGGCGGCGCGCTCGCGCAGGTAGGCGGAGGCGGCCGGCCGGTCGAAGGCCAGCGGCTCGCCAGCGGCCATCAGCTGGTGGTCTCCCAGCCACAGGGCCACGGCAGTGGCGTGAAAGCCCACACCCGCCCGGCCGGCGGCGGCCACGATCCGGCCCCAGTTGGGGTCGCGGCCGTGCACGGCGCACTTGACCAGCGACGAACCGCACACGGTGCGGGCGATGGCGCGGGCGCCGGCCCCATCGGCCGCACCCTCCACCTGCACCTCGATCAGGCAGGTGGCGCCCTCACCGTCGCGGGCGATGGCGCGCGCCAGGTGCTGCAGCGCCTCCGTCAGGCCGGCCTCCAACGCCTCGAGGTGCTCCGGGGGCAGGGAGTCGCCGGCGGCAAAGGCCAGCAACGTGTCGTTGGTGCTGGTGTCGCCGTCCACCGTGATCGCGTTGAAGGAACGCTCCACCGCCCGCTTCACCATCGCCTGCCAGAGCTCAGCCGGCACGCCGGCATCGCAGCTCAGATAGCCCAGCATCGTGGCCATGGCCGGGTGAATCATCCCCGACCCCTTGGCCATGCCGCCGATGCGCACCGTGCGGCCGCGGAGGGAGGCCTCCAGGGCGATCTGTTTGTCCACCAGATCGGTGGTGAGGATCGCCCGGGCTGCCGCCGGGCCGGCGTGGGGGCTGAGGGCCGCCACCAGGGGATCGAGGCCGGCCTCCAGGCGGTCCATGGGGATCGGCACGCCGATCACGCCGGTGGAGCAGATCAGCACCTCCTCGGGGCGCAGGCCCAGGCGCCCTGCCGTGGCCGCGGTGGCGCGCAGGCTGTCGGCCAGGCCCCGCTCACCTGTGCAGGCGTTGGCCTGGCCCGAATTGATCAGCACCGCCCGGGCGTGGCCGCCACTGACCGCCAGGCGCTCGGCGCAGAGGTCCACGCAGGCGGCCCGCACCAGCGACGTGGTGAAGGTGCCGGCGCACACGGCGCCCTCGGGGGCCAGCAGCAGGACCAGATCGGGATTGCCGGAGGGCTTGAGGCCGGCGGTGACGGCCGCGGCCCGGAAGCCGGCCGGGGCGGTGATGCCACCGGGGATCGGGTGCCAGGGGTGGGTCAATGCGGGGCCGCCACTGGGGCCATCCTGAATCCCAGACCTGCCTGGGCCGCCGCTGCGCAGACTGAACCTGCAGCGACAGGGGCAGTGGACCAACCGATGGATGCTCGCGGCGCTCTGGGGGGAGGGGCCGATCTGGAGGGAGGACTCGATGCCGAGCTCGATGCCGAGCTCGATGCCGAGGCTGTGGCGATCTGCAAGCGGCTGGCCGGCGTGCTGTTCCCCTGGGACATCACCCGCTCCCTGGAGCTGGCCCTGCTCAAGACCTTCTGCCTGCCCTCGATCTCCGGGCTGCTCAGCCGCACGGGGGAATTCCAGCAGCGGCCGCGCAAGCGCTACGACGACACCGGCCTGATGGTGGCGGAACTGCTGCGCCACAGCCCCGACAGCCCGGCCGGTGCGGCGGTGATCAGCCGCATGAACCGCATCCACGGCGCCTACGCAATCACCAACGACGACTTCCTCTACGTGCTCAGCACCTTCGTGGCCGAGCCGATCCGCTGGCTGGAGCGCTACGGCTGGCGGCCCCTGCGGCCCGAGGAGCGGCAGGCGCTGTTCCGCTTCTGGCGCCATGTGGGTGGGCGCATGGGGATCGGCGCCATTCCCGCCAGCCTGGACGGCCTGCTGGCCCTCAACGCGCGGGTGGAGCGGGAGCTCTTCCGGCCGGCCGCCAGCAACCGGCGCGTGGCTGACGCCACGCTGGCGATGCTGCTTTCGGACTGGCCCGAGCCGCTGCGGCCTGCCGTGCGGGGTCTGCTGCAGGCGGTGGTCGAGCCGGAGCTGGCGATGCCGCTGGGCTGGCCCGCAGCCTCCGGAGTGCTGCGCACCCTGGTGCGGTCTGGCCTGCGGCTGCGCAGCCTGCTGCTGAACCGCTGGCAGCGGCTGAGGCCGCCGCAGGGAAGCCGCTTCTACTCGGAGCGTCCCACCCCCAGCTACGGCAGCAGCTTCAGGCTCGAGCAGCTGGGGCCGCCCGCCATGCTGGAGCGCCTCAACCGCCCCCGCTGGACCGGCCGCCAGCGCCGCATTGGCCTCACCGGCGGCATCGCCTCGGGGAAGAGCAGCGTGGGGGCACTGGTGGCGGCCCGGGGCTTGCCGGTGCTGGATGCCGATGCGTACGCCCGCGAGGCCCTGGCCGCGGGCAGCGCGGGGGCGCTGGAGGTGCTGGAGCGCTACGGGGAACCGGTGCGGGCGACCCCGGGCCCGGGCGATGGTGCCGACATGGCGCCTCCCGCCCTTGATCGGGCGGCCCTGGGACGGATTGTGTTCGCCGATGCCGTTGAACGCCAGTGGCTGGAGCGTTTGGTGCATCCGTTGGTGCGGGAGCGGTTTGCCACGGAGCTGCAGCGGCTGGCCGCGGCGCCGGTGGTGGTGCTGATGATTCCGCTGCTGTTCGAGGCCGAGCTGGAATCGCTGTGCAGCGAGGTATGGCTGGTGGACTGCGATGAAGCCCAGCAGCTGCAACGGCTGGTGGTGCGCGATGGCCTCAGCGACAGCGAGGCCCGTGCCCGCATCGCCGCCCAGTGGCCCCTCGCTCGTAAGCGCCCCCTGGTCGATTGGGTGATCGACAACAGGGGCGGGCCGGATCGGCTGGCGGTGGAGGTGGAGCGGGCGCTGAGGGACCGGAGACTGGGGCAGGGTTCATTCGGTCCGGCTAAAGCGCCTTGAGGGGCTGGATCAGCAGCGCCACCGCCAGGCTCAGCGCCAGTGCCAGCGAGGCCTTCCCCAGGTCGCCGACCAGCACCGCCCCCACCTCCAGCGCCGGTCGGTGCCGAAGGCGCAGCAGCAGGCCCAGCTCGCGGCCGGCCAGCAGGCCCAGAAACACCCAGGTGGTGCTCAGGGGCGTGGGGCTGAACCGGGCCAGGGCCAGCAGCAGGGCCCCGAACAGCAGATCGATCAGGGTGGCGGAGCGCAGATGACTGGTGTTCACCTTGTCCTGCACCATCCGCTGGATCGGCCCCCCGCCCCAGGCCACCAGGGCGCACAGGCCGCCGCCGAGCGCGGCGGCCGAGAGTCCCAGCTGCCAGGCCTGGAGCTGGCGGGGCAGCAGAATGAAAATGTTTGCCAGGTCGTGCACCAGCCACTGACTCCACAGCCAGGCGGTGGACAGCCACTGCAGCACCAGCCACCGGGGCGCATCCGCTGCGTCGCCTGGCTCGAGGCCCGCAGCAGCGACGCCAGTCAGTTCTGGCTCCGGCTCGCCGCTGTGCTGAGCGTCAAGCAACGGCCGCTCCAGCAGCCACAGCACAGCCCCGTAGAGCAGCAGCGCGGTAGCGAACGCCAGGCCGTAGCCGATCAGCGAACGGAGCAGCACCGGACCCGCGTTGGCGGGGGCGATGGCCGTGAGCAACAGCACCGAGGTGCTCACCGGCGCGCCCCAGCGGGTGAGCAGCAGCACCGCCAGGGGAGGCAGCAGGTCGATCCAGCCGATGGCGTCCGGGAGGGGGAACTGGGCCAGCCGACCCCAGGCCGGATCCCCACCGTTGAGCCACCAGCCCAGGCCCAGCACCACGGCCGTAAGCCCCAGCAGGAACGCCATCTGAGCCGGCAACGGCGTGCGCCCGCGGTTGCTGCTGAGAAATGTGCCCAGGGTCTGCAAGGAGTCGTTGCCGACCACGGCCGCCGCGGCCATGACGAACGCGGTGGCCTGAATCCAACCCGGCTGAATCCAGCTCAGAACTCAACTCTTGAGCTTCTGGTTGAGGATCTGGTTGGCGAGTTTGGGGTCGGCCTTGCCGCCCGTGCGCTTCATCAGCTGACCCACGAAGAAGCCCTGCAGCTTGGTCTTGCCGCCGCGGAAGGCCTCCACCTCCTCAGGATGGGCGGCCAGCAGCTCCTCCACAATCGCCGTGATCGCCGCGGGGTCGCTGATCATGCCCAGGCTGCGCTCGTCCACGAGCGCCTTCGGGGAGCCGCCCTGCTCCAGCAGTTCTGGCAGGATCTCCTTGGCGATCTTGCCGCTGATCACGCCGCCCTCGATCATCCCCACCATCTCCGCCAGCTGCTCGGGCCGGAAGGGCAGCTCGGCGTAGGAGAGCCGGTTGGCGTTCACATGGGCGGCGATGTCGCCGCTGATCCAGTTGGCCGCCGCCTTGGGGTCGGCACCGGCGGCCACCACGGCCTCGAAGTAGTCGGCCATCGGCCGTTCGTCGGTGAGCACGCGGGCGTCGTACTGGGAAAGGCCCAGCTGCTCGGCATAGCGGTGGCGCTTGGCGGCCGGCAGCTCCGGCAGCTCGGCCCGCCAGCCCTCGCGCAGCGTGGCGCCCACCTCGATCGGACCGAGATCGGGATCGGGGAAGTAGCGGTAGTCGCTGGCGCCTTCTTTTGAACGCATGCTCTTGGTGAGCTGCTTACCCTCGTCCCAGAGACGAGTTTCCTGCACCACCGGCTCACCGGCCTCGTAGGCCTTGATCTGACGCTGGATCTCGTAATCGATCGCCTTCTGGATGGCGGAGAACGAGTTCATGTTCTTGATTTCCACCTTCGTGCCGAAGGGGGCCTCGGGGCCGCGCCGCACCGAGATGTTCACATCACAGCGCAGCGAACCCTCCTGCATGTTGCCGTCGCTCACGCCCAGATAGCGCATGATCCTGCGGATCTCAGCGGCGTATTCAGCGGCTTCGCGGCCGGTGCGCAGATCCGGCTTGCTGACAATCTCCGCCAGGGCCACGCCGGCGCGGTTGTAGTCCACCAGCGAATGGGTGGAGCCGGCCAGGCGGTCGCTGCCGGCGTGCACGAGTTTGCCGGCGTCCTCCTCCATGTGCAGGCGTTCGATGCCGATCGTTTTGGTGTAGGTCTCCTTGCCCTTTTCGGCCACCTCCACCTCGATCCAGCCGTCTTCCGCGATCGGTTCGTCGTACTGGGAGATCTGGTAGTTCTTGGGCAGGTCGGGGTAGAAATATTGCTTGCGGTCAAACTTGCTGTGCTTGGCAATCTGCAGGTTGAGCGCCATCGCCGCCTTCACCGCATACTCCAGCACCTTCTGATTCAGCACCGGCAGGGTGCCCGGCAGACCGCACACCACAGGATCGATGTGGGTGTTGGGGTCGTCGCCGAAGGTGGTGGAAGCGCAAGTGAAGATCTTGCTGGCGGTGTCCAGCTGCACGTGGGTCTCCAGGCCGATCACGGCCTCCCAGTCGCCTTGCCCAGCTGCCTGCCCTGCCATCCCTGTCGCGCGGTCGATGGGCCGATCCTATGGAGCGGCAGTGCGGCAGATCAGCAATGTGAGTGCCAGCAGCAATCGCTCGGAGATGCTGGACGAACCAATCCGACAGGTGGAGGCCATGGCGGCAGCGGGGGGCGAGCCGGTGCTGGTGCTCGGCGGTGGTCTGCTGGGCCTGGCCACGGCCCATGCCCTGGCGCGCCGCGGCGAACGGGTGCTGGTGCTGAGCCGGCGGCGCAGCGAGGCGGCCGGGTTCGTGGCTGCCGGCATGCTGGCCCCCCATGCCGAGGGGCTGGAGGGACCCCTGCTCGAGCTGGGGCGGCGAAGTCTGGAGCGCATCCCGGGCTGGGTGGCCGACATCGAGGCCGATGCCGGGCTCTCCTGCGGGCTCTGGCGCTGCGGCATCGTGGTGCCCTTCGCCACGGCGGCGGAGCGGGATGCCTACCCCACCACCGGCCACGGCATTCCCCTTGATCGCGCCGGCCTGGAGCGGGAGGTGGTCGGCATCGGCCCCCGCTGGCGGGCCGGGGTGCTGTTTCTCCAGGACGGCCAGATCGACAACCGCCGGCGGCTGATGCGGGCCCTGGAGCGGGCCTGCACCGCCCTGGGCGTGCGCTTCCACGAAGGCACGGAGGTGCTGGGGCTCGACACCGCGGCCGGCCGGCTGGACGGGGTGTGGACGCTCACGGTGCAGGGGCAGGAGCAGCGCATCGCCAGCCGGCGGGCGGTGCTCAGCGGCGGTGCCTGGAGCGCGCGGCTTCTGCCCAACCTCCCGGTGGTGCCGATCAAGGGGCAGATGCTGTCGCTGCAGGGCCCCCGGGAGGCCCTGCGGCGGGTGGTGTTCGGACCCGGCACCTACCTGGTGCCGCGCCGGGACGGCCTGCTGGTGGTTGGGGCCACCAGTGAGCCCGAGGCGGGCTTCGGCGATGGCCTCACCCCCCAGGGCCAGCGTCAGCTGGAGGAGGGCATCGAGACCCTGCTGCCCGCCGCCGCCCACTGGCCGCCGATGGAGCGCTGGTGGGGGTTCCGGCCGGGAACGCCCGATCAGGCCCCGCTGCTGGGCCCCTCGGCGATCGAGGGGCTGTGGCTGGCCACCGGCCACTACCGCAACGGCGTGCTGCTGGCGGCGATCACGGCAGAACTGATCAGCCGGGAGCTGGTGGGCGCCGGCCAGGCCGACGCCGGCATGGGGGATCTGCTGCGGGCCTTTCGCTGGGATCGATTTCAGCCCTCGACACGCCACACCTGATCGGCGGGGCTCCAGTCGCTCAGCTCGGAGGGCTGGAACCAGAGGCCGATCTCGAATGCGGCGGTTTCAGGGGCGTCGGAGCCGTGGATCACGTTGCGGCCGATGTTCACCGCCAGATCGCCGCGGATGGTGCCGGGCTCGGCCTCCAGGGGCTTGGTCGCACCGATCAGCTTGCGGGCGCTGGCGATCACCCCGTCGCCCTCCCACACCATCGCCACCACCGGGCCGGAGGTGATGAACTCCACCAGGCCGGCGAAGAAGGGGCGCTCCCGGTGCACGCCGTAGTGCTGCTCAGCCAGCTCGCGGCTGGGGGTGAGCTGCTTGAGACCCACCAGCTTGAAGCCCTTGCGCTCGAAGCGCCCCAGAATCTCGCCCACCAGCCCCCGCTGCACGCCGTCGGGCTTGATGGCGATGAAGGTGCGTTCAGCAGTCATGGGGGCCGGGAGAGGGATGGCGCCATCGTGTGCGGCGGCCCTGCCGGTTGGCAAGCACAGGCCTCCCCAGGGCGGCAACCGCAGGGATGGGGATTTCTGACCCCTGACCCTGGTCGAACGGTGGAATCAGGCCATCGCTGATCCCCCTAGCTGATCCCCCTACATTCACAGCACCCGAACCGATCGGCCACCTCGCCCCCGCTTCCATGGTGCTCGCCGATCCCACCCGCGCCACGCTCACCGCCACCGACCGGCAGCAGGCCGGCCAGTCGAGCGCAGCCGCCACCGGCTGGAGCGCTGCCGATGGCGCCGCCCTCTACGGCCTCGATCGCTGGGGCGATCCCTACTTTTCGGTAAGCGAGAGCGGCCATGTGATGGTGCAGCCCCGCGGCGACCGGGGCGGCTCCCTCGACCTGGTGGAACTGGTGGACGAACTGCAGGGCCGCAACCTCGGCCTGCCGCTGCTGATCCGCTTCGACGACATCCTCGAAGACCGGCTGGAGCGGCTGCACGGCGCCTTCGAGCGGGCGATCGCCCAGTACGGCTACGCCGGCCGTTACCAGGGCGTGTTCCCAGTGAAGTGCAACCAGCAGCGCCACGTGGTGGAGCAGCTGGTGGAGAGCGGGCGGCGCTGGCACTTCGGCCTGGAGGCAGGCAGCAAGGCCGAACTGCTGATCGCCCTCTCCCTGGTGGACGACCCCCAGGCGCTGCTGATCTGCAACGGCTACAAGGACCAGCGCTACATCGAAACGGCGATCCTGGCCCGGCGCCTCGGCCGCCAGCCAGTGGTGGTGATCGAGCAGTCCGATGAGGTGGAGCGGATCATCGCCGCCAGCCACGCCCTGGGGGCCGCACCGCTGATCGGCATCCGCGCCAAGCTGGCCACCCGCAGCACCGGCCGCTGGGGCAGCTCGGTGGGCGAGAAGGCCAAGTTCGGCCTGTCAGTGCCCGACCTGCTGGCCACGGTGGAGGCGCTGCGGGAGGCCGGTCTGCTGGGCGAACTGCGGCTGCTGCACTTCCACATCGGCAGTCAGATCAACGACATCGCCGTGCTCAAGGACGCCCTGCAGGAGGCCGGGCAGATCTACGCCGAGCTCACCCGCCTGGGGGCACCGATGGGCTATCTGGATGTGGGCGGCGGCCTGGGCATCGACTACGACGGCAGCCGCACCGCCACAGCCGCCTCCAAGAACTACTCCCTGCAGAACTACGCCAACGACGTGGTGGCCACCGTGCGGGAGTGCTGCGACGGCGCCGACGTGGCCGTGCCCACGCTGGTGAGCGAGAGCGGGCGTGCCCTCGCCAGCCACTTCTCGGTGCTGGTGTTCGACGTGCTCGGCAGCGGCGGCCTGCCCGGAGCGGTGCCGGCCGCCGTCAGCGACGAGGCCCTGATCCTGCGCAACCTGCGCGAGACCCACGCCGTGATCAGCGCGATACCGGCCGATGACGCCGAGGCCATCGGCGCCGGCCTGGAGCGTCTGCAGGAGGCCTGGAACGACGCGCTCAAGTTCAAGGACGACGCCCTGGCCGCCTTCCGCCTGGGCTACCTGGGCCTGCCGGAGCGGGGCCTGGCCGAACAGCTCACCTGGGCCTGCTGTCAGGGGATCGCCGAGCGGCTGGCCCGGCTGCCCGCCGGTCTGGCGATCCCCCAGGAGCTTCAGGCCCTGCCCGCCGCCCTGGCCGCCACCTACTACGCCAACCTGTCTGTGTTCCGCTCAGCCCCGGACACCTGGGCGATCGACCAGCTGTTTCCGGTGCTGCCCCTGCAGCGGCTGGACGAGGCTCCCAGCCGGCTGGGCAGCTTCGCCGATCTCACCTGCGATTCCGACGGCAAACTGGCCCGCTTCATCGATCGCGGCCAGGTGAAGACCCTGCTGGAGCTCCACCCTCTGCGCGCCGGCGAGCCCTACTGGATCGGCCTGTTCCTGGCCGGCGCCTACCAGGAGGTGATGGGCAACCTGCACAACCTGTTCGGCAGCACCAACGCCGTGCACATCCGCCTGGCCCCCGGGGGCGGCTACCGCGTGGACCACGTGGTGCGGGGCGACACCAACGCCGAGGTGCTGCAGGCCATGGAGCACGATCCCCAGCTACTGCTGGAGCGGCTGCGCATGGCCAGTGAAACGGCGATCGCCCAGGGGCAGCTGGCCATCGGTGACGCCCGCCGGCTGATGGATCACCTGGAAACGAGCCTGCGGCAGACCACCTACCTGCAGGCCTGCTGAGACCGCCATCCCATCAAGGGCCAAGCTGGACCTGGCGCTCTTGATCAACCGATGGCTCAATCTGTGCTGGCCAGACTGCTGCTCCCCGCGCCCCTGCTGGCGCTGGCCCTGGGCGGAGCGGCTCTGGGGCAGACCCAGGTGCAGCTCAGCTGCGGCGGCACCGTGCTCGAGAGCCGCGGCACTGCAGAGATCCAGCGTGCCATCGACGCCCTCGATGTCTCCCTGCGCCTGGAGGCCGAGGGAGACACGGCCGAAGCGGCCCTGGCGGAGCTGCAGCGGCGCCTGGCGGCGGTGCGCACGGCCCTGCAGGGGCTGGATGTGGAGGAGCTGCGGGTGAGCTCACCATCCACCTGGCCGCGGCCGGCTCAGCGCGGCCGGCCGGCGCTGGTGGAGGCCAACCTCTCGGTGCAGGGCCGCCTGCAGCCCCAGCGCCTGCAACAGCTGGTGCGCCAGGTGGGCAGCCTGCCCGGGGTGCGTCTGGCGCCGGTGGGCACCCGCGCCGATGCCGGCGGGAACCGGGAGACACGCCGCCGGCTGCTGCAGCTCGCCTACCAGGACGCCCTCGAGCAGGCCCAGGACATGGCCGACGCCATCGGGCTGGGCCGGCTCCAGCCGCTCCAGGTGGTGGTGGAGGGGGGGCCGCGGCCGATGCCCATGCGGACGATGGCGGCGGCCGATGCTGCCGTGCCGCCCTTCGATCCCGATGAGCTGGCCCGGCCCACCGATCGCCTGCAGCTGCAGGTGGTGTTCTGCGCCTCTTGACCGGACCGTCAGCCGAGAGCGGCACGCAGCTCTGACCGTGCCTGCTCCAGGGCCCCATCCAGGGCCGCACCATCGCGCCCACCGGCCTGGGCCAGGTTGGGGCGGCCGCCGCCGCCGCCGCCGCAGAGCTTGGCGATGCCGCCGATGAAGGCGCCCGCTTTCTGCCCGGAAGCGATCACCCCGTTGCCGAAGGCCGCCACGAGCACCACCTTGCCCAGGTCGGCTGGATCGGGCAGACCGCCCAGCACCACCGCGGCGCCGTCGCCGAGCTGGTCCGCCAGGCCCTGGGCGGCGCTCTGCAGGCCGGCCCCATCCACCCCATCCAGGCGGGCCACCAACAGCTGGAAGGGCTCGCCATCGACACCGGCAGCCGAGGCCGGCACAAGCGGCTCCGCCTGGGCCGCCAGCGCTGAGGCCTTGGCTGCCGCCAGCTCGCTGCGGGCCGCCGCCAGGGCCTTCTGGGTGGCCTTGAGCTCGTCGGCCAGCTGGCTCACCCGCTCCACGATCTCGCCGGGCTGGGCCTTGAAGCGCTCGGCCAGGGGCTTCACCACCGCCTCGCGCTCGTTGAGGTAAGTCAGCACCGCCGGGCCGGCCACCGCCTCAATGCGGCGGATGCCGGCGGCCACGCCGCTCTCGCTGATGATCTTGAACAGGCCGATCTCGGCGGTGTTGGCCACGTGGGTGCCGCCGCAGAGCTCCATCGACACGCCGGGCACGTCCACCACCCGCACCACCTCGGCGTACTTCTCGCCGAACATCGCCACCGCGCCGGCGGCCCTGGCGGCATCGATCGCCATCTCCTGCACCTGCAGGATGTGGGCCTCGCTGATCCAGCCGTTGATCAGGGCCTCGATCTGCTCCAGCTCGGCCGGGGTCACGGCCCGGGGGCAGTGGAAGTCGAAGCGCAGGCGATCGAAGTCCACCAGCGAACCCGCCTGGCCGATGCCCGGATCCACCACCTGCTTGAGCGCCGCCTGCAGCAGGTGGGTGGCCGTGTGATTCGCCTGGGCACGGCGCCGGCAGGCGGCGTCCACCCGGGCGGTGAGCAGGTCGCCCACCGCCACGCTGCCGCGCTCGATCTGGCCGCTGTGCACGAACACCGAGCGGTTGCGGCTCACCCCCTCGATGCTCACGATCACGCCGGCATCGACGCTGGTCTGGTCGCCGCCACCGAGCAGCACACCCCGATCCCCTACCTGGCCGCCGCCCTCGCCGTAGAAGGGGGTGGAATCGAGCACCAGCTGCACGCTGTCGCCGGCGCTGGCCCGGGTGGCCGGCTCGCCGTTCACCACCAGGGCCAGCACGCAGCTGGGGTGCTCCAGGGCCTCGTAGCCCTTGAAGGCGGTGGCATCGGCCCTGGCCGCCACCTGATCAATGGCCTCCTGCAGGGTGAGGTCGATGCTCACCGCCGCGGCCTTGGCCCGCTGGCGCTGCTCCTCCATCGCCGCCTCGAAGCCCGCGGCGTCGACGCTGAGGCCGTGCTCCTCGGCGATCTCCTCGGTGAGCTCCAGGGGGAAGCCATAGGTGTCGTAGAGCTCGAAGGCCTGGGCGCCGCTGATCTGCTGCGGCTTGCTGGCCAGCACCTCCGCCAGCAGCTTCTCGCCCCGCTCCAGGGTGTCCAGGAAGCGGGCTTCTTCGCGCGCCAGCTCGGCCAGGATCACCTCGCGGCGCTCCTGCAGCTGGGGATAGGCCCAGGCCATCAGGACGATCGAGGCCTCGCCCATCGCCGTGAGGAAGGGCTTGTCGATGCCCAGCAGACGGCCGTGGCGCACCACGCGGCGCAGCAACCGGCGCAGGATGTAGCCGCGGCCGAGATTGCTGGCGGTGACGCCATCGCCGATCAGCTGGGTGATGGCACGGGCGTGGTCTCCGATCACCTTCAGGCTCGTCTGGCCCTTCGCATCGAGGGCGCGGTAGTCCACCCCCGCCAGAGCGGACGCCGTCTCGATCAGGGGATAGATGAGATCGGTTTCGTAGTTGTTCGGCACGCCCTGCAGGATCTGGGCCATGCGCTCCAGGCCCAGGCCAGTGTCGATGTTGCGACTCGCCAGCGGCGTGAGGCTGCCGCCTGCGTCGCGGTTGTACTGCATGAACACCAGGTTGTAGAACTCGATGAAGCGCGTGTCGTCCTCCAGATCGATGCCGTCGTCGCCGAGTTCTGGCCTGAAGTCGTAGTAGATCTCCGAGCAGGGGCCGCAGGGGCCGGTGGGGCCGGAGGCCCAGAAGTTGTCGGCCTCATCCATGCGGATGATGCGCTTGGGGTTCACGCCCACCCCATCGCGCCAGATCGCCTCGGCCTCGTCGTCGTCGCGGAACACGCTCACCACGAGATGGCGTGGATCCAGCCCGAACACCTCGGTGGAGAGCTCCCAGGCCCACTGAATCGCCTGCTCCTTGAAGTAATCGCCAAACGAAAAATTGCCGAGCATCTCGAAGAAGGTGTGGTGCCGCGCCGTGCGGCCCACGTTCTCGATGTCGTTGGTGCGGATGCACTTCTGGCTGCTGGTGGCCCGGGGCGCCGGCCGCTCCACCTGGCCCAGAAACACCGGCTTGAAGGGCAGCATGCCGGCGATGGTGAGCAGCACCGTGGGGTCGTCCGGCACCAGGGAGGCGCTGGCCATGCGCTGGTGCCCCCGCTGCTCGTAGAAGTCGAGGAAGGCGGCGCGGATCTCGGCGCCGCTGCGGGGGCGGGCGGCCTGGGAGCGACCGGTGCGGGGGGTGGCGGCGGCCATGGCGCGGATGTTCAAGCCCTCGAGGGGCATGTTCGCTCAGCGGCCCGGCGCAGCGGCGCCGGCAGGTCCCGCCGGTAGCGCTCGAACAGCCGCTCGGCCTCCCGCTCCACCTCGCCATCCAGCACCATCCCCGCCGGGGCGGGGATGCCTGGGCTGACCTCTGCGTCGGCCGGACCGGTGGCGGCCGGGCCAGCGGCGGCGAAGCAGGCAGCCCAGGGCTGCCCCCACACCCGGGCGGCAAAGCGCCCATTGGCGGCGCCGTAGCGCTGGCGCACCCGCTCCAGCAGCCCGGCCTCCCAGCCGCTGAAGCGCTCCTGCACCCAGCCGCGCTTCCGGGCCCGCTCCCGCAGCCGCTCCACCAGCCGGTTGAGACCGTGCTCGGCGATCAGGCGGTTGCGGCGCAGGGGCAGGCCATCGAGGCGCTGATTGAGCAGAAGGGCCACCCCCAGCCCGCGGCGGCCGAGCTGCTCATTGGCCTGGTCCGGCGGCGCCGGCCGCCAGGGGCCGGCGGGCAGATCCAGGGTCGCCATCAGCTGCTCATACAGGTCCCCCTGGCGCGGGCGGAAGGGCAGGAACGAGGCCCGCACCCCGCCAGCGGCCAGCAGGGGAGCGAAGCGCCGCTCGAAATCCAGCGCCAGGGGGGCCATGTGGATCCAGCGGCGCCGGCCGGCGCCGCGCACCCGCCGTCCCGCCAGCTGGGCGCGCACGTAGGCCCGGAAGCCCGGGCTGCCATAGAGCCGGCCCAGGGCGTGGGCGTAGAAGGAGTTGAGCAGCTCCTCCTGGGGCCGCACCACGCTGATCACGTGCAACCGGTAGCCGTGGGTGGCGGCGGCCTGCCGCAACTGCTCAATGGCCTCGCGCCGCTCCAGCAGGGGCACGAAGTGCTCGGCGCTGAGCAGCAGGTCACCGCTCCAGCGCCCCTGGCGGCGTAGCAACTGATCGAACACCTCACGCCGGCCGGCCCGCAGGGCCCGGGCCAGATGGCGGTGGGAGTGTTCGCGCCAGGGGGTGGGGTAGCGCAGACCCAGCCGCTCCAGAGCCCGGCGGTTGGCCTGCAGGCGGGCCTGCAGATAGGTGCTGGCGGTTTTGTGGGGGCCGGCGTGGAGGTGGAGGGTGCGCTGGAGCGGCATGGCAGACCGGCAGGGGAGCATGATCGCCCCCAGAGGCCCTGCCCCCTCGGGCGTCACCGTGAGCCAGGCCGCCACCGCGCCATCCCGCCAGCAGCTGCGCCTGCGCTCGATCGCCTGGGCGCTGGGGGCCGGCGTCGCCGCCCTGCTGCTCGGCCTGCCGCTGGGGCTGGAGGCGGCCCTGCGGGCCGGCGGCTGCGGCCTGCTCTACGGCCTGCTGGCCTTCCACCTGCAGCGGGTGGATCCTGACGACAGCCACCTGCAGGCGGGCCTGGTGGGGGCGGTGTGCGGCATCCACAGCCTGGGCCTGCCGCCCCTGGCCGACTGGCCAACCCACTGCCCGCTGCCGTCCGCCGTGATGGCGGTCGCGCCGACTGTGATGATGGAGCTGATTCGCACCTGGTTGCCGCTGGTCGGCGCCGCCCTGGTGCTGCACGGAGCCCGCCTGGTCGCCCAACGCGTCCTGCCCTCGCGCACCGCCGGCCCGGCCGCCGGCGCCCAGGCCTCCACCCACCGGCCCTGAACACCCTGGGATGAGCCTGCTGCACGCCACCTGGCTGTTTCCCCCCGACGGACCCGGTGGCCGGCTGTTCCTGTGGGGTGACACCTGGCGCGTGGCCAGTCCGGTGGAGCCGGAGCGGGAGGCGCCGGCCCATCCCCTGGCCCTGAGCGCCGACGAGGTGGCCGACTGGCTCGATGACAACGAGCTCTGGAGTGAGGCCCTGCGGCCGGCCCGCGCCACCCTCACCCTGCCCAGCCGCAGCCAGGCCGGCCGGGGACGGCGCAGCGGCGACGACAGCTGGAGCGGCCTGCCCCTGCAGGCAGGCGAGCCGATCCCCAAACAGCTGCAATGGTGGCCCTGGCAGGTGGAGGGCTGGGCCCTGGATCCGGCCGGGGCCGCCGACTGGCTCAGCGGCCTGCCCCTGGCCGCCGGTCACCCGGAGATGGCCGATGAGCTGCGCTGGTGGAGCCATCTGCAGCGCTGGGCCCTGAGCCTGATCGCCCGCGGCCGCTGGCTGCCGATGATCGAGGACGGACGGGCCCGCTGGCAGCCGCTGCTCAACCGCGAGGGCGACCGCCGCCGGCTGGAGGAGCTGGCCATGGGCATCCCCCAGGTGGCCACCTGCGCGCTGGCGGCGGGCCTGGAGGGCGACCCGGCCCTGGCCTGCCGCCGGCCCGGCAGCGGGCGGCTGCGGGTGGCCAGCCTGCTGGCGGCCCTGCTCGACGGCCAGCTGCGGGCCGGGTTCCAGAGCGCGCCGGAGGGTCTCGACCCCCTGCTGCTGGCCTGGCAGAAGGGTCTGGGCAAGGGCGACGGCAGCCTGCGGCTCGATGAGGAGGAGCTGGAGCGCCTCACCATCGCCACCCACCACTGGCGTGAGGCGGTGGCGGGGCGGGTGGCCCCGGCCCGGGCCTGCCTGGAGCTGTTCACCCCCCCCGAAGGGCAGGAGCTCTGGGAGCTCAGCTTCAGCCTGCAGGCGGAGGCCGACCCCAGCCTGAGGCTGCCGGCGGCGGCGGCCTGGGATGCGGGCGACCGCACCCTCCAGCTCGGGGAGGTGGCCGTGCCCCAGCCCAGCGAACTGCTGCTGGAGGGGCTGGGCCGGGCCCTGAGCGTGTTCGAGCCGATCGAGCGGGGCCTGGATTCGGCCACCCCCGAGGGCATGCAGCTCACCCCCGCCGAGGCCTTCGTGCTGGTGCGCACCGCCGCCGCCCAGCTGCGGGACGTGGGCGTGGGGGTGGTGCTGCCCGGCAGCCTCTCGGGCGGACTGGCCAGCCGGCTGGGGCTGGCGGTCACGGCCGAGCTGCCGGAGCGCTCGCGGGGGTTCACCCTCGGCGAAAGCCTGGTGTGGAGCTGGGAGTTCATGATCGGCGGCGTCACCCTCAACCTGCGCGAGCTGGAGCGGCTGCAGACCAAGCGCAGCCCGCTGGTGCAGCACCGGGGGGTGTGGATCGAGCTGCGGCCCAGCGACCTGCGCAACGCCGAGCGCTTTTGCAACGCCGACCCCGGCCTCAGCCTCGACGACGCCCTGCGGCTCACCGCCAGCGAGGGCGACACCTTCCACCGCCTGCCGGTGCACGCCTTCACCGCCGGCCCGCGGCTGCAGGCGGTGCTGGAGCAATACCACCAGCAGAAGGCCCCCGATCCCCTGCCGGCCCCGCCCGGCTTCTCCGGCCAGCTGCGGCCCTATCAGGAGCGTGGCCTGGGCTGGCTGGCCTTCCTACACCGCTTTGATCAGGGCGCCTGCCTGGCCGACGACATGGGCCTGGGCAAGACGATCCAGCTGCTGGCCTTCCTGCAGCACCTCAAGGCGGAGGAGGAACTGAAGCGGCCGGTGCTGCTGGTGGCCCCCACCTCGGTGCTGACCAACTGGAAGCGGGAGGCGGCGGCGTTCACCCCCGACCTGGGTGTGCGGGAGCACTACGGGCCCCGGCGCGCCGCCAGCGAAGCGGCGCTCAAAAAGGCCCTCAAGGGGGTGGATCTGGTGCTCACCAGCTACGGCCTGCTGCAGCGCGACAGCGAGCTGCTGGAGAGCATCGACTGGCAGGGGCTGGTGATCGACGAGGCCCAGGCGATCAAGAACCCCCAGGCCAAACAGTCGATGGCCGCCCGCGACCTGGCGCGGGCGGGCAACGGCGGCGGCAGGGGCTCGAGGGCCAGCCGCGGCAGCCGCTTCCGGATCGCGCTCACGGGTACGCCGGTGGAGAACCGGGTGGGCGAGCTTTGGGCCCTGATGGACTTCCTCAACCCGATGGTGCTCGGCGATGAGGCCTTCTTCCACCAGCGCTACCGGCTGCCGATCGAGCGTTATGGCGACATGGCCTCCCTGCGCGATCTCAAGGCCCGCGTGGGCCCCTTCATCCTGCGCCGGCTGAAAACCGACAAATCGATCATCTCCGACCTGCCGGAGAAGGTGGAGCTGCAGGAGTGGGTGGGGCTCAGCCCCGAGCAGCGCAAGCTCTACACCCGCACCGTGGAGGAGAGCCTCGACACCATCGCCCGCGCGCCGCTGGGCCAGAAGCACGGCCAGGTGCTGGCGCTGCTCACCAAGCTCAAGCAGGTGTGCAACCACCCGGCCCTGGCCCTGGGCGAATCCAGCGATGCCGCCCTGACCGGCAACGGCAGCGGCGAGTTCGCCGCCCGCAGCGCCAAGCTCCAGCGCCTGGAGGAGATCCTCGAGGAGGTGATCGAGGCGGGCGATCGCGCCCTGCTGTTCACCCAGTTCGCCGAGTGGGGCCACCTGCTCAAGGCCCACCTGCAGCGCCGCTGGCGCCAGGAGGTGCCCTTCCTCTACGGCAACACCAGCAAGGGCGAGCGCCAGGCGATGGTGGACCGCTTCCAGGAGGATCCCCGCGGCCCGCAGCTGTTCCTGCTCTCGCTCAAGGCCGGCGGTGTGGGCCTCAACCTCACCCGCGCCAGCCACGTGTTCCACATCGACCGCTGGTGGAACCCGGCGGTGGAGAACCAGGCCACCGACCGCGCTTACCGCATCGGCCAGCAGAACCGGGTGCTCGTGCACAAGTTCATCACCAGCAGTTCGGTGGAGGAGCGCATCGACCGCATGATCCGCGAGAAATCGAGGCTGGCCGAGGAGATCGTGGGCTCCGGCGAGGAGTGGCTGGGGGGGCTGGACATGGGCCAGCTCCGGGACCTGGTGGCCCTCGGCGACGCGGACGCCTGAGCCAATGACCACCCTCAACCACTACTGCGAACGCCTGGGCCCCGGCCTGCTGGCCGAACCGGTGAATGCCGTGACCAACGCGGCTTTTCTGATCGCGGCCTGGTGGATCCAGGCCCGGGCCCGGCGGCTGGGGCTGGGCGGTGATCCAGGCCTCGCCGGCCTGGCCACCCTGGCGGTGGCCATCGGCGTGGGCAGCACCCTGTTTCACACCCTGGCCACGCCCTGGGCCCTGCTGGCCGACGTGGTGCCGATCCTGCTGTTCCAGCTGCTGTTCCTGTGGCTCTACCTGCGCCGCCGCACCACCCTGGGGGCCGCCGCCGCGCTGCTGCTGGTGGCGCTCTACCTGCTGGCCACCCTGGCCAGCCGAGCCGGGCCCCAGCTGCTGAACGGATCGCTGGCCTACTACGGCCCCACCCTGGTGGTGCTGCTGGTGCTGGGCTGGCGCGAGCTGCAGCGGCGCCAGCGCCCCCAGCTGCTGCTGGCGGGGGGCGTGTTCAGCCTCTCGCTGCTGCTGCGCAGCATCGATCAAGTGGTGTGTCCGTGGCTGCCGGTGGGCAGCCATTTCCTCTGGCACCTGCTCAATGCCGTGGTGCTGGCCCTGGCCGCCGCGGCCCTCATGCCACCGGCGTCCGCTTCCGCCCCCCCTGCCCCCCGCACCCAGCCATGACCAACACTCCGATCGGCACCCAGCTCGGCGACGAGGGTCTGGCCCAGCAGCCCTGGTGGGTGGAGCAGTGGATGGAGCTGATCCAGGCCTACCGCTTCAAGAAGCGCCTGGAGCGCGCCTGGGAGTACGCCCGCTCCGGCAACGTGACCTCGATCCGCTTCGAGGGCCGGCGGGTGCATG
The DNA here is from genome assembly GCA_007694915.1 of Cyanobium sp. PLM2.Bin73. Classification (GTDB taxonomy): domain Bacteria; phylum Cyanobacteriota; class Cyanobacteriia; order PCC-6307; family Cyanobiaceae; genus NIES-981. The sequence continues at coordinate 19,163 of REEV01000083.1, read as the reverse complement.
CCCGCGTGCAGGGCAGCGACGAGGAGCCCTACAAGGTGAAGCTCTGGCTCGATGTGCTCAGCGACGAAGACTGGGGCTACGTGCTCGACGCCCTCAGCCAGAAGGCTCGCTGGTCGGCCCAGCTGCTGGCCGGGCTGATGCCCGCCGACATCGAGCGGGCCTTTGCCGCCAGCGGCAAGCGGCTGTTCCCGTTCAAGCTCCAGGAGGTGCGCAGCGAGTGCAGCTGCCCCGACAAGGCCAATCCCTGCAAGCACATCAGCGCCGTCTTCTACCTGATGGGCGAGCGCTTCAGCGAAGACCCGTTCGTGCTGTTCCAGCTGCGCGGCCGCACCCGCGCCCAGCTGCTCGGCGATCTGGCCAAGCGCCGCCGGCGAGCCCTGGCTCGGCAGGCCCGCCAGGCCCGCGCCAGCGGCCAGGAGCCGGCAGCCACCGAGGCCGCCCCGCCGGCGGTGCATGCGGCGATCACCGATCCCAGCCGCTGGTGGCGTTACGGCGCCGCCCTGGATCCGGATCTGGTGGTGATCACTCCCGCCCTCGAGGGCGACACCGGTCTGGATGCGGCCGGCCCGCTGCCCCTGGCCGAGGAGCCCCGCTTCCCCGAGGCCAACCGGCTGTTTCTCGAGCACATCCGCGCCCACGGCAGCCACATGGCCTCCCTGGCCCTGGCCCAGGCCATGGGCAACGGCCAGGAACAGGCCGGCGGCAACGGCAGTGCCTGAACCCGCTCCGTCGCCGTGGCTCACGGTCCCCACAGTGGCCCTGGCGAAGCGCATCCTCGCGAGCCACAGCCATGCCTTCGGCACGCCCCTGGTGGCCGGACTGGCCGCTGACGCCAGCCCGCTGCAGTGGGCCCAGGCCCTATTCGCCGCGCCGCTGGTGGTGCTCGCCCACGACGGCCAGGACCCCGGGGCAGACCCCGGCCCGCGGCTCACCTATGCCAACCGGGCCGCCCTGGGCCTGTGGCGGCGCCGCTGGGGAGAGCTGGTGGGGATGCCCTCGCGGCTCACCGCACCGCGAGCGGAGCGCGGCAGCCGCGGCCAGGCCCTGCGCCGGGCCCAGGGCGGCGGTGCCCTGCAGCACTACAGCGGCATCCGCGTGGACAGCGGTGGCCGGCGCTTCCAGATCACCGGCGCCCGCCTCTGGACCCTGCCCGATGCCCAGGGCCAGCCCTGCGGCCAGGCGGCCCGCTTCAGCAGCTGGTGGTGGCTGCCTGAGCCCAGACCCTCCTCCCTAGGCTGACCCCCGCACCCCGTCGTCTCAGGAGGATCGGACCATGCCGGCCCCAGCCCCCGCCGTCGCCTCCACCACGGGCCCCCAGGCCGAGCCGCGCCTGAGCCTCCAGCGGCAGGAGATCGCCGCCGACACCACTGCCATTCGCTCACTCGACTGGGACCGCAGCCGCTTCGACATCGAGTTCGGCCTGCGCAACGGCACCACCTACAACAGCTTTCTGGTGCGGGGGGAGCGCACCGCCCTGATCGACACCAGCCACCTCAAGTTCGCCGGCTCCTGGTTGCCGCTGCTGGAGGAGCAGATCGACCCGAAGGCCATCGATCACCTGATCGTGAGCCACACCGAGCCCGACCACTCCGGCCTGATCGGCCACCTGCTGGAGCTCAACCCGGAGATCGAGATCGTGGCCTCCAAGGTGGCCATCCAGTTTCTCGAAGACCAGGTGCACCGGCCGTTCCGGAGCCGGGCAGTGAAGAGCGGCGAGGAGCTGGATCTGGGCACCAACCCCGAGAGCGGCGTGCGGCACCGCTTCGCGTTTCTGAGCGCTCCCAATCTGCACTGGCCGGACACGATCTTCTCCTTTGATCACGGCACCGGCATCCTCTACACCTGCGATGCCTTCGGCCTGCATTACTGCTCCGAGGATCTTTTTGATGTGGATCCCGGCGCCATCGCCCCGGATTTCCGCTTCTACTACGAGTGCCTGATGGGGCCCAACGCCCGCAGCGTGCTGCAGGCGATGAAGCGCATGGACGCCCTGCCCGAGATCTCCACCATCGCCGTGGGCCATGGCCCGCTGCTGCGCCACCACCTGAGCCTCTGGCTCGACGACTACCGCAGCTGGAGCAGTGAGCGCAGCGCCGGCGAGACCTACGTCGCCGTTTGCTACGTGAGCCAGTACGGCTTCTGCGACCGCCTCAGCCAGGCGATCGCCCACGGCATCGACAAGGCCGGCGCCCAGGTGCAGCTGGTGGACCTGCGCGCCACCGATACCCAGGAGCTCTCGGCGCTGGTGGGTGAGGCGGCGGCGGTGGTGGTGCCCACCTGGCCGGCCGAACCCGACGCCGATCTGCAGGCCTCGGTGGGCACCCTGCTGGCGGCCCTCAAGCCCAAGCAATGGGTGGCCTGCTACGACGCCTTCGGCGGCAACGACCAGCCAATCGACACCGTGGCCGGCCAGCTGCGGGCCCTGGGCCAGAAGAGCGCCTTCGAGCCCCTGCGCATCCGCCAGGTGCCCCACACCGGCGACTACCAGCGCTGCGAGGAGGCCGGCACCGACCTGGGCCAGCTGCTCACCAAGGCCAGAACCATCGCCGCCATGAAGGCCCTCGATGGCGACCTGGACAAGGCCCTCGGCCGCCTCTCGGGCGGGCTCTACGTGGTGACGGCGCGCCAGGGCGAGGGGCCCGACGCCCGCAGCGGCGCCATGGTGGCCAGCTGGGTGAGCCAGGCCAGCTTCGATCCGCCGGGGATCACCGTGGCCGTGGCCAAGGACCGGGCGATCGAGGCGCTGATGCAGGTGGATGACCGCTTCGTGCTCAACATCCTCGGGGAGCACAACCACCAGGAGCTGCTGCGCCATTTCCTGCGCCGCTTCCCGCCCGGCGCCGACCGCTTCGCCGGCGTCAGCACCCTGGATGGGATGGCCACCGGCGGACCGGTGCTCGGTGACGCCCTGGCCTTCCTGGGCTGCCGGGTGGTGCAGCGCCTCGAGGGTCCCGACCACTGGATCATCTACGCCGTGGTGGAGCAGGGCAATGTGGCCGACACCCAGGCCCACACCGCCGTGCATCACCGCAAGGTGGGGAACCACTACTGATGGCGGCCAGCGCTGCGGTGGCCAGCGACCGGCGCGTGCTGGTGCTGCCGATCGATCAGGGGCTGGTGTGCCTGCGGGGCCTGAGCCCCTCCCGGCTGCGCTTCGAGGTGGAGTACGGCCTGGAGCGCGGCACCAGCGCCAACAGCTTCCTGTTCCTGCCGGGCAGCAGCAGCATCGGGCGCCCGATGCCGCCGGTGCTGGTGCACCCGCCGGGGGCCTCCTTCGCCAAGCCCTACCTGGAGCAGCTGGCGGCCCTGGTGCCGGCCGACGCCGCCCTGAAGGTGGTGGTGGGCCACGTGAACCCCAACCGGGTGGCCCTGCTGCGTCAGCTGGCCGAACGCTGGCCCGCCCTGATGCTGGTGGTGTCCAACCCCGGGGCGCGGCTGCTGGAGCAGCTCTGGAGCCAGCGCAAACCCACCCAGGCGGGCACTGCCGACGAGCCGCCCACCAGCGAGCCGCCGCCGCTGCCGCCCCTGGATGTGGTGAAGCAGGAGGCCGGCCGCGAACTGGGCGGCGGCCATGTGCTGCGCCTGATCCCGGCCCCAACCCCCCGCTGGCCGGGAGCCCTGCTGGCCTTCGAGGAGACCACCGGCCTGCTGATGAGCGGCAAGTTCTTCGCCGCCCACCTCTGCAGCGAGCGCTGGGCGGAGACCAACCGCAGCAGCAGCGAGGAAGACCGCCGCTATTTCTACGACTGCCTGATGGCCCCCATGGCCCGTCAGGTGGAGACGGTGGTGGACCGGCTCGAGGAGCTGGAGATCCGCACCATCGCTCCCGGGCATGGCCCGGCGATCGCCGAGAGCTGGCGCAGCCTGCTGGCCGACTACCGGCGCTGGGGCGAGAGCAGCGAACGCAGCAGCCAGTCGGTGGCGCTGCTGTTCGCCAGCGCCTACGGCAACACCGCCGCCATCGCCGATGCTCTCGCCCAGGGGGTGGCGCGCACCGGCGTGCGGGTGGAGAGCATCAACTGCGAGTTCAGCGAACCGGAGCACCTGCTGGAGGTGATCCGCTCCTGTGACGCCCTGCTGATCGGCTCGCCCACTCTGGGAGGCCACGCACCCACGCCGATCGTCTCAGCCCTGGGCACGGTGCTGGCCGAGGGCGACCGCGCCAAGCCGGTGGGGGTGTTCGGCAGCTTCGGCTGGAGCGGAGAAGCGCTCGACCTGCTGGAGAGCAAGCTGCGCGATGGCGGCTTCCAGTTCGCCTTCGAGCCCATCAAGGTGAAGTTCAGCCCCGATGCAGCCCGCCTCAAGGCCATCGAGGAAACGGGCACCGCCCTCGGTCGGCAGCTGCGGACGGCCCAGAAGCGCAGCGATCGGCGCACGGCTGCGGGCGGGATGCAGGAGAGCCGCAGCGAACCGGCGATCCAGGCCCTGGGCCGGGTGCTGGGGTCGCTGTGCGTGCTCACCACGGTGAAGGGGGAGGGCGAGGGCCGCCTCAGCGGCGCCATGGTGGCCAGCTGGGTCAGCCAGGCCAGTTTCACGCCACCGGGCTTCACGGTGGCCGTAGCCAAGGAGCGGGCGGTGGAAACCCTGCTGCACATCGGCGACCGCTTCGCCCTCAACGTGCTGGCGGCCGGCCGGGAGAACGGGCCGATGCGCCAGTTCCTCAAACCCTTCACCCCGGGAGCCGATCGCTTTTCCGGCCTGGAGCTGGAGACCAGCCCCGGCGGCCAGCCGTTGCTGCCTGAGGCCCTGGCCTGGCTGGAGGCCAGGGTGCAGCAGCGCATGGAGTGCGGCGACCACTGGCTGCTCTACGCCCAGGTGGAGCGCGGCGCCGTGCTGGATGCCAGCGCCACCACGGCGGTGCACCAGCGCCGCAGCGGCGCCAACTACTGATCGGCGCGGGCAGGAGGCCAGCGGGCGCGTCAGGCCGCCTGGGGCGGCGGGGTGGGATCGCTGCCGCTCTGGAAGGGCAGCACCACGGTGGCCCAGCGTTCGGGCCGGGCCGGACGGCTGCGGCGGGCGCGGCGCACGCCGAACGGCACCCGCACCACGTTGGTGCCTGAGCTGGTGCCTGAGCTGGTGCCGCCGCTGGCATCACGGCCGGAGGGCGGTCCGCCTGAAGTACTGCCGTTCATGATCCACACACCGGAAAGCGGACAAGTAGCTGGCCGTTGCAGTTGCACCACAAGGGGACCGCAACGGCAAGGGCCAGGTACCAAAGAAAACCTGAGGATTTCAGGTTCGCCCGGGCACATTATGGCCCCGGATCGCCCTCAGGCCAGGGCCACGGCCGGATCGGCCTGAGCGGCGGGCCGGCCATCCTCCACCGAGTCGACCTCCGCCAGCTCCTCCACTGACGGGCAGGTGCACACCAGGTTGCGATCGCCATAGGCGTTGTCGACCCGGGCCACCGCCGGCCAGAACTTCTGCTGCCGCTGCTCCTCCCCCGCCGGGAAGGCGGCCTGCGCCCGGGTGTAGGGCCGCCCCCAGTCCTCGGCGGTGAGCGCCGCCAGGGTGTGGGGAGCACGCTTGAGAGGGTTGTCGAGGGAGTCGGCCTCGCCCCGCTCGATGGCAGCCGCCTCGGCGCGGATGGCGATCATGGCGGCGCAGAAGCGGTTGAGTTCCGCCAGGGATTCGCTCTCGGTGGGCTCCACCATCACCGTGCCGGCCACCGGCCAGCTCACGGTGGGGGCATGGAAGCCGTAGTCCATGAGGCGCTTGGCCAGGTCGTCCACCTCCAGACCGCAGCTGCGCTTGAGCGGCCGCAGATCGAGGATGCACTCGTGGGCCACCCGGCCCCGACCCGCCTCTCCACCGCTGCCGCGATAGAGCACCGGAAAGTGGGGCTGGAGCCGCTCGGCGATCAGGTTGGCGGCCAGCAGGGCCACCTGGCTGGCGGTGCGCAGGCCGGAACCGCCCATCATGCGGATGTACATCCAGCTGATCGGCAGGATCGAGGCGCTGCCCAGGGACGCCGCCGCCACCGGCCCCACCGCCGCCCCGTGCTCGCCGGGGGCCCCGGGCAGGAAGGGCAGCAGGTGCGCGGCGACGGCGATCGGCCCCACCCCCGGTCCGCCGCCGCCATGGGGGATGCAGAAGGTCTTGTGCAGGTTGAGGTGGCAGACATCGGCCCCGTAGAGCCCCGGTTTGCACAGCCCCACCTGGGCGTTGAGGTTGGCGCCGTCGAGGTACACCTGGCCGCCGCGCTCGTGCACCAGCGCGCAGATGCGGCGGATGGCGGGCTCGAACACCCCGTGGGTGGAGGGGTAGGTGACCATCAGGGCTGCCAGTCGACCGGCGTGGGCGTCGGCCTTGGCCTCCAGATCGGCCAGATCCACGTTGCCCTGCCCGTCACAGGCCACCGCCACCACCCGCAGCCCCGCCATCACAGCGCTGGCCGGGTTGGTGCCGTGGGCACTGGTGGGGATCAGGCACACGTCCCGGTGCTGCTCGCCGCGGCTGCGGTGCCAGGCGCGGATCGCCAGCAGGCCCGCGTATTCCCCCTGGGAGCCGGCGTTGGGCTGCAGCGACACGCCGGCGAAGCCGGTGATCGCCGCCAGCCACTGCTCCAGCTCGGCCGCCAGGCGTCCGTAGCCGGCCCGCTGGTCGGCGGGGGCGAAGGGGTGCAGCTGGGCGAAGGCGGGCCAGCTCACCGGCAGCAGCTCGGCCGCCGCGTTGAGCTTCATGGTGCAGCTGCCCAGCGGGATCATCCCGTGCACCAGGGAGAAATCGCGGGCCACCAGGCGCTGGATGTAGCGCAGCAGTTCGGTTTCGCTGCGGTGCTGGTGGAACACCGGCTGGCTCAGCCAGGGTCCCTGGCGGCGGGGCAGGGGGCTGGAGCCGCCCTGCCAGGCCTGCTGCCAGAGCTGATCAGGCTGCTCCAGGGCCCGCTCCAGGGCATCCCAGGCGGCGGCCAGGGCGGTCGGCACGGGTGCGGCTGGGGCGCCGGTGGCTGAAGGGGCGCCGGCACCCGGCGCTCCCGCCAGGGCCGCCAGCAGCTGGCGCAGCTCGGCCACGCCGCTGCACTCATCGAGGCTGATGCCCACCCCATCCGGGTGGCGGCGCAGGTTGAAGCCGCCGGCCAGGGCGGCGGCTAGCAGGCCGTCGGGATCGGCGGCGGGCAGCACCACGGTGCCGAAGCCGGGACCGGCTTCGCTTTCAAGGCCCAGGGCCGCCAGGGCCGCCACCAGGGCCTGGCGCAGGCGGGCGATGCGGGCGGCGATGGCCGCCAGGCCATCCGGACCGTGGTGCACGGCGTAGAAGCCGGCCATCACCGCCAGCAGCACCTGGGCGGTGCAGATGTTGCTGGTGGCCCGGTCGCGGCGGATGTGCTGCTCGCGAGTCTGCAGGGCCAGGCGCAGGGCCGGGCGGCCCTCGGCATCGCGGGAGCGCCCCACCAGGCGGCCGGGGATCTGGCGCTTGTAGGCCTCACGGGTGGCGAAAAAGGCCGCATGGGGGCCGCCGCCACCCATGGGCACGCCGTAGCGCTGGGCGCTGCCCACGGCGATGTCGGCCCCCAGCTCGCCCACCGGCGCCAGCAGCACCTGGGCGAGGGGATCGATGGCCACGGCCCGGATCAGCCCGGCCTCGCCGGCGGCGGCCAGCAGCGGCGCCGGATCCCAGAGCCGGCCGCGGTCGCCGGGCAGCTGCAGCAGCAGACCGAAGGCATCGGCGCTCAGGGCCGGCACATCGCCGGCGGCAGCCTGGGTGGCCAGGCCTTCGGCGTCCACCAGCTCCAGGCTGATGCCGAGGGGCTCAGCCCGGGTCTGCAGCACCGCCAGGGTCTGGGGGAACACCTGGCGGTCCACCAGGAAGCGGGCGGCGCCGGGCCGCCCGCAGACCGCCCGGGCCAGGGCCATGGCCTCGGCGGCGGCGGTGGCCTCATCGAGCAGGGAGGCGTTGGCGATCGGCAGGCCGGTGAGCTCGCTGATCAGGGTCTGGAAGTTGAGCAGGGCCTCGAGGCGGCCCTGGGCGATCTCGGCCTGGTAGGGGGTATAGGCGGTGTACCAGGCAGGGTTCTCGAACACATGGCGCTGGATCAGCGCCGGGGTGGCCGTGCCGTAGTACCCCTGGCCGATGAGCGATCGCACCACCCGATTCCGGGCGGCGATCGCGGCCAGCTCGGCCAGGGCCAGGGCCTCGTCGCAGGGCTTGGGCAAGCCCTCGGCGGCGGCCTCGGGGGGCAGCAGGATGTCGGCCGGCACCACCTGCTCGGCCAGCTGCTCCAGGCTGTCCAGCCCCAGCTCGGCCAGCATCCGGGCCTGCTCGGAGGCACCCGGGCCCAGGTGGCGCTCGCTGAACTCCGTCCTGGTCATCGCCGTCCGCCCGTTCATGACTGGCCCTGCACCTTGGTGGCATAGGTGTCGGCAGGCATCAGGGCGTCGAGCTGCTCGGGCGCTCCGGGACGCACCAGCAGCAGCCAGCCCTCGCCATAGGGGTCGTTCTGCAGCTCCTCGGGGTTGGCCAGCACCGCCTCGTTGCGGGCTTCCACCACGCCGCTGATGGGCGCCAGAAGATCCTCCACCGCCTTCACCGACTCCACACTGCCGAAGGTCTGGCCACAGCTGAGCTCGGCCCCCACCTCCGGCAGCTCCACGAAGACGATGTCGCCAAGCTGATCCACGGCGAAGGCACTGAGACCGAGGCGCACGCGCTCCCCCTCCGGCCGCACGTATTCATGGCTGTCGGCGTAGCGGCAGTCGCTGGGGAAGCTGAGCGCCATGGCAGACGGGCCCGGATTCGGTGCCGCTCAGTCTGTCGGAAGGCGGTGGGATTCGCTGATCGCCGTCAGGGCCCGTTGCAGGGCGATGGCGGCATGGGCCCGGTGGGTGCCGCCCTGCACGTAGAGCACGTAGGGCTCGCGCAGCGGCCCGTCGGCGGAGAACTCGCTGGTGCTGCCATCGATGAAGGTGCCGCCGGCCATCAGCAGCTCGCTGGCGTAGCCGGGCATCGGCGCCGGCACCGGATCGAGGTAGGCGCCGATGGGCGAGGCGGCCTGGAAGGCGCGGCACACGGCCTTCAGCAGCTCGGGATCACCCAGCCGCACGGCCTGGATCACGTCGCTGCGGGCGGCGCCAGGCAGGGGATCCACGGCGAAGCCCAGGTCACGGAACACCTGGGCGGTGAGCTCGGCTGAAATCAGCGCCTCGGCCACCATCTGCGGTGCCAGGAACAGCCCCTGGAACAGCAGACGGTTGAGATCGAAGCTGGTGCCCCCCTCGCTGCCGATGCCCGGGGCGGTGAGCCGGCAGCAGGCCTGCTCCACCAGCTCGGCGCGGCCGGCCACGTAGCCGCCGGTGGGGGCGATGGTGCCGCCCAGGTTCTTGATCAGCGAGCCGGCGATCAGGTCGGCCCCCACGGCGGTGGGCTCCCGGGGCTCCACCAGCTCGCCGTAGCAGTTGTCCACGAACACCACACAGCCCGGCTGCAGGCGCTTCACCCGCTCCACCAGAGCGCCGATCGTGGCCACCTCCAGCGATGGCCGCCAGCTGTAGCCACGGCTGCGCTGGATCAGCACCATCCGGGTGGGCGGCGCCAGGGCGTCGGCCAGGCCGTCCCAGTCGAGGCCGCCATTGGGCAGCAGGTCGAGCTCGTCGTAGCGGATGCCGAACTCAGCCAGGGATCCCTGGCCGCTGCCGCGCAGGCCGATCACCTCCTCGAGGGTGTCGTAGGGGCGGCCGCTGAGGGCCAGCAGCCGATCGCCGGGTCGCAGCACCCCGAACAGGGCGGCGGCGATGGCGTGGGTGCCGCTCACGAACTGCAGGCGCACTGCCGCGACCTCGGCCTGCAGCACCCGGGCGAACACCCGATCCAGCACCTCCCGGCCCTGGTCGCCATGGCCGTAGCCGCTCACCGAGGCGAAGTGCTGCACCCCCACCCGCTCGGCGGCAAAGGCGGCCAGAACCCGCTCCAGCCGGGGCTGCACCGCGGCGGTGTGGGTTGCGGCCAGGGGGGCGATCGCCGCCTCGGCGGCGGCCAGCCGTTCGGAGGCCAGCCGCTCGGCGGCCCAGGCGCTGGCGCTCATGCGCCGGGGTGCGGACCGGCCACCGCCACCGCCCCCAGCTGGGCCCGAATCGCTGCACCGAGATCGCTCTGGGGCGCCGCCGCCCAGCCGCGCTCCTCCAGCTCCCGGGCCCGCCGGCGCAGCAGTTCGAGCACCTGATCGCTCTGCAGCCCGTTGTCCCCGGCGCCCCCCAGGGCCGCCAGGGTGAGGCTCAGGTCGGGCAGTTCCGCATCCAGCTCAGCGGCGCTGTAGTCGCGCTGGCCGGCCATCACCTCGGCGAAGCGCTCGCGCCGCTGGCGCTTGGCCACTGGGTAGGCGGCCAGCACCGGCTCCCGGCAGAGCCGCCAGGGGCGGCCGGCACAGAGGAGGTCGGCCAGGGCGGCACTGAGAGCGGCGGCCTCGGCGTCGGCGATGCGCAGATCAAAGGCCGCCGGCGGCTGGCGCAGGCCCACGAACACCTCCAGCAGCTCACCGGGCCCCAGCACCGGCTCGTCGGGAGCCTGCACCGGCAGGGCCGAGGCCTCCAGGGCCGCCAGCAGTTCGGGGTGGGCCACCAGGCGCTGGCGCAGCTCGGGGGCGAGGCTGCCGCCGGCGGCCTGATCGGCCAGCAGCTGGTTGATCCGGCCCAGGGCCAGGAACACCTCGGGCCCGGGGGACGCGAGCTTGCCGTTGCGCAGCATCGACAGCTGGGAGTTGTGCACGCGGCCCAGGTCGAGGGCCTCAGCCAGGCCCGGCAGCACCCGGTGGCTCCAGCCGTTGCGGCCGTGCCACACGCGGATCAGGTGGGCGAAGGCCACCCGGCCGGCGGTGAGGTCATCCCGATAACCCACGTATTGGCTCGCAATCCGAATTCGTATTGCTACCATCGTAGCGATTGATCAGGAGCCGGTCCGCTATGGCCGCTACAACCGCCACACGATCAGGAGCGCGCAACGGGGCTTCGGCCCAGGGCCGGCGACCCTCCTCCCGTGGCACCCGCAAGCCCGCCTTCATCAACGCCGGCGAGCGGGGCCTGCGCCGGGCCGAGGCCCTGCATCTGGCCCGCACCGGCGAACCCGAGCCCAGGGTCAAGCGCGGCACCCGCTGGGGCACCATCACCTACATGGTGACCATCCATGTGCTGGCCCTGGTGGCCCTGCTGCCCCGCTTCTGGAGCCTGCCGGCCGTGGCCAGCTTCCTGGTGCTCTACTGGGTCACCGCCTGCCTGGGCGTGACCCTGGGCTACCACCGCATGCTCAGCCACCGGGCTTTCCGGGTGCCCCGCTGGCTGGAGCGTTTCTTCACCACCTGCGGCGCCCTCAGCTGCCAGCACGGTCCGATCGACTGGGTGGGCCTGCACCGCCACCACCACAAGTTCTCCGACACCGAAGTCGACCACCACACCAGCCTGAAGGGCTTCTGGTGGAGCCACATGGGCTGGATGTTCCACACCATCCCCGCCATGTCGGCCGTGCCCCGGCTCACCGGCGACCTGGCCAGGGATCCCTACTACCGCTGGCTGAACAACTGGTTCCTGCTGCTGCAGCTGCCCCTGGCCGGCCTGCTCTTCTGGATCGGCACGGTCACCGGCGCCGGCGGCTGGGCCCTGGTGCTGTGGGGCATCCCCCTGCGCCTGGTGATCGTGTATCACTGCACCTGGTTGGTGAATTCCGCCACCCACTGCTGGGGTGGCGTGGCCCACGCCAGTGGCGACAACTCCAAGAACAATTGGTGGGTGGCGGCACTCACCTTCGGCGAGGGCTGGCACAACAACCACCACGCCTTCCCCCATTCGGCCCGCCACGGCTTCGGCCCCCAGATCGACCTCACCTGGCAGCACATCCGCCTGATGCGGAAGCTGGGCCTGGCCCGGCAGGTGCGCCTGCCCGCGGCGGCGGCACTCGGCTCGCGGCGCTGAGCCCGGGGATGCCCGGACAAGCCCTGATCGGGGAACCATCCCTGATCTAGGGTTGCCGATCGGCTCGTGATTCCCTCCCCCCACCGTTTTATCCATGGCCAAGCGCGTACAAGTCGTCCTCCAGGAAGACGTCCTCAGCCTGGGCAAGGACGGGGATCTGGTGGATGTGGCCCCCGGTTACGCCCGTAATTTCCTGGTGCCCACCGGCAAGGCCGTACCGGTGACGTCTGCGGTGATGCGCCAGGTGGAGGCCCGCCGGGCCAAGGAAGCCGAGCGCCAGGCCGCCCTCAAGGCCGAGGCCGAGGCTTTCCGCACCGCCCTAGCCACCATCGGCCGCTTCACCGTCAAGAAGCAGACGGGCGGCGACGACGTGCTGTTCGGCACCGTGACCAACGGCGACGTGGCCGAGGCCATCGAGGCCGCCACGAAGAAAGATGTGGATCGGCGCGCCATCCTCGTGCCCGAGATCCATCGCACCGGCTCCTACAAGGTGCAGGTGAAGCTGCACCCCGAGGTCACCGCCGAGCTCAACCTGGAAGTGGTGAGCCACTGAGTCCCGGCAGCGCCACGGACGGCGCCACGCCACTGCTGTCCGATCCGTCGCCAGCCACCCCACCCCTGGGGTGGCTTTTGTCTGGGAACCCCACAGCCAGTGCCCGGCGGCTGGTCAAAGCGTCCCCCACACGGCAGAGTGAACAGCCCGGCCCCCGCCTCCGGGCAGCCTGCACCCGGTCACCCCGCCTCCCCGATCGCCGATGGTGAGCGTTCCCCTGAACCCCAACGGCCGCGACCGGGACCGCGCCCTGGACCGCAGCCAAGCCAGCGGCGAGGCCCGCTTCGAGGCCCTGCCCAATTCGGTGCCGCCCCAGAACCTGGAGGCCGAGGAGGCGGTGCTGGGCGGCATCCTGCTCGATCCCGAGGCGATCGCCCGGATCGCCGACGTGCTCAGGCCGGAGGCCTTCTACCTCGGTGCCCACCGGGAGATCTACCGCACCGCCCTGATGCTGCACAGCCAGGGCAAACCCACCGATCTCACCGCCATGACCGCCTGGCTGGCGGACACGGGCGCGTTGGAGAAGGTGGGCGGCAGCGGTCGGCTTGTGGAGCTGGTGGAGCGCATCACCTCCACCGCCTCCATCGATCAGGTGGCCCGCCTGGTGATGGACAAGTTCCTGCGTCGCCAGCTGATCCGCTCCGGCAATGAGGTGATCGCCCTGGGCTTCGACCAGGGCAAACCGATGGAGATGGTGCTCGACGAGGCCGAGCAGAAGATCTTCGCCATCAGCCAGGAGAAGCCCAGCAGCGGCCTCACCCCCACCGCCGAGATCCTCACCTCCACCTTCAACGAGATCGAGAGCCGCTCGTTGGGCACGGCGGTGGCGGGCCTGCCGGTGAACTTCTACGACCTCGACGCCATCACCCAGGGCCTGCAGCGCAGCGATCTGATCATCGTTGCCGGGCGGCCGGCGATGGGCAAAACCTCGATCGTGCTCAACATCGCCAAGAACGTGGCCCAGCTGCACAGCCTGCCGGTGTGCGTGTTCAGCCTGGAGATGAGCAAGGAACAGCTCACCTACCGGCTGCTGTCGATGGAGGTGGGGATCGAGAGCGGCCGGCTGCGCACCGGCCGCCTGCAGCAGGAGGAGTGGCCCCTGCTGGGCCAGGGCATCAACACCCTCGGCCAGCTGCCGCTGTTCATCGACGACAAGCCCAACGCCGGCGTGCTGGAGATGCGCTCCCTGTGCCGGCGGCTGATGGCCGAACAGGGGCGCGAGCTGGGACTGGTGGTGATCGACTATCTGCAGCTGATGGAGGGCTCCACCCCAGACAACCGGGTGCAGGAGCTCTCGCGCATCACCCGCGGCCTCAAGGGCCTGGCCAGGGAGCTGAACGTGCCGGTGATCGCCCTCTCCCAGCTCAGCCGGGGGGTGGAGTCGCGCACCAACAAGCGGCCGATGCTCAGCGATCTGCGCGAGTCGGGCTCGATCGAGCAGGACGCCGATCTGGTGCTGATGATCTACCGCGACGAGTACTACAACCCGGAAACGGCCGATCGCGGCATCACCGAGGTGATCGTGACCAAGCACCGCAACGGGCCGGTGGGCACGGTGAAGCTGCTGTTCGAGCCCCAGTTCACCCGCTTCCGCAACCTTGCCGCCTGAACCACGGGCTGGCGGCGTCCTGAAGGCTGCCCCTTCCGCCCAGGTCCTGCGACTGCCCGGGCCGGTGGCGCTCTGGCTGCTGGCGACGGGATGGTTCGCACTCAACGCAGCATCGCAGCGGCTGTTCTCCATCACCGCCGAGACCGACCAGGCAGCGGAACTGGTGCGCAGCCAGCTGTGGCAGTGGGGCTATGGATCCCAGCCACCCCTCTACACCTGGCTGGCCAAACTGCTGCTGGACCTCACCGGTCCTGCCCTGGGGCCCCTGCTGGCCCTCAAGGTGGCCATCCTCAGCGCCCTGGTGGCGAGCCTGCTGCAGATCGGCCGGCTGCTCCGGTTCAGCCACGCCCAGCACTGCATCACCGTTGCCGGCATCGCCCTGATCCCCCAGTTCGCCTGGGAATCGCAGCGCGATCTCACCCACTCGGTGCTGGCCACGCTGCTGGCCTCGCTCACCCTGCTGCAACTGCTGCGGCTCCAGACCAGCCCCACAGCCGGCAACTACGCCCTGGCGGGGGTGCTGAGCGCCGGCGGCATGCTCAGCAAATACACCTTCGGAGTGTTTCTGCTGGCGGCTGTGCTGGCGGGTCTGAGCCTGCCCGCCTTCCGCCGCTGCCTGCTGAACGTCAGGATGCTGATCTCCCTGGCCATCTTCGCGGGCCTGCTGGCGCCCCACCTGCTCTGGGCACTGGCCCAGCCTGATCTCGCCCTGGGCGGCCTCGACAAACTGCAAGCGGAGACGGCCTTTCCCATCGCCCAGCTGCGGGGACTCGGCAGCGCCGCCCTGAACGCCATCGCCTTCCTCACACCGCTCTGGATCGTGGGTCTGGTGCTGATCGCCAACCGGCTCCAGCCCCCCGCCAACACCGGCCAGCGTCTGCTGTGCCGTCTGCCGCTGGCGATTGCGGTGGTGCTGACGGTGGTGATCCTGGTGAGTGGAGCCACCCGGATCAAGGACCGCTGGTATCAGAACCTGCTCTTCTACGCCCCGGCCCTGCTGGCGGTGCTGAGCGGACCCGCCCCGCCGCCCCGCCGGCTGCGGGCCTCTCTGCAGAGCGCCGGCCTGGCGGCAGCGGTGGTGAGCGTGGCGTTGCCGGCACGGATCCCCCTGGCTGGGACGCTGCGGCGTACCAGCGCCCTCAACGCCCCGATCGTGGAGTTGCTGGAAGAGATCCGTCAGCGCCAGGGCGCGCCGATCCTGGTGATCTCCTCCGACAGCTTCGTGGGCGGCAACGCCAGGCGAGTGTTCACCGATGGGCCGGTGCTGCCGGCCCACGTCGTGCCACGGTTTCAGGCCCTGCTGGACAACGGGGAAGGCACCGTGCTGCTGGTGGCCGCCGATGACGACCGCGACGGCCGGGGCCTCAGCGGGCTGCTCGAGGGGCTGGCGGCGGCGGGACTGCAGGCGCCGGAGCCCGAGAGCTTCAGGGCGATGTCGGCACCGGTCCGCTGGGCGCCCCAGGAGCGCTTCAAGCTGCTGGTGCACGCCTTGCCCGCCAGCGCCCTGGTGAAGGCCGGGGTGCCAGAAGATCAGCCCTCCGCTGGCAAGCCGTCGCGGTAGGGGGCGAGGGCGTCGGCCAGGAGCGTGCCGGCCGGAATGGCCGCCACGGCCGGATTCTTCCACGACAGCTTGAACAGCCCGGTGCTGGCGGCGCTGGCCAGGGCGGCGCTGGCCTCAGCGTCGGCGGCAGGGCTCAGGGCGAGGCGGGAGAGGGTCTTGCCCTGGCGGTTGAAGCGCCGCGGGGTGCGGGCCCAGAGCTCCCGGAACAGCCGGTCCCGGGCGAGCAGATCCGCGAAGCTGTAGTGGAACAGGAAGTAGGGATAGGGGCCGGTCAGGGCGATCACCGGCGGCAGCAGCCACAGTCGGGTGGCGGCCGGGTGGAGCTTGAACAGCTCCCGTGCCGCTTTGTGCAGCAGCCGCTGCCAACTGGGGTAGCGGGGCAGCGGCGGATGGGCGCTGAAGTGGCCGATCAGACGCGCGCGCACACCGGCCACGATCGGATGCTGCGGAACGGCCGCCAGAAACCAGTTGGAGAGCAGCCGCTCCCGGGAGGCGTTGGAGAAGGCGAAGAAGCCGCTGGGCGCCACCAGCCCATGGATCACCTCATCGAGGGGCCGCACGCAGAGGGTGGTGGCGTCGGCCCACACACCCCCATGGCTGAGCAGCAGCGCCAGCCGCACCAGGTTGGCCTGCATCTGCACCCCCAGCGCCGCGAACACCGGCGCCGGCAATCCCACGTCGGCGTAGCGGGCCACCGTGCCGCGATCCAGCACGATCACCTGCCAACCGGGGTTGAGACGCCGCCACGACGCCAGGCAGCAGCGCACGATCTCAGGGGCGTTCTCCTCGCCCTGAAACCACAGAGCCCAGACGATGCGCGTCAGGGAGCTCGGAGGGTGTTCCTCAGACCCGCTGCAGCCGGTTGGATCTGCCACGGGATGCCTGGGCCCCTGCTGGGGCCGAGGATACGGGCTGCCCCCGCCTGCCGCCCCGATGATCCGCTCCCGCGCCGCCGTGGCCTGGGGCTGCGGGTGAGCCCCTGGAAGTCGCCGAGATCGACGTGGCGCCGCCCGACGCGGCAGAGGTGCTGCTGCGGGTGGTGGCCAGCAGCGTGTGCCATACCGACGCCTTCACCCTCTCGGGCGCCGATCCGGAGGGCCTGTTTCCGGCGGTGCTGGGGCACGAGGGCGGCGCGATCGTGGAAGAGGTGGGCCCCGGCGTCACTTCCCTGGCCGTGGGCGACCACGTGATCCCGCTCAACCCGCCGGAATTAGGGGGCCATCGCCCATGGCGTTGCCAGGCCTCAACGGCGCAAAAATCGAGGCTTCAACTCAACCACGAGAAGCAGCACCGCAAGCCAGAGGCCGGTTTCAACAACGGCCTCAAAGGTGTCGATTCGGCCCGGCAGAAATACGAACCATCCCGGATACTGATCGACAATCTGGCTGCAGCCGAACAGGATCAGGATCCACAGGCCCCACGCCCGCAACGGTCCCAAGCGCTGATCGTAAGGCCAGCTTGTGGTGAGCCAGCAATCCCTGTGAATCCAGGCCTGCCGCAGAAGATAGGCGATCGCTAACAGACAGGGAAAAATCAACAGAGCCACACTGATTCTCTCGCCCAGTGGAGCCCGATCGCGGAAGTAATATCCAATGGACAGGACTGAACGATAGGTGAATTGAGTATGAAAATGCAGTTCCCTCATGCCGGCATAGAGGGTCACCACCCCAGTGGCCAACCACAGGCAAGAGCCGCTGACGATCCACGACACCAGGGCCAGCAGAGCTGCGGCGATCAGAAACGCGGCGGAAGCCTGCTCAAAGAACCCTTCCTGGGATGCCAGATGCCGGGCCAGATGTGATTCCGCCGGGAGTGACTGGGTCCAGAGCGAGGCCAGCAGCACAAACGCCAGGCAGGCCCAGACCGGCGGAGGCGTATCCCGAACAAACTGCAGACACCCACGTCCAAAGGTCGTCAACCCACCGCTACCCATCCCCGCCCGGATGCCTGCGGGCACCGTACGGGCCCGCTAGCCGAGGAGGATGGATACTGCTGGCGCTGCCGCCCCGATGATCCGCTCCCGCGCCGCCGTGGCCTGGGCTGCGGGTGAGCCCCTGGAGGTCACCGAGATCGACGTGGCCCCTCCCCAGGTGGGTGAGGTGCTGCTGCGGGTGGTGGCCACCGGCCTCGGCGCCGTGTGCAACACCGCCAAGGTGGAGCCGGGCAGCTCGGTGGCCATGTTCGGCCTGGGCGGCATCGGCCTGGCGGTGGTGATCGGCGCGGTGATGGCCGGGGCGTTGCGGATCATCGGCATCGATGTGAACCCGGAGAAATTCGCCATCGCCCGCCAGCTCGGCGCCAGCGACTGCATCAACCCGCGCGACTTCGACGCCCCGATCCAGCAGGTGATCATCGACCACACCGACGGGGGCGTGGATTATTCCTTTGAGTGCATCGGCAACGTGGAGGTGATGCGCGCCGCGCTCGAGAGCTGCTACAAGGGCTAGGCGAATCCACGATCATCGGCGTGGCCGGCGCCGGGCAGGAGATCAGCACCCGGCCCTTCCAGCTGGTCACCGGCCGGGTGTGGCGCGGCTCAGCCTTCGGGGGCGTGCGCGGCCGCAGCGAATTGCCGGGCTTTGTGGAGCAGTTCGAGCAGGGCCTGATTCCTCTCGACACCTTCATCACCCACACCATGGGACTGGAGGAGATCAACCAGGCCTTCGAGCTGATGCGCCAGGGAAAAAGCATCCGCTCGGTAATCCACTTCTGATGCCATCCGATCTGATTCGAACCGATCTGATGCCACCTGTCTGATGCCACCCGATCAGTCCCCATCCATGCCGGCACTTGAACAGCTCAACGAGCACCGCTGCTTCGGCGGCCTGCAGCGCCGCTACCGCCACCACGCGCCGGCGCTGCAGTGCGCGATGACGCTGGGGGTGTTCCTGCCGCCCAAGGCCCTGAAGGGCCAGCCGGTGCCAGCGCTGTGGCAGCTCTCGGGGCTCACCTGCACGGACGAGAATTTCATGCAGAAGGCAGGCCCGCAACGCCTGGCGGCCGAGCTGGGGCTGGCCCTGGTGGCCCCCGACACCAGCCCGCGGGGCGAGGGGGTGCCGGATGATCCCGACGGGGGCTGGGACTTCGCCCACGGGGCAGGCTTCTACGTGGATGCCACCCAGGAGCCCTGGAGCCGCCACTACCGCATGCACACCTACGTGGCGGCTGAACTGCCGGCGCTGCTGGAGGCGGAGCTGCCCCTGGATCCGGCCCGGCGCGGGATCAGCGGCCACTCGATTGGCGGCCACGGTGCCCTGGTGGTCGCCATGCGCCATCCGGGCCGCTACCGCTCGGTGTCGGCCTTCGCGCCGATCAGTCAGCCCAGCCACTGCCCCTGGGGCCGCAAGGCCTTCGGCCACCTGCTTCCCCCCGATCCCCAGACCTGGCAGGCCTGGGATGGCCAGTGCGCTGCTGGTGGATCAGGGCACGGCCGATGGCTTCCTAGAGGAGCAGCTGCGGCCCCAGGCCCTGGAGGCGGCAGCCAGCGCCAGCGGGCATCCCCTCACCCTGCGCCGCCGGGAGGGCTACGACCACAGCTACTTC
>REEV01000036.1 GCA_007694915.1 Cyanobium sp. PLM2.Bin73 | reverse complement strand
GTCTTGAAAACCGGCGACCCGCAAGGGTCCGTGGGTTCGAATCCCACCCCCTCCGCTCCCTCAGACCCCTTGCCTCCACTGAGTTTTTAGCTCCCAGGCCAGGCCCGGCCAGGAGCCCGCAGAGGGCCCATCGCCAGGCAAAGGAGTTAGGCAAAAAGGAACGAAACAGCCTCCATGAGGCAGATCGCTCGGCAAATCCGGTGCCTGCCTCCGCCTACAGCGCCAGTCGTGCCGTGCCGGTCAGCAGGTACTGAATGGCGTCGCGTCCTCGCCGAGGCAGCGGCTCCACGGCTCCGGCTTCAATGAGCTGCTGGAGGGTCTGCGAGACCGACGGTTGCTTGATGTTCCACAGCTCCACCAGATCGGCCTGGGTCTGCACCGAAGCCGGATCCACCTCACCCCAGGCGGCCAGCCGCTCCCACCCCGACTCCCCCAGCTGATCCTGCAACTCCCTCTGGTTCCGCGTGCGCAGCACGAGCAGCAGATCGTCGAGCCCAACAGGTTCCGCTTCACCACCTGGGGGCGTGAGCCCCAGCAACGCCGTGATCCCGTCCTCCAGGGCCTTCAGCATTCCCCGCAGGTCGCCGCGAAACAGCCGGTAGAGCTGTTCCACCACCGCTTCTTCCACCGGTGATCGCCAGGGTGCGGACGGATCGAGATGCAGGGCCTCGTAGCGGTTCTCCAGCAGCTGCCCCACCTTGCTCAGCGCCAGGGGCTCCAACACCACGGGGTCGCTGAACACCGAGCGGATCTGGGTGTGGGTCTGCACCACAGTCCTCACCGCATCCGTGGTGCCCACCACCACCAGATGGAGGCCATCAAGCAGCAGCACCTGATCGCGGATGCTGCGCAGCAGATCCGCGGCTCGCCTCACATCGGCTTCGCTGAGGTTCTCGAGGTTGTTGAGGTGCAGCAGAACCCCCGCCGCACCCTCCCCGAGGGCATAGGCCAGCATGTCGCGCAGCACCCTCGGGCCATCCAGCACCAGGGCGCTGGGCGGCGTCGAGCCCCCTTCCGTGCGGCTGCCGCCAGCCCCAAACCCCAGGCCCGAAACGTTGAAGCCGCCGCCGCGGAGGCGGAAGCTGCGCACCAGCTGCTGCGCTGTCTCCACGGCCGGCCCCCCAGCCCCCGGGTGACTGGCGAGCACCGCGTCGTAGGCACCGGACAGCAGCCGCCCCAGCAGGTCTTCGCTCGAGCCTTCCGCGGTGACCGGGATGATCTCGGCGGACGTCCAGTATCCCGCCGCCAGGGCATCGGCCTTCACCGCCTGCACGAGGGTGGTTTTGCCGATCCCAGGACGGCCTGCCACGGCCTGACGGGAACTGCGGCTGCCGCCGATCGTGGTGAGCAGCAGCTGTCGCTCCCGCTCGCGGCCCACGAACAGGGACAGGGGCGTGACCTCCGTATCCTGCCGAAGGGTCGCCTGGAAGAACGGGGAGGAGCGGAGGTTGTAGAGCCCCCACAGGTTCGGCAGCGCCATCGCGCGAGGTATTGACCCAGGCTCAGGATCAGTCAATACTGGCCTAGTATTGGCAGTTCTGGCAATACTCTGTGATGCGTTCTGTCCTGGCGGCCAGGATCCTGCTGGACAGCAACATCTGCAGTTCCAGCATCAACGCCAAGGACTTCGCCAGGGTCCCAGGGCTGCAGCTCGATCACTGGGTGCAGTTCAGCTGAGGGAACGGAGTGTTCGCGGATTTGCTCCGCTCTGCCGATGCTGGCCTGCCAGAGCTCAGATGGGGGAATCCTGCGGCAGGCGCGGAGTCTGCCGCGCCAGGGCCTTCTTGCGGATCCGTCTTCCTGTCTCCCCACCAGCTGCGTATCCCTCGAACGCCTGCAACAGCCACCGATGGAGTGCAGGGGCCCGTCGTAGTGGGCGCCGATCAGCAGCGGATCAAGCCTGGGGTTCTGGCCGGGGAGCCTGAGGATCAGGTTGGTGCCGGCCTTACTGCCCTCTTGGAAGTGGTGCGCCTCCACCGGGCCCAGGGCGGCGAGCTGCTCAAGGTGAGTGAAGAGGCGGTACTGAAGAGGCTGTGTCAACGCGGCGTCGCGGACAAAGGTGGTGGCGGTGGCGGCAGGGTGTCCGGTGGCATGAGCTCCACCGCGGTGCCTGTGGCACACACCATCAGCATTCCGCCAGCCTTCCCCAGCACCTCGACATCGAGATGGACGCCCACCACGGCGTCGGCACCCAACAAGCGAGCCCGGCGCTCCCGTTCCTCCATGGCCATCTCCCGGGCCCGGATCAGCGTTGCTTCGTAGGCACGCGCCCGACCTCCCACGATGTCGCGCAGGCTGGCGAGCAGATCCCGGAACAGGTTGGCGCCCAGGATCGTCTCGCTATGCACCAGTCCCAGGATGTGGCGGACCGGGCGGCCCTCAATGCTGGGGGTCGTGGTGATCAACATCGCGTTCAACCCAGGCTGACGCCATGGTGCAACGGAGGGCCATCAAGAAGGCGCCCGTTTCAGGGCGCCTCTAGGCCGGCTGCCGGGTTTTGCACTCGCACCGCCCGGGTCGAGGCCTCTGATTCATCAATACACCCGCTGTTAGGGGATGTCAGCGGCGCAAGCCGAACCCTGGTTCAGTTCTAGGCGGCGCCGACGGTTCACTCCTCCTCGTCGGCCGCGCCGATCGGCATCAGCTTGATCTGCTTGCGGCCCAGCTTGATCTCGAACTCATCGCCGGGCTGCAGACCCAGCTGAGCGGTGTAGGCCTTGCCCACCAGCAGGTTGCCGTTGAACTGCACCTTGGCTTCATAGCTGAGCTTGCGGCCGCCCTTGCCGCGGCCCTGGGCGCTGACACCCTACTGCTTCGCAGAAGCCTGCGGCTAGGCTTCCAGCAGGGCCTCGTAGAAGGCTGTGAAGTTGAGGCGCTCGCTGCCGTCTTTCTTGGTGCTGACATATCCGCATTCGCGCACCAGTTCGGATTTGCTGGAATCACCCAGTTCCTTGACCTTGGCGAGCAGATCGGGGCCGGTGAGCATGGGGGTTGGGAGAACTCTGTTGAGCTTAGCGCATAGCTCTGCCTGTGCAAGACAGGATACTTGCGAACTGCCGGTGTCACCAGCTTTTCGTGATGGACCAGTGGTGCTTCCTACGCAGGCTCTTGCAGGCGATCAAAGCAGCCGTGCTGATCGCCAGCCGATTGCTACGGCCTCCACTCAAGTCATCCGCATCCTGATCAACCGGTCCCACAGCGCGGTTGGTAGTAACCGGTTCGCCAGGACTGATTCCCACTGGTGGCCGCAGAGGTAGCGGTCGGGAGGGTCGACCTGGGTGAGTGCCTGCTCGATCGTGCCGGCGACCTCCTGCGGTGAGGAGGCCCCGCGGTAGATCGCTTCCCAGCTGCGCTGCACCTTCCGCATCATTCCCCCGTAGACCGCGCAGCTCTGCGCCTGGCGCATCGACGTGGCCGTGAGATCGGGGAAGGGGGTGCGGATCAAGCCGGGCTCGATCACGATCACCTCGAGCCCGAAGGCTTTCAGCTCCAGCCGCAGCGCGTCACTGAGGGCCTCCAGCGCGAACTTGCTGGCTCCGTACCAGCCTGAGCCCGGCGTCACCCAGCGACCGGCGATCGACGAGATGTTGATGATCCGGCCACGGCCGCGTTCACGCATCGGCGGCAGCAGCAACTGGGTGAGCCCCATGAGACCGAACACGTTCACCTCGAAGATCCCGCGGGCACGCTCGAGCGACATGGTCTCCAGTGGTCCCACCTCCGCGAAGCCGGCGTTGTTGATGAGGGCATCGAGGGCACCGAAGCGCTCCCGCAACCGATCCGCCAGATCCTGCCGGGACACGGTTTCGCTGAGATCGAGGGGCTCAACGATGGCCCCACGCTCGGCCAGTGGCTGCATGGTGTCGGTGCGCCGCGCTGCAGCGATCACCCGCCACCCCCGCTTGAGCAACCGCTCAGCGGTGGCGGCACCGATCCCGGAGGAGGCGCCGGTGATCAGGACGGTCGGGGAATCAGCGGCCATAGCGGTGACAAGAGGACTGCAATCCAGCGAGGTGCCACGGCACTGGCGATGCCTGAAGCCTGGCCTGATCCTGCCGCCGGCACCTGTAAACAGCACGTCCTCCAGAGTGAGGAACCCAAAAGAAACCTCAGGCCCCGGGCTCAGATCAGGAATGGTGCTGCCCTCGATACCTTGCTGCTTGCTCCCTGAGCAGCTCTTCACGAGAGAGCAGGGCCACGTCCTGAGCCTTCAGCAGCTGCCGCTCAATCAGGGGCACGGTGAGCTCAACGAGGAACCCATGGGCCAGGGCCCCCTCCGGGGTTTTGCGGGGTCGAGCAGGCCCCCGAACAGTCCACAGCACCCCTGTGCAGCGATGCCGGGGATGTCGTCGCGCAGCTGCATCAGCGAGCGGCCATTCCGGGGGGGAATCGCCAGGTCGACTTCAAGGGTCGCAGCTCACCTCGATCAGGCCTGCAGCGCAGCCGCTGGACGAGCGCGCCGCTGCCCATGATCGGCGGTAAGCCAGTGCGACCTTCTGGATCGGATGCCCCAGATCAGCCTGCGCCAGTACGACTACACACCCCAGCTGGGCTGGTCGTCGACGCGCTGGGAGACGTTCCGCACCTGCAGGCGGCGGTACTTCTTTCAGTACTACGGCCGCTACGACCGGGAGATTCCGCTGGCACACATCCAGCGGCTCAAGGGCCTGAGCAGCATCGCCATGACGGTGGGCACGGCCGTCCATGAGGTACTGGCACGGCTGTTGAAACGCCTGCTCCAGAGCAGCGCTGCGATCGATGCGCAGCGTTTCTGGCCCTATGTGGAGGGCGTGATCGGCGAGGAACTGGCCACCACCACCCTGATGGAGGTGCACTACGGCCAGAGGCCGGCGCCTGAGCCGGCAGCTGCTGGGCTACGCCGCCTGGGCGCAGGACAACCTGCAGGTGAGCGCCGAGCAGATCCGCTGCGTGCTGGCTTACCTGCAGACGCAGTATACGGAGATCGAGAAGCAGCCCAGCGCCGATGAGCTCGACGGCCTGGCCCGGGAGGTGGCGGCGGAGATCGCCCAGATGCAAAGCCTCTGTCAGGACCCGCAGCGCAACATCCCCCTGGCCAAGGAGGCGACACCCGCTCACCGACAATCTCGGCTACTGCCGCCACTGTCAGTTCCGGGAGCTGTGCGATCGGGTGGAGGCGAGCTCATGAACGGACGGTCCTTCACCGGCGAGCAAAGCATCACCACTGCGGCCCACAGGTCTGCCAGCCCTCCCGGCGCTTCTGGGTCCAGAGCTTGATCGCCTCCTCGCGGGGCAGCTCCCGGCGGCGTTTGAGCAGCGGCACCGATTCACCCGGCAGCAGCTCACCGCTGGTCACCTCCAGCACCGGGTTGAAGCGGCTCCAGCGCGTGGGCCGGAAATGGAGCACCTGCCGGCCATCGCTCAGCCAGCCCTCCTGGGGCGAGAGCGGAGGGCCCTTGCTGGCGGCCATCGCCGGATCAGCCGGCCTCCGGTGCCCAGCCGCGGTAGCGGGCGAGGTCCTCGGTCCAGCTGGGGCAGCGGTGGGCGAGGTGCTCCCCGTGGGCGAGCAGGCCCTGGTGCAACTGGCAGGTGAGCAGCGGGATGCAGTTGACGCCGCTGTGGTGGCGGAAGAAGTGGCAGGTCATGCAGACCATGCGGCTGCGGCTGCGGCTGGGCTGGAGCTGCTGCTGATCCAGAAAGGGCCACTCCCCGACGGGCTGGTCGAGCTTTCTGTTGGGCGGCTCAGGGGAGGAGGAGCGGCGGAGACGGGAGCCCATGACCCTCTGTGCAGGCGTACCCCTGTACTAGCAGAGGTCGGGGCGCGGCCGCCTCAGCGCAGTGGCACAAAGATCCGGCTGCCGTTGGCCGGGTGGGTGAGCACGGCGTTGCCCTGGATCAGCACCTCCCGCTCCCAGATGCCGCCAAGGGAATCCCGCAGCAGCGAGATGGGGAAGCCTTCCTCCACCACCCGGTAGGTCATGGTCTGGCCGTCCTCCCAGTCGATGCGGACTGTGCCGTCAGCGGAGTGGCTGTCGCGGCAGCGGATCGGCTGGTCGTTGCCGGGTGGCCCCGGGGAACTTCCCCCCGAGGCTCCCACAGATCCGTACGTGACACTCTCGCGTCATACGGCTCCTGTTATCCCAACATTACTGCCACAAGTGATGCCAATGGCTCCACTGGTTGATGGCAGCGCGTTGTTCTCTGAACCACTCGCATTCCTCCCAGCGAACTGGTTGATGCTTTGGCTCAGTTTGGATAACGCAGCCCCTTTGCTCCAGAGCCATTACAGCTCCTTCATCACTACTACGGGCTGCTCCGCCCCTGCCATGGGTATTAGTATTCGCCCTCGTGGTTGTGGCCACTTGTGGCTTTCCCTACCGCTACGCGGAAGACCTGCGGCCTAGAGCACCCCATGTCAGGTTCCCACGTTCCGTATCGAGGCCTGCGATGAGCTCATGCCGCCTGTAGCCGAAGGCTTGCGCGAAGCGTTACACCGGCTGCCGCGTGGACCGTAAGCAGGTAACGTCCACACTCTTCCGGGCACCGCCTACCTGCGCCCGTTTTGACAGCTTCTGGAAGACTTTTCGTAGCCCTTGGGCTTCCGCAAAGCGGTTGCGTCTTCAGCTGTTCGCTTTTGCTCATCTTCTCATCGCTCACCTGACGGCTCAAGTCCGCCTTTTCCCCATCGCTCACCACCACGCCTCTTAAGCGCAGCAGCATGGGGTGGTTTGGAGCCTGCCCCTGCAGACCGGCTCCGGGAGGCCAAACTCCCATCCTCGATACAGTTGCGTCAGTGTTCATAGAGAACGTTTGACTCGTGGCACAAGAAGGCGCAGGTCTTCCAGGGCTCTGCCAGCGCTGCCGGAGCCATGGGGCCGCTGAGCAGGGCCAGGGCCAGCGCGGCACGGGCCAGATGTCTCGGCATGGGAGCGTGACCAGTGCGTGAAGTCTGCCCAGCTCCGACGGTCGCGACCAGCGCCTGACGCCCTGCAGCGACTACGCCAAGGCCTGATGCCGCACCAGGAATGCTTCGACCCAGTCGTGGTGGCGCTGCTGGGTGATGCGATCGGCGATGGTGGTGGAGTCGAGTGGCCGCAAGCCTGAGTCACTAGCAACGTGGTGGGACTACACAACGAGGGGTGAATCAATTTGGGAGAACCGAGACAGGTATCGAAATCCCAAGTGGGTTTTGGGCGCTACTTCAGGCTCCTCCCGCTGGTGATGCTGATGGGCTGCAACTGGGGCTATGGCGCATCCATCGATCGCGCGACCTTTGGGTCGTCAGTACTCCATGAGGACGCTACCCGCTGCATATTCGCGCTACACGATGTCGTCTACCGGCCTGCTCAGGGGCTACGCGCCTTTCCGGATGGCGGTGTTCCCCATTACATCGTGGATCGCAACAATCTTGGGTTCGTTGATGTGCATACGGGGAAAGTGACTGTCTTGGTGGATCGGAAGAACCGGCGCTGGCTGCAGGGACAAGGCAGCTTCCACGTGACTGCGGTCAAGGGGCGCTCAGTTCTCGTGACGCAGAGCGGACAACGCCTGGACTACGAGCCCGATCACCTGTGGTGGCGCCTTGACCTCAATTCAGGGGCTCTGGCGAAGCTACCGCTGCAGGAGGAACTGGCGGCAAAAGGGCGCGTTCTGGCCCGGGTGGAGCTGGCCGATGGGGATTTCACGCTGATCCTCATCACGAAGAAGGACGACAACCCACAGGAGATCTGGTCTCGCATGGCAGACGGAGCCCTTCGGCGTCTGGCGGTCACCGATCACTACTACGGCACCGCGGATGGCCAGATCTGGTGGTATCACGTTCTCGCGCAGGCCGGCGCCCGCACCGACTACTTATCGGGAGAGACCGTGCGCGAAAGGCGCGCAAACTTCCGCATTCCAAGCCAGGACTCGCTGATAGGCTGCAAAGCAAGCTTCGATCACCGTGCGCTGATCTTGCAGCAGCAGCTCGGGGGGAGCTGGAGCGAACGGACCTTGCCCGTCCAGGCCGACATGCTGCGCTGAGAGCGGCCGGAATCGACCACGTCCGTACCCACCGTGATGCGCAGCCCGCGACTGGAGGGCTTGCCGCCCATCACGGCGGGGTCGTGGCTGATCCGTGGAAAGGCCGTGGCTCAAGCGTAGGGAGCAACAGCGCAATCTCAGGCTCAGGCAATGGCCACCGCCTGGGCAGCCTTGTGATGCTGCACCAGGAACGCCTCGATCCAGTCGTGGTGACGGCGCTGGGTGATGCGATCGGCGATATCGAAAGGCGCCCGATTCAGGGCGCCTTCAGGCCGGTTGCCGGGTTTTGGACTCGCACCGCCCGGGTCGAGGCCTCTGATTCACTGAGACACCTGCCGACCGAGGGGGTCAGTGGGGTCAACCGATCACCACCCTGACCGTCCCGCAGGCTGGGGGTGATCGCGTCGATCAGGTTTGCGCCCTGCTTGCACCAGTGGCCTTGAACCTCCCCGGCGACAGCTGATAGCACCACCCCAAGGCACTCCAGGTGCTGGGGCCCGGCCGGCAGCAGCCAACCCCTACCCGGCAGACCCTGAATCTGCCGAGCTTGACCGTGGCCGCCGCCATCCACCTGCGCGGCTAGCTGATTGCTGGTGGTGGGGATATCAGAATCGAAAGCCAGGATCGCCTCAGGCAAGAGCTGGTGGAGTGGTGCCGGGAGGCAGGGGAGGCAAAGGCGGGTAAAAGCTGAAAGGCTTGGCGTCCTGCACCCGAAGGGCAAGAGGCACTTGGGGATGGCTTGACAACTGCCGTTCGGGGAAATAACGCTGGACGAAAGACATCGGCCTCACGTTTCGGTTCCTTTTCATCCCTCGATTGTGCAGACCTTGCCTGGGCAACACTTCCAACTCTCAAGCTCTAGGATTGAATTACTATTCTTAGCGAGACAGCAATTCCCGTTGAGCCACACCCTAGGCTGCGAGAGCTTCCGCTCTCATGCAAAGCCTCGATGTGAATGGGTCTGCCAACAGCTCGCGATCCAGCATTGTCGACTGTAGATTGTGGAACCTACAGCCACAAGCCTCGTCAATCAACCTGGGAGAATACAGCACAGCAATGCTCGCAACTGTTGTCTTCAAAATCTGAGTTCTCTCCTCACGAATCCAGCAGACGCGATGCAGGCATGATCTTCCATAACCCCCTACAACTTTCTCGCAGCATGCTTAGTGCTGTCGGCGCGAAAGTATCCCTGCATCATCCCGAAAGGATTCCCGCCAATTGCAGACTGATCGTTGTCAGTAATCACCGCAGCCTGCTGGACGCTCCTTTGTTGATGGCAGCCATGAATCGCCCGGTGCGGTTTGCCTGTCACTATTACATGAGTCGTGTCCCCCTGCTCCGGGAGATGGTGTCGGCAATGGGGGCGTTTCCGCTCGATGCTCCGCAAAATAGGCAAAAGCAATTCTTTCGTCAGTCATTAGAAATATTGCAATCACGGCAGATTGTTGGAATTTTTCCCGAGGGTGCCCACCCGATGGTTCAGGTTAAAGCGGCCAATCAACTCAGTCCATTCCACCGTGGCTTTGCCCATCTGGCCTTGAGAGCGCCAGTTCATGATTTGGCCATCCTGCCAGTTGCAATCGCACCAACGGAAGAGGAAAGGCATCATCTCGCACCGCTAAAGCTATTTAGCTTGTTTGATCCTTCAGAGCCCCTGTTCAACTGTGGAGGCTGGCATTCCGCGATTATCTATCGCCGAGTCCAACTTTTCTTCGGCAGTCCTCTTTGGATTGATGAGGATCTACAGCAACAGTATCGCGGCCGGCATGGGGGTCCGTTGGCGCAAAAGATAACCCAGCTGTGCTGGGATCAAATTGCCGATTTAATGCCTCAGGGTTGCGACTAATCAATTCAAGTCATCCATGTCAAGCACCGGCGAACTCCTTGCGCTTTGAAACGGGCAGATCCACAAACCCGAATCTTCCCCTGTTCATCTTTTTGCCAGGAATGGACGGCAGCGGTGCGCTGTTGCGGTACCAGTTGCCCGGCTTGATGTTTGCCTTTGATGTCCGCTGGCTGTCAATCCCTCCAGATGACTCAACGGGCTGGGATGGATTGATCGCACAGATAGTCCATTTGATCGGGATGGAGCGAAAACACTCACCTTCCCGTTCTATCTATTTGTGTGGTGAATCATTCGGCGGCTGTCTGGCCTTGAAACTTGCTGCTCATTTTCCGGGTCTGTTTGATCGCTTGATTGTGGTCAATCCAGCTTCTTCAGCATCCCGCCAACCTTGGATGTCCTGGGTAGCTTCACTCACCCAGCGATTGCCCAACCTGCTTTACAACCTTTCGACCCTAGGCCTGCTACCACTTTTGGTTGCACCGCATCGTGTACCTATCGCCAGGCAACAGGAGTTGTTGGCGGCCATGCAGTCAGTTAGCCTTCCAACCGCTGCTTGGAGGCTGTCTATGCTCAGCCAGTTTCTTCTAGAGGAGCTGCCTCTTGAACGCATTCAGCAGCCCGTTCTGATGCTGGCATCAGGCGCTGATCGGCTCCTTCCTTCTGTCGAAGAAGTAGGTAGACTCGAAAAACTTCTGCCCAGCTCACAGACAGTTCTGCTGCCTCAGAGCGGACATGCTTGTCTATTGGAAAGCGAGTTGAAATTGATTAGTATTCTCAAATCACATCAATTCTGCCCTGATGCAAAAGAGCTTGAATCTCCGCCACCTGGCTTGTTGAGGTAATTGGGCTGCTTGCCCAGCATGCTGATGGCTTGCATCAGAGTGGAATCCATGGAGAAGCTGCCCGGCAGCCGTCCACGGGAGACCACCGATGCGATGGTTCGTCGCGTCGGCAGCGAACTTGCGGAGATCGAGGGGGTGGTGCAGCCCTGCCGCGGCGGATCGAGCCCGAGGAGCCAGCAGGCCAGGGCGATCGGCCAACACAAAATCCCGAGGCCAGGCCCGGGGGTTGATGGGAGTCTGCGTCTCGGCGACGAGCTCAGAAGCAGATGGGCAGGAGCTGGGTGCGGCAGGCGGCGTCGCCGTCCACAAAGGCATCGAGGCCGATCTGGTGGGTGGTCACCGGGGGTTGTGCGGGGCGAGATCGGTGGGGCGCGAGAGCACGAAGGACACCATGGCGGTGAGCACGATCACCAGGGCGGTGACGCCGGCGATGGCTGCGGAGTAGTCGCTGCTCATGGCGATCAACCCAGACCGATCTGGGAGAGGATGCCCTGGCCGGTGAGCAGCTCGGTGCCGAGGCCGATCACGAAGCCGAGCATGGCCAGGCGGCCGTTCCAGGTTTCGGCGAAAGCGCTGAAGCCGAAGCGGGGAGTGGTGTCCGACATGCCTGTTAAGCGGTGTTACAATCATTGTAACAGTCTGTAACGGATCTGTCGAGGTGGGGCGGCTGCTGCCCTTGCTCCGGCGCCAGGCCCCTGCCGCGTTCGCCCCTCTCCTGGCGGATCTGGGCTACCAGTGCTGGGAGCTGTCACTGGGGCTGGCCTCGAGCAACGGCCAATGGTCGGTGACCCGCAGATCCCGCTTGAACCACATGATCTGCAGAGAGCCCACCGTCTCGCTGCCGCACCGTTCAGGCCTTTCCGTGTGGCGAGTTGGGTCATCAGAGGGCGCGGACTGCCCTCGTGCACGCTGCCCCCCAGGCAGCACAACCCGGCCGCCCCCGCCTGAATGGCATGAGCTCATGAGCACATGAGCAGATGTGAACCCGCGCCGATGGACTTCAGCGTCGTCCGTACGATCAGAGGGGCCTCTCTGGCCTTCGATTCAGCCTTTGCGTCCCGCTCGCCTCCATGCGTCCGACTGTGGCCCCCCGCGAACAGGCTCGCCAGGATGCGCTGAAGTGCTACCACATCCTCGATACGGACGCTGAGCAGTCATACGACGACATCACCTTGCTGGCCGCGCAGATCTGCGAGGTGCCGATCGCGCTGATCAGCCTCGTGGATGCCGAGCGTCAGTGGTTCAAATCCAGGGTGGGCGTCGACGTGAGGGAGACGAGCCGCGATGTGTCGTTCTGCGCCCACGCCATTCTTGACGAGGAGACCTTCGTGGTGCGGGATGCCCGCGAAGACGAACGCTTCCGGGACAACCCGCTGGTCTGCCATCCTCCCTACATCGTGTTCTATGCGGGGGTTCCGCTGACCACACCGGAAGGGGCCCGGATCGGCACCCTTTGCGTGATCGATCACCGGCCCCGTGACCTCAGTGAGGTGCAGCTCCGCTCCCTCGAAGCACTGGCGAGGCAGGTGGTGCTTCAGCTGGAACTGAAACGGGTCTCTGATCAGCTCGCCGGAGCCCTTGGGCGCATCGATGTGATGGAGGAGCTGATTCCGATCTGCTCCTACTGCAAGGGCATCCGCAGCGACGAGGGCTACTGGGGAACCGTGGAAGCGTTCATCAAGAGCCACGACAACGTGGAGTTCTCCCATGGGGTCTGCGAAGACTGCATGGCGAAACACTTTCCGGAAGTGACGCCGCTGACCTGACCCTCCGGCAAACTTCCGCGGAGGACAGGCCGGACCTGCAGCACCAGGCGGCCGTTGTGGCGTCCAGCTCATCCCGCCATCAGCCGGGCCTCGATGAGAGCGCAGCCGGCCTGGGCATCGGCTGCGCACTGCACGGTGCTGTCGAGCAAACAGAAGAAGTCCCGCCACAGAGGTGGCCCCCCAAGCAGGATCAACGGCCGGCCGGCCTTGATCGCATGAGCGGCTTCGGCGGAGACGGGAGCCCATGACCCGCTGTGCATGCGTACACCTGCACTGGCAGGCTTCGGGGTGACCCCCCTCACCGGAGTGGCGTCGATGAAGACTTCGCCCCGAATCCATCCCCCTGATGAGCGTCACCGCAAGGCAAAGAGCAGCACGTCAGCTCCCCCGGAG
>REEV01000099.1 GCA_007694915.1 Cyanobium sp. PLM2.Bin73 | reverse complement strand
GCGGCGGGATCTGGGGCAGAGGCCGTGTCGAGAACGGTCACCAGCGCTGTCCAGCGGCCGCTGGTCTGCACCGGCGGGCGGGCGATGCGCAGCTCGCCGTCCCCCACGCTGACGCCATCGAGACGCACGGTCACATCGTCGAGGGCCCGGGCCCCGGCCAGCGACTGCAGTGGTCCCACCTGGCGGCGGCCATCCAGCCGCGTGGGCACCACATCACCGGCGGCGGCGGCCCGGCGGGCCGGCTCGCCCAGGACGATGTCGGTGGTCACCAGGCGCACCAGCCGCTGCAGCTCGGGCTGATCGGCCCAGCGCAGCCTCAGCCGCTCCCCGAGAAGCTCCTGGCGGTCGGACGGGGCCTGCTCCAGCTCGATCCACACCCAGTCGCCATCGGCAGCGGCCTCCTCGGCTGAGGGCAGGATCAGCCGGCCGATCCACTCGGCGCTGGGGCGATAGAGACCGGGATCGGGGCGCTGCTCGAGGGGGTACGACTCGGGGCGGTTCCAGGGGGAGCGGCGGGCGAGCTCATCGCTGCTCTGGGGCAGCGGGTCGCTGGGGGTGCCGGCGGCGGCGTGGCCGGGCCGGGGGGCCAGGGCGGGCAGCAGCACCGCCGCCACCAGCAGGGCGGCCAGCAGGGCGGGGAGCAGGGCCGACAGGCGCCGGGCCAGGGAAGCCGTGAGCCTGCGGGGGAAGGGGAGCACGGAGCCGAGCGGGGCTGCTGGGCGGACCCTAGGCGCCGCCCCCGGTGGGGCCCACCCGCAGGCGCGAGCCGTGCTCACCGGCCACCACCTCGATGCCGCTGCGGATGCGCTCGCGCAGGGCCGACACATGGCTGATCAGGCCGATCATCCGTCCCCCCTCCCGCAGGCGGTCGAGCTCGTCCATCGCCAGCTGCAGGTTGTCGGGATCGAGGCTGCCGAAGCCCTCGTCGATGAACAGGGCATCGAGCCCCACCCCACCGCTGTGGGCCTGCACCGTGTCGGCAACCCCCAGGGCCAGGGCCAGGGAGGCCTGGAAGGTCTCGCCGCCCGAGAGGCTGGCCACCTCCCGCTCCTCGCCGGTGAAGGCATCGAGCACCCGCAGCCCCAGGCCCGCCTTGCTGCCCTTGCGCTGGCCGCTGTCGTCGCTGAGCAACAACTGGTAGCGGCCGCTGGTCATCTGCTCGAGGCGCTGGTTGGCATGGGTGCAGATCTCCTCCAGGTAGGCCGAGAGCACCCAGCGCTGCAGGGAGATGTGGGGGGCGCTGCGGCCCCGGCAGCGGTCGGCCACGGCCGCCAGGCGGTCGGCGCGGGCCTGGGCCGCCGCCAGCGCCTCAGCGCCGGCCCGGTGGCGCTCCGCCAGATCGGCCAGGGCCGCAGCGGCGGCAGCGGCCTGGGCGCGGCGCTCCACTGCGGCCGTGCGCTGGGCGTCGGCTTGCTCCAGGGCGGCGGCGGCGGCGGCCGTGTCGGGGCGCTCGATGGGCAGGTCCTGCAGCTCCGCGGCGGCCAGCACCCCCTGCCAGCGCTGCCGCTCCTGATCGTGACCCTGAAGCGTCTGCTCCCAGCGCTGGCGCTGGGCGGGGTCCACCAGGGCGGCCTCCAGGGCCTCGCTGCTGGCAAAGCCGGCGGCCTCGAGATCGGCGGCGAGCCGGCGCTGCGCCTCGGCGCTGCGGCTGCGGGCGGCGGTGAGGGGATCGAGCTGGGCCACGAGCTGCTCCAGCAGGGGCTGCAGGCCGTCCACGGCCGCCAGGGCGGCGGCCGGATCGAGGCCCTGGGGCAGCCGGGCCTCCAGCCGGGCCTCCATGGCGGCGCGGCGCTGCTGCTCGGCGCGCACCCGCTCGCCGGCCGCCGCCTGCTCCTGAAGCACCTCCTGCAGGCGGGTGTCGAAGGTGGCCAGCCTGCGCTGGGCCGCCGCCAGGGCCGCCTCGCGGCCGGGCAGGGCCTCGGCCAGCTGCCGGGCGCGAGCCAGGGCCGCCTCGGCGGCGGCCAGGGCGGCCCTGGCGGCCAGGGGGTCGGCAGAGGCCGCCTGGCTCTGCAGGGCGGCGTGCTGGGCCTGGGCCCGCGCCAACGCCTCCTGCTCCCGGGCCTGGCGCTGTTCGGCCTGGTTCACGCTGGCGCGGGCGGCCTCGAGGGCGGCCGGCGTCACCGGGGCGGCGCCAGCTGCTGCTGGACGGGGGTGCTCCGGGGAGCCGCACACGGGGCAGGGTTCACCGGCCTGCAGGTCGGCCGCCAGCTGGGCGGCCATGCCGGCGAGCTGGCGCTCGCGCAACGCCAGCTCCCGCTGGCGGCAGTGGAGCAGCTCCCCCTCGGCGGCCTGGTGGCGCTCGCGGGCCTGCTGCTGCTGCTGCCGGGCCGTCTCCAGCGCCGCAACCACCCGTACCAGCTCGGAGGCCCGGGCCTGGGCCTGCTCCAGTCCCGCCAGCCCGTCGCGAGCACTGCGGGCCTCGAGCAGCTGCTGCTCCTGCTGGGGCAGGCTGCTGCGGGCGTCGGCCACGTGCTGCTGGCCGCGCAGCACCCGCTCGCCGCGGTCGGCCAGCTCCGCCTCGGCCGCCGCCAGGGCCTGGCTGGCCTGCTGGAGCTCGGCCTGCAGGGCCACCAGGGCCTCGAGCTCGGCGCGCTGGGCGGCGAGGGCCGTGAGGGCGGCGGTGAGGACCGCGGGGGCGGGCAGCTGCAGCAGATCGAGGGCCACCAGGAGGTCGGGCAGGCCGGTGGCCTGGTCGCGGCAGCGGCGCGCCCGCGCGAGCAGGCTGGCGCCGGTCGTCTCCAGTTGCTGCTGCTGGCTGCTGGCCTCCCGCCAGCCCCGCAGGCTGGCCCGCAGGCCCTCGGCTTGCTGGGCCCGGGCCAGCTGACGCCGGCAGGCGGCGATGGCCTCGGCCTGCTGCTCCAGGTCCTCCAGCCGGCGCCGCCCCTCGGCGCGGCGGTCCCAGCGCTCGGCACCGGCCAGCACCTCAAGCTGCCGGCGCCGCGCCTGCTCCCAGGCGGCATCGAGCTGGCCGCAGCGGGCCTCGGCCTGCTGGCGCTGGCGATCCACGGCGGCGACCAGGGCCTCGAGCTGGGGCTGGTCGGCCGGCGCGGCGAGGGGCTCGGAGTCGCTGGGCTCGGGGGTGGTGACCCAGGATTCGGCCTGGCGCCAGGCCTCCTGCCGCCAGGCCTCCTGCTGGCGGCGGCCCTCGAACACCTGGGCCTGGGCGGCGCGCGCCTGGTCCTCCAGCCAGGCCGTGGCGCGTTCGTAGAGGCCCGTGTCGAAGAGGGTCTGCAACAGGGCTTCGCGATCCTCCGGCCGGGCCCGCAGCACCTCGGCGAAGCGCCCCTGGGGCAACAGGATCACCTGGCGGAACTGGTCGGCGTCGAGGCCCACCAGGTCCACCACCTCGCGCAGCACCTCCGCCACCCCGCCGGCCAGCGGCTCCTCGCCATCGGCCCCGACACGGAACAGGGCGGCGCGGGCCGGCCGGGTGGTGGTGCCGCTGCCGCGCTGCTTGGCCACCTCGCAGGCCGGCTGGCGCTCCACCCGCCAGCGGCCGGCGGGGGTGGAGAACTCCAGCAGCACCCGCGGCACCGCCGTGGGCAGGGCGTGCTGGGAGCGCAGGCCTCGCACGCTGCGTTCGCCCGACACCACGCCGTAGAGCGCGAAGCAGAGGGCATCGAGCAGAAAGGTTTTGCCGGCGCCGGTGGTGCCGTGGATCAGGAACAGGCCGTCGCGGGCGAGGGGATCGAAGTCGATCGCCACCGGCGCGGCGTAGGGCCCGAAGGCCTCCAGCTCCAGGCGGTGGGGTCTCACGGGCGGGGGATTGTCACGGGCAGCGTCATGGGCGGCGGGCGGCCGCCTGGGCCAGGGCCTGGCGCAGCAGGCGCTCCTCGTCGGGGTCGACGGGGCGGCCCTGCTGGTCGGCGAAGAAGGCCAGGGTGCGCTGCAGGGGATCGGCGGCCTGCAGGATCCGCTGGCTGCGCTCGCTGCCGCTGGCCTGGAGCCGGTGGGGGGGCTGGTGGCGCAGCTCCACGGCATGGGGGAAGCGCTGGCGCAGGCGGGTCATGGCCTGGCGGGGCAGCTGTTCGTCGCTGAGCAGGGCCCGCACCCAGGCGCCGCGTGCGTCCTCCAGCCGGGGATCGCGGAGCAGCTCCTCCAGGGGCCCCTCCAGGGTGCGCAGGGGTCGGCCCACCCCCAGGGGCACAACCTCCACCGCCGGATTGCCTTGGGGGTCGAGCTCCACCAGCCGCACACTCTTCACGTGGTCCTGCTCGGAGAATGAGTAGGGCAGGGGGGTGCCGCTGTAGGCCAGCCGGGGGCCGCCGAGCTGCTGGGCGCCGTGCAGATGGCCCAGGGCCACGTAGTCGAAGCCGTCGAAGGTGGGCACGGCCACGGCTTCGGCGTTGCCCACCGTGAGGTCCCGTTCCGATTCGCTGCTGCGGCCGCCGGCCACGAAGGCGTGGGCCACCAGCACCGAGCGCAGGCCGGGGCGGCGGGCCAGGTCGGCGCGCACCGGCAGCAGCGCCAGCTCCATCGCCCGCTGATGGTCGATGCGGCCGGCCGTCGGGGTGGCGGCCAGCGCGCTGGCCTCGGCAGCCAGCAGGGCCGGACCCTCCAGCAGGGGCTCGAGGTAGGGCAGGGGATACACCGCCACCGGTGCGCCGCCGTCGCGGGGGCTCACCAGCACCGGCTCAGCTGCCCGCTGCCAGCGGCCGCGGATGGTCACCCCCTGGGCGGCCAGCAGCTCGTCGTAGACCGACACGCGCACGTGGGAGTCGTGGTTGCCGGCGATCGCCACCACCGCCACGCCGCCGGCCCGCAGCCGGGCCAGGGTGTCGGTGAACAGGCGCACGGCGTCGGCAGGGGGAATGGCCCGGTCGTAGAGGTCGCCGGCGATCACCACCAGATCCACCGCCGCCTCAGCGGCCAGCTCCACCAGCCGGTCCATGGCCAGGGCCTGCTCGTCGAGCAACGAGACGCCGTGGAACTGGCGCCCGAGGTGCCAGTCGGAGGTGTGCAGCAGGCGCAAGGGAGGTTCAGGCGCGGCTGCGGCGCACGGCCAGGCCGGCCTCGATGGCGGTGACCAGGGCCAGCACCAGGAAGCCGGCCAGACCCACCAGCTGGTTGCGGGCCACCAGGTCGGGCATCAGCTGCGGATCGATGTCGGCCGCCTGGGCCGCCCCGAGGGCGAACCAGCCCGCCGCCGCGGCGGAGGTGAGCCAGTAGGCCCGCCAGCGGCGCTGGTAGATGTAGCCGGTGCCAAGCCCCGGCACCACGTTCAGCAGCACCCCCACCCAGGCGCTGGAGGCCGAGAGCAGCTGCTGGCGGCTGGGGACCTGGGAGGGGGAGGGCGGCTCAGCGGACATGACAGGGAGGGGCGGGGGCCATCCCCCACCCCTAGCGCAACCGACGCTCAGGCCAGCAGCGCTTCCCACTGGCGCAGCAGCCCGCCGGGCAGGGGCCGGGGCTGGTAATCGCGCGGGTCACTGGGGCCGTGGCGGATCACGGCATTCACGAGCAACGCGGCGCCGCTGCTGCGGTTGATGGCGCCGTGGGGCACCCCAGGAGGGATCCGCACCCAGGTGGGTTCGTCCTCGCGCAGGGTGATGCGGCGCAGGCAGCGGTTTTCCAGCACCACCAGCTCCAGCGAGCCGCGCAGCACGCGCAGCTGATCGGTCTGGCGGCGGTGACAGTAGAGGGTGCGGCTGGTGTCGGTGCCGATCTCGGCGATCAGGGTTTCATCACTGGTCAGGGGTTCGGAGAAGAGAGTGGCGCCGGTGCGGTTCTGGGCTACCGGGGCCACCTCGATGCGTCGGGACAGGGCCATGACGGCTGGTGCTTAGTTCATGAAGAATCACAACGGGTTGGCCGGGTTGACGTGCTCTCGGACACCAATCCCTTCACCGGTGAGCAAGGGCTCACACAACGGCTCCGCCAGCACCGCCCCCAGCCCTGCTCTGCCATGACCGCCAAGGCGCCCCTGCAGCCCATTCCCCTGGAGCAGCTGCCGCCCCTGCCGCCCCTGCGTCTGGCGGTGGTGGGGCACGTGGAGGTGGTGAGCTTCGTGCTCGTGGAGCAGCTGCCCCGCGCCGGGGTGGTGCAGACGGCCCGCCGGTGTCTGGAGCTGCCCGGTGGCGCCGGCGCCGTGGCGGCGGTGCAGCTGGCACGGCTGAGCGGCGGCCGGGTGCGGTTCTTCACGGCCCTGGGCCGCGACGCGGTGGGCGAGGCGGCGGCGGCCACCCTCAGCGCCCTGGGCCTGGAGCTGCAGGTGGCCTGGCGGCAGGCCCCCACCCGCCGCGGCATCAGCCTCTGCGACGGCTCCGGGGAGCGCAGCATCGTGGTGATCGGCGAACGGCTGGGCCCCCGGGCCGACGATCCCCTGCCCTGGCAGGAGCTGGCCCACTGCGATGGGGTGTTCGCCAGCGCCGCCGACCCCCGGGCCGTGCGGCTGGCCCGCGCCGCCCGCGTGCTCACGGCCACGCCGCGGCTGCGGCTGCCGGTGCTGCAGGAGGCGGGGGTGGCCCTCGACGCCCTGATCGGCAGCGGCCTGGATCCGGCCGAGCAGGTGCCCGCCGATGCCCTGCAGCCGCCGCCGGCCCTGCGGATCGCCACCGCCGGCGCCGCGGGCGGCCAGGCCGAACCCCTGGGCGCCTTCGCCGCCCCGCCGCGGCAGCAACCGGTGGTGGACAGCTACGGCGCCGGCGACAGCTTTGCCGCCGGGGTGACCGCCGGTCTGGCCGCGGGCTGGAGCGCCGAGCAGGCCATCAGCCTGGGCTGCCACTGCGGCAGTGCCTGCCTCGATGGCCTGGGGCCCTATGCCAGCCAGCTGTGCTGGCAGGGCGGAGCCTGGTGTCAGGCCGGTATCGGCACGACGTCCCCATCCAGGCGGGCGAAGTAGAGCTGCACCGAGAGCTGCGGCTCCCGGGCCAGGATCTGCTCCCGTGCGCGCCGCAGGGTGCGGGCATGGAACTCCTGCTCGGCCTGCAGGTCGGAGAAGGGTTCCGGGTGGATGGCGGCGTAGGCGCCGCAGTCCTGGTGATCCACCAGGATCACCTGAGGGATGTGATGGAGAGAGCGCGAGAGCTGCAGCTGATCCCAGAAGGCGCGGGCGTCGGCGCGGTGGGGGAAGCCTGTGAGGGCCAGGGAAGCCCCCGCCAGGGCCACCCAGTCGACGGCGCCGCTGAGCTGCTGCCGGGCCAGGAAGGCGTGCTCCTGCTCCACGAAGCGGAAGTCGATGCAGCTGAGCACCAGGGCTCTGGCCTGCTCAACAGGGGGCGCCGGATCCTCGGCCCCTGCCGGCCGGGGCAGCAGCAGGCCGGCTCCACCCGCCAGGGCGACAGCGGCGAGCCGGCCAAGCAGCTGCCGCCGGGAGAGCGCGTCGCTGCCGCCGTCCCTGGAACGGCAGCAGGGGCAGCGGCAGGGGATCGGTTGCACCGGCTGATGCGAGGACGTTCCGACATCCATGGCGGCCAGGCTATGGAGCAGCAGGGTTGAAGCGGGCTATGGGCAAACGACGGCGACCGCTGATCGGGGTGATGGGGGCCGGCGAGGGGGCCAGCCCCAGGGATCTGTCGCTGGCGGAACAGCTGGGCCGGGCCATCACCCGGCAGGGCTGGGGCCTGCTCACGGGCGGGCGGCCCAGCGGGGTGATGGCGGCGGCCAGCCGCGGCGCCATGGCCGTGGACGGCCACCTGGTGGTGGGCGTGCTGCCGGATGACGGTGCCGGCGGCAGATGGCAGGGGGCGACGGCCGAGCTGGATCTAGCCCTGTTCACCGGCCTGGGCCAGGCCCGCAACGTGATCAACGTGCTCAGCAGCGACGTGGTGGTGGTCTGCGGCGCGGGCGGGCCCGGCACGGTGTCGGAAGCGGCCCATGCCCTCAAGGCGGGCCGGCCCCTGGTGCTGCTGGCGGCCGAGCGGCCGTTGATCGAGCTGGTCTCAGCCCTCAACGCAGGCGTGCAGGTGTGCGCGTCGGTGGCCGAGGCCATCACCGCCATCGCCTGCCAGCTGGGCGGGGCGGCGGAGCCGGACGCCGCTGCGGCCGCTGCCGCCCCCAGGGCAGCCAGCTCAGCGAGCGGGGAGGGCGAGCGCCTGCCCGTGGCCCTGGTGCAGCTCCAGGCGGGCGAGGACGCCGCCGCCAACCGCCGCCACGCGGAGGCCTGGCTGGAGCGGGCCCTGCAGCCCCGCCCGGGCCGCCCGTCGCCGCGGCTGCTGATGCTGCCGGAGGTGTGGAACGCCCCCTACGCGGCGGAGCAGTTCACGGACTTCGCCGAGCCCATTCCCGAACCCGGCAGCTCCCTGCTCGATGGGCCCTCAGCATCGCTGGCGATGGTGGCGCAGCTGGCCCGGCGCCACCGCGTGGCGGTGATCGCCGGTTCGATCCCCGAGCGCGGAGCCGATGGACGGCTCTACAACACCGGCACCGTGATCGACGCGCAGGGGCGGCTGCTGGCGAAGCACCGCAAACTGCACCTGTTCGATGTGGACGTACCAGGCGGCATCCGCTTCCGCGAATCCGACAGCCTCAGCCCCGGCCAGCGGCTCACGGTGCTGCCGGGGGAGGGCGACCCGCTGGCCACGGGTCTCGCCGAACCGCCGAGCCTGGGCCTGCTGATCTGCTACGACATCCGCTTCCCGGAGCTGGCCCTGCTGATGCGACAACGCCACGGCTGCGCGCTGCTGGCCTGTCCCGCGGCCTTCAACACCACCACCGGTCCGCGCCACTGGCACCTGCTGATGCGCGCCCGTGCGGTGGACAGCCAGTGCTTCCTGCTGGCCTGCTCCAGCGCCCGCCCGCCCAATGGCGAGGGCTATCCGAGCTACGGCCATTCGCTGGTGGTGGACCCCTGGGGCACGGTGATCGCCGAAGCCGGCATCGGCGAGCAGGTGCTGCATGCCGAGCTGGATCTTGAGCAGGTGGCCCTGGCCCGCCAGGCGATCCCCACCGGCTCCCAGCGCCGCCGCGATCTCTACCGCCTGGAGCCCGCGTGACGGCCGGTACGGTCCTGGCCTGGGGCCTGCTGCTGCTGAGCGCCGCGGCGGCCCTGGGGCTGTCGATCCTGCTGGGGGGCCTGGCCAGGGTGTTTGCGCGGGCGCCACGGCTGGCGGCGCTGCCCCAGGCGGATGAGCGGGTCCAGCCACCGCAGGGCTCGCTCACGGTGGTGGTGCCCGCCTACAACGAGGCCGCCAACATCGCCGCCTGCCTCAGCAGCCTGCTGGCGAGCGCGCCGCCCTGCTCCCACTGGCGGGTGCTGCTGGTGGACGATGGCTCCAGTGACGACACGGTGACGATCGGCCGCCAGGCGTCGGCACAAGCGCTGAACGAGGCGGACGCTTCGGCGGAGCGCTTCGCGGTGCTGGATGCCGGCCCGCGGCCGGCGGGGGAGCGCTGGGTGGGCAAGACCTGGCCCTGCAGCCGGGCGATGGAGGAGGTGAACAGCGACTGGGTGCTGTTCGTGGATGCCGATGTGCGCCTGCAGCCCACGGCCCTGCGCCGCGCCCTGGGCCAGGCGGTGGCCGAGCAGGCCGATCTGCTCAGCCTGGCGCCAAGGCTGAGCTGCGGCTGCCTGGCCGAGTGGATGGTGCAGCCGATCATGGTGAGCCTGCTGGGGCTGGGCTTTCCAATCGAGGCGGCCAACGATCCGGCCAGTGCGGTGGCCTTCGCGGCCGGGCCGTTCATGCTGTTCCGGCGTTCGGCCTACGAGGCCATCGGCGGCCACCGCGCCCTGGCGGGGGAGGTGGTGGAGGATCTGGCCCTGGCGCGGCGGATCAAGGACACGGGCCACCGCCTGCGCTACCTGCTGGGCCTGGATGCGGCCGAGCTGCGCATGTACGCGAACTTCCCGGCCCTGTGGGAGGGCTGGACCAAAAACTGGCTGCTGGGCCTGGGCGGCAATGTGCCCGCTGCCCTGGGCGCCGCCGCCGTGGTGCCGCTGATGTTCAGCGGCCCCTGGCTGCTGGCTCCGGCGGCGGCGATCGCGGCGCTGGCGCTGCCTGCTGAGCGGATGCTGCTGCTGGTGGCCCTGGTGCTGGCGGTGCTGGGCATCGGCCTGCAACTGGCCCTGCGCTTGTGGATGCGATGGCAGTTCGCCCTGCCCCTGCGCCACTGGTGGCTGATGGGAGCCGGCGGCCTGGTGGTGGCGGGCATCGGCCCCACCTCCGTGTGGCGCACGCTCACCGGCCGGGGCTGGACCTGGAAGGGGCGGCCCCTGGTCTGAGGCCTGGGGGCCCCATGTCTCCCAGGTGAGCCGGTGCCAACAGCGACAGGCAGCCCCGCTTCCCGCCCATAGGGTCTGGATGCACCCAGGCCCGCGCAGCCCCATGGAACGCTTCTTCCTGGAGCTCGACCCGCCGGCCGAGGTGATGCGCAGCTGGCCCCATGTGGTGATCGTGGGTGGCGGCTTCGCCGGCCTCAAGGCCTGCCACGCCCTGGCCCGCCAGCCGGTGCGGGTGACCCTGATCGACAAGCGCAACTTCAACCTGTTCCAGCCGCTGCTGTATCAGGTGGCCTCGGGGCTGGTGAGCGAGGCGGATGTGGCCTCGCCGCTGCGCCAGATGGTGGGCCAGGCCCCCAACATCCAGATCCTGCTGGGGGAGGTGAGCGACATCGACCCGGACGC
The DNA here is from genome assembly GCA_007694915.1 of Cyanobium sp. PLM2.Bin73. Taxonomy (GTDB): domain Bacteria; phylum Cyanobacteriota; class Cyanobacteriia; order PCC-6307; family Cyanobiaceae; genus NIES-981. The sequence goes on along the minus strand of REEV01000099.1, from coordinate 2,548 downwards.
CCGGGAGGTGGTGTTCAACGAGCAGCGCTACGGCTACGACCAGCTGATCCTGGCCACGGGCTCGGGCAGCACCTACTTCGGCCGGGAGGAGTGGCGGCCGCTGGCGCCGCCGATGAAGATCCTCGAGCACGCCGATGAGATCCGCCGGCGGCTGCTGATGGCCCTGGAGGAGGCGGAGCAGACCCCCGACCCGCAGCGGCGCCGCTTCCTGCAGACGGTGGTGGTGGTGGGCGCCGGACCGGCGGGCTGCGAGCTGGCCGGATCGCTGATCGAACTGATGCACCGGGCCGTGCGGCGCGAGTTCAAGCAGCTGCGCCAGGACGACTGCACGGTGGTGCTGGTGGACGTGGTGGAGCGGGTGCTGCCCACCATGGCCGAACCGCTGGGGGCGGCCGCCGCCCGCTACCTGGAGGCCGCCGGCGTGGAGCTGCGCCTGGGGGCGAAGGTGGAGGCGATCGCGCCGGGGCGGGTGCGGCTGGCGGGAGCGGCGGGCGAGCAGGAGCTGGCGGCGGCCACGATCTGCTGGACCGCGGGCGTGCGCGCCTCCCGCCTGGGCCGGCTGCTGGCCGAGCGCTGCGGCTGCCCGGTGGACCGCGGCGGCCGGCTGGTGGTGGAGCCGGATTTCTCGATCCCGGGGCACCCGGAGATCCGCGCCGTGGGCGATCTCTGCGCCTACGCCCACACCCCCGATGAACGGCCCCTGCCCGGCATGGCCGGCCCGGCGGTGCAGATGGGCGGCTGGGTGGCGCGCGATGTGCTCGCCCGCCTGCAGGGCCGCGCGATGGCGCCGTTCCGCTGGGTGGACCTGGGCAGCATGGCGGTGATCGGCCCCTGGTATGCGGTGGCCGACCTGCGCGGCTGGCACGTGACGGGCCTGCCGGGCTGGATCCTCTGGGCCCTGGCCCACCTGGCCTTCATTCCCGACACCGAAAACCGCATCGCCCTGTTCAGCAAGTGGATGTGGCAGATCGCCACCCGCCAGCGCACCGCCCTGCTGATCACCGGCCGCCCCGACCAGCACCTCGGCGTGGATGTGGGCCTGTATCGGGCGCCGTGGGAAGAGGAAGGGGCGTCAGCGCAGGTGGAAGCGAGCGGGGCTGGCTGAGTTCGATCGTCGCACCGGCATGCCGCTTGGGTTGCGTTCATGGGCTCAACGTGCGTGCCGCGGATCTGGTGGGGCTGCGGAACCCCAATACGCATGTTGTTGTGTTATTCGTATCGATCAGCTACACCAGCGCAATTCACGGTGAACACGCGGCACAAAAACCGACCCTCACGGCGGATCTGGTGATACGCCCCTGGCATCACCACGATTGTATCTCCAGAAGCGAGTGTGTAGTCCGTGCCCTCCACCTCGATCGTCATGCTGCCTTCGATGAGAACGTAGATCTCGGTGCCGATCCTGTGGCAATGCCTTGTCTGCTTGGCGTCTTGGGTGAAGACCGCAGACTCCGTATCAGGCATCACAAGAACTGGACACTTTCCAGAAGGCATGCCATGACGCCAATGGGGCTCTGTCGCCACCTCTTCCTTTTCCGGGTAGAGCTCCGTAACCAGAATCTTTCTGTCGCCACGCGTCTGGAGGGCGGGATCATTCTTCACCGCTTGCAGGCTGAATAGAATGGCGGGCGGGTTCATCGTACTTTAGAGAGGATTGTAACGCTCGCCATCACCTGGCCGCATAGAGAAACTGCTCCCAATGCTTTCTGATTGGAGGCGGCTCAGGTGGATGGCTGTGTTATGTGGCTTCATGATGAAATGGCAAACTAGCCCTGGCCATGGCCGCTACCAGCTCAAGTAGAGGCCGAACCTCAATTTCGACAGCTGGGTCTAGTGGCGTAAACCCAAAGCCTCTGGCGAGCTTGAGATGCGCACACTTATGCCTTACTTTGACTATTCTCTCAATTGCAACATCATAGGGCTCATCGCCATTGAAGCGCCTGTAGACTTGATGAAGGCAATCGGATTGTGTCAGCGCAGCTTGGAGGCTTATGTTTGGATATGGAGAGTGATGAACGCTCTCAACTATACGGAAGTAACCCAGATACTGACGAATCGGACTTTTGTCTTGCGAGGTTTCATTGTACTGCGCGATGAGCGGTAGTGTATCTGGCGTAACCCTGCTGCCAGAGAAAACGATTGGATCAAAAACAGGTTCCTCGGGAACTGACTGAAAAGAAGCGTTAACCCAGAACGGGCGATCATCTACAGCTATTTCTTCCTCAGCTGTTTCTGGAATTCTCTTGCAGCACATCAGCGAGTAATCAATCTTAAATCTTCCTTGAGAGAAGGTGATCTGCTCTGACAGTGTTCGAGATAGCTGGATTGCCAACGACTTTGTCTCTTCAACGTCTCCTGGCAATTCGATGTGTAGCTCTCCACGCGAGATTGCTCTTGCCTGCGCATCAGTAGACTTAGGCGCGATTCTTGCAAGGATTGTTGAAACCCTGTTGTCTCCTGGCTCAATTAAAACAGGAGGACTCAGGTTGACTTCATACAGATAATCTGCTTCTATCCTCATCGCGCACTCGAACTGAAAGATCCACTC
>REEV01000062.1 GCA_007694915.1 Cyanobium sp. PLM2.Bin73 | reverse complement strand
CCAACCTGGGCATGGAAGTGATGCACGAGCGCAACGCGCACAACTTCCCGCTCGACCTGGCTGCCAGCCAGGCCACCCCGGTGGCCCTCACGGCCCCGGCTGTGGGCTGAGCTGGACAGCCCGGCTGAGGCTCCAGCCCGCCGAGGCCAACCGCTGGCGCGGCAACGCCCCATGGCCCGGCCCCCTCGTCTGAGGGGGCTTTTTTACTGTCCTGCCTCGAGCGGGCCGGCACGGGCTTCAGACTGACGAGATCACCCTTGTGCCGCCCGCACCATTGACCGCCGCGTCCGCCAGCACCCCCGCACCGGCTCGTCAGCGCTGGCCCTGGTGGCCCCTGCTCCCCCTCTATCCCTACGGCCGCCGCCGCACGCTGGTGCGGGAGCTGATCCCCGACCAGGTGTGGAGCTTCGAGCAGCTGCAGGGACTGTTCTATGTGGCGGTGCCGATCCGGATGACGGTGGTGCGGCTGCGCCAGGGGCTGATGCTCTACGCCCCCCTGCCGCCGACGGCCGAGCTGCTGGCCGCCCTGCGCGACCTGGAGGCCGTCCACGGTCCGGTGCGCACCATCGTGCTGCCCACCGCCTCCGGCCTGGAGCACAAGCTGCCCGCGCCGGCCCTGGCCCGGGCGTGTCCCCAGGCGGAGCTCTGGGTGACGCCCCGCCAGTGGAGTTTTCCGCTGCGCCTGCCTCCCAGCTGGCTGGGTTTTCCGGCCGCCCGCACCCGCGTGCTGTTTGAGCAGGGTCTGCCCCACGGGGACGAACTGGTCTGGCGGGCCCTGGGACCGCTCAACCTCGGTCTGGGCACGTTCATGGAAGTGGCCTGCCTGCACAGAGCCAGCGCCAGCCTGCTGGTCACCGATGCCTTGGTGGCCATCGGCGCTGATCCGCCGGCCGTGTTCGATGCCGATCCCACACCGTTGCTGTTCCACGCCCGTGAGCGGGGCGATCAGCCCCTGGAGGACAGCCCCGAGCAGCGCCGCCGCGGCTGGTGGCGGCTGGTGCTGTTCGCCTCCTACCTGCAGCCGGCCCCCCTCACCGTGGCCGGTGTGGGCGAGGTGCTGCGCCATGCGTTCGCCCCTGGGCTGCGCAATCCCCGCAGCCACTTCGGCCTCTACCCGTTCCGCTGGCACCCCGGCTGGGAGGAGGCCTTCCACGAGCTGACGGGTGAGACCATCGGTCGTCCCCAGGTGGCGCCCGTGCTGGAGCGGCTGGTGTTTCCCCGCTGCCGAGCCGCCCTGCTCAGCTGGATTCGCAGCCTCGCGGAGCTGGAGGACACCCGCTGGCTGGTGCCCGCCCACTACGAGGCCCCGGTGGCCTGCACGGCTGATCAGCTTGGGCAGCTGGCCGATCAGCTGGAGCAGCGGCCCTGGGCCTCGGATCAGGGCAACTGGTCGACGTTGGCCGGAATTGACCGCACCCTGCTCAAACTGGGACTGGTTCCCGCTGAGCCCGCACCCTGAACCGGGGAATTCAGAGGCGCAGGGGGCCGGGATCGGCGTCCAGGTCGTCGCCGCCGGAGCCGCCCATCAGGCTGGTCTCCAGTTCCATGCGTTGCTCCATCTGGCGCAGGAAATAGCCCGTCATCATGGCCGAGGCCAGCAGTCCGGCCAGGTTGTCGCGGCTGGTCTGAACCTTCACCTCGAAATGGTCGGCGGGGAGCATGCCCAGCAGCCCCTGCACGTTGTGGCGGATGATCTCCTGCATCTCGCCGCTGGCGGAGCGGGCCACCCGCTGGAGCACATCCGGCGATTGTTCCTGGAGGTACTGGATCAGGGCGTTGCCGCTGATCGCCTCATTGTCGCTCGTCAGGAACTCAGGGTTGAACATCCTGCCTGTGCGCTGCGTCACGCCAGCACCCTAGTGCAGGCTCAGGGCCTGGCCCAGCCGGCGCCGATCGGGCCGAAGCGCCCCAGGGGCCAGTAGCGCCACACGGCAGTGCCGATCAGCTGCTCCTCGCTGAGGGGACCCCAGAGGTGGGAGTCCAGGCTGGCGTTGCGGTTGTCCCCCAGCACCAGCAACTGGCCGGCGGGCACGGTGAGCGGCTCGAGGCTGTAGGCGATCGGTTCGGCATTCCAGTCCGGTGTCACCGCGGCGCCGTTGCGCCAGAGGCGGCCGTCGCGCACCTCGATGCGGTCCCCGGGCACGCCCACCACCCGCTTGATCAGGGCGCTGGCGGGGTCGTAACCGGCCTCCTGCAGCAGCGGCGGCGGATGGAAGACCACCACGCTGCCAATGGGAAGGGGCCGATGCAGACGCACCCGCAGCTTCTCCACCAGCAACCGGTCATCCAGCTGCAGGCTGGGCAGCATCGATCCCGAGGGAATCCAGCGGGGCTCGATCACGGCCCAGCGCAGCACCAGGGCCAGAACCACCCAGGCCAGCAGGGGCAGCAGCTGGCGGCGGATCGCCTCCCAGCGGCCGGGAGCGTTGCCGTCAGCAACCTCGGTGGCGCTGGCGGCGTCATTGGAGCTGGCGGGTGCGCCCAAGCCGATGGGAACAATGGAGCATCCATCCTGCAGTGCAGCTCCCCTCGGCCGATGGCCCCAGACGCTGGCCCTCAAGACGGTGGCACGGCCCACGGTGGCCCTGATGCGGATGGGTTGGCGGCCGCCAACCTGCGGGCGGCCCTGACCCTGCTCGCCACCCTGGTGGCGGGCGGCGTGAACCATCTGGTGCTGGCTCCCGGCAGCCGCTCCGGCCCGCTGGCGGCGGCGGCGGGGCTGCTGGAACGGCGCCGGGTCCTGGTCCTGCACACCGCCATCGACGAGCGCTCAGCCGCCTTCTTCGCCCTCGGCCTGGCGCGGGCCAGCGGCCAGCCGGCCGCGGTGATCACCACCTCCGGCACGGCGGTGGCCAACCTGCTGCCGGCCGCCGTGGAGGCCGATTACGGCGCCATTCCCCTGCTGCTGATCAGTGCCGATCGCCCGGGCCGGCTCAAGCATTGCGGCGCGAACCAGACCGTGAACCAGGAGCGGTTTCTGCTCGCCAGCGTGCGTTGGCTGGGGCAGGGGGATCCCGCCGGCCTGGCGGCCATGGAGCCCGTGTCTCTTCAGCAGCTGGCGTGCCGGGCGCTGGCGGCGGCGATGGGCGGGCCACCCGGGCCAGCGGGGCCCGTGCACCTCAACCTGCCCTTCGAGGAGCCGCTCCACGCCGGCGCCGAGGTCCTGGAGGCCGAAGCCGGGGTGTCCTTTCCCCCGGCCCCCGCAGCCACGCCCGCCGCTCCGGCTTCGGTGTCCGGGGAGCCGGAGGCTGGGTCGCTGGAAGCTGGGTCGCTGGAACCCATCGGCCTGGCTGGCCTCGACCCCCAGCAGCCCGGCCTGGTGGTGGCCGGTCCCTGGCGTGGGCGCCCCCAGGCCTGGCCCGGCTTTGTGGCGGCCCTGAGGCGTTGGCAGCAGCGCAGCGGCTGGCCGGTGCTGGCCGATGGCCTCAGCGGCCTGCGCGGCGTGGCCGGTCTGGCCACGGTGGCGGGGTACGACCTGTTGGAGGCGCCGCCGGCCCACCTGCTGGCCGGCCAGGTGCTGCGCCTGGGGCCGCTTCCGGCCAGCCGGCGTCTGCACCAGCTGCTGGAGCGCTGCGGCGGCCGGCAACTGCTGATCAGCGAAGGCGACCCGCGCCGCCTCGATCCCCTCGGATGCTGTCCCCAGCAGTGGTGGGGCGGGCTGCAGGCCTGGGTGGAGCAGCTGCCGCCGGCTGCCCTGGAGCTATCGCCGGCCAGCCGGCGCCACGCCGCGGCCTGGTGGCGGGCCGAGCGCGAGCTGCAGGGCTGGCTGGATCGCCAACTGGATCTGCCAGGGGCGGCTGCAGTCGGCAGCGGGTCTAGCGGCGACGGCAGCGGCCATGGGGATCTGGATGGGGCCGGTGTGCCCTGGAGTGAGCCGGCCCTGGCCCGGCTGCTGGCCCGCCTGCTGCCGGCGGAACTGCCGCTGGTGATCGCCAACAGCTCGCCCGTGCGCGACTGGGAGAGCTTCACCCCAGCCGATGGCCCTGGGCGGCCCATCCACAGCTTCCGCGGCGCCTCGGGCATCGACGGCACCCTCTCGCTGGCCTGCGGGGTGGCGGAAGCGGCCGGCCGGGCCGTGCTGCTCAGCGGTGATCTGGCCCTGCTGCACGACAGCAATGGCTGGCTCTGGCACCGGCAGCTGGGGAGCCGGCTCACGGTGCTGCTGATCGACAACGTCGGCGGCGGCATCTTCGAGCAGCTGCCCATCGGGGCCCGCGGCGATGGACCGCTGGATTTCGAGCGCCTGTTCGCCATGCCCCAGGCCGTAGATCCCCTCGCCCTGGCGGCAGCCCACGGTGTGCCCGGCCGCGCCCCGGCCAGCCCTGCGGCCCTGGAGCGGGATCTGGCCTGGGCCCTCGAGCTGCCCATGGCCCTGGTGCTGCTGCGCACTGACCGGCGCCGGGACGCGGAGCGCCGCCGGCAGCTGCGCAGAATGGCGCCAGTTCCCGCCCCTGCGCCATGACAGCGGCCCCGCCGGCCTGGCAACCCGTGAACTGGCAGCCGCTGGGGGCCTTCGAGGACATCCGTCTCGAGCGCAGCGATGAGGGCATCGCCCGCATCACCATCAACCGCCCCCACAAACGCAATGCCTTCCGGCCGCGCACGGTGCAGGAGCTCTGCGCGGCCTTCTCGCGGGTGCGCGACGATCCCCGGCTCGGCGTGGTGCTGTTCACCGGCGCCGGACCGGCGGCCGATGGGGGCTGGGCCTTCTGCGCCGGCGGTGACCAGAGCGTGCGTGGTGAGGGGGGCTATGTGGATGAGGACGGCCTGCCCCGCCTCAACGTGCTGGATCTGCAGCGCCTGATCCGCAGCCTGCCCAAGGTGGTGATCGCCCTGGTGGCCGGCTACGCCATCGGTGGCGGCCAGGTGTTGCACCTGCTCTGCGATCTCTCGATCGCTGCCGACAATGCCCGCTTCGGCCAGACCGGCCCCCGGGTGGGCAGCTTCGATGGCGGCTTCGGGGCGGGCTACCTGGCCCGGGTGGTGGGTCAGCGCAAGGCCCGTGAAATCTGGTTTCTGTGCCGCCAGTACGGTGCCGCGGAGGCCCTGGAGATGGGTCTGGTGAATGCGGTGGTGCCGCTGGACCAGCTGCAGCAGGAGGGGGTTCGCTGGGCCCGGGAGGTGCTGCAGCACAGCCCCACGGCGATCCGCTGCCTCAAGGCTGCCTTCAATGCCGAAACCGACGGGCTGGCGGGCATCCAGGAGCTGGCGGGTCAGGCCACCCACCTCTTCTACCGAACCGAGGAGGGACAGGAGGGCCGCAACGCCTTTCTGGAGAAGCGTCCCCCCGACTTCTCGGGATCTCCCTGGCTGCCATGAGTCCGGAGCTGGCCGGTTCGACGGGCACCGCCATGGCGCAGCGGCCAACCGCCCAGCTGCCAACTGCCCAGCGGCCCTCCCGCCTGTGCCGCCTCCTGTCTGCCCTGGCCGTGACGCTTGTGCCTGTGGCCCTGGCGCCTGTACCCCTAGTGCCCGGGCTGGCTCTGGCTGCCACCGCTCCCGGCACGACCCCCGAAGCTGCAGCTGGGCCGGCCGCAGTGTCCCGCGCCAGCGGACAACGGCAGCTGGTGCTCGATCGCAGCGCCCGCCGCCTGCTGGTGCTCGAGAACGGCCGTGAACTGCGCCGCTATCCGGTGGCCGTGGGCCGTCCGGGCTGGGAAACGCCCGTGGGCGACTTCCGCGTCATCGAGCTGGTGGCGGATCCGATCTGGGAGCACCCCGCCACCGGGGTGCGGGTGCCGCCGGGTCCGGCCAATCCGCTCGGCAGCCGCTGGATCGGCTTCCACCACGACTGTGACGGCCGCCGGGGCTTCAACGGGGTGGAGGTGCTCACCGTGGAGGGCTGCGTGAGCTCGGGCTTTCATGGCACTCCCCAGCGCGAGAGCGTGGGGCGGGCCGTCTCCCACGGCTGCGTGCGCCTGTTCGACGAGCACGTGCGGGAGCTGTTCGAGCTGGTGGAGATCGGCACCCCCGTGACGGTGCTGCCCTGAGGCTGACCTGCCTGGGGGAGCAGCGGCGCACCACCCCTACAGTTGCGCCCAGCCTGCGCCCCTGCCTGGATGCGGATCCTGTTTGCCGCCGCGGAATGCGCACCCCTGATCAAGGTGGGGGGGATGGGCGATGTGGTGGGTTCCCTGCCGCCGGCGCTGGCCCGCTTCGGCCACGACGTGCGCAGCATCATTCCCGGCTACGGCAAGCTCTGGTCGCGGCTGAGCATTCCCGACCAGCCGGTGTGGCGTGGCCACACCATGGGTAACGATTTCGCCGTCTTCCAGACGGTCCACCCCAGCAGCGGACTGCCCCTCTACCTGGTGGGCCATCCGGTGTTCGATGCCGAGCGCATCTATGGCGGTGAGGACGAGGACTGGCGGTTCACCTTCTTCGCCAGTGCCACGGCTGAGTTCTGCTGGCACCACTGGAAACCCCAGGTGCTGCACTGCCACGATTGGCACACCGGCATGTTGCCGGTGTGGATGCATCAGGACCCGGAGGTGAGCACCGTGTTCACCATCCACAACCTCCGCTATCAGGGCCCCTGGCGCTGGAAGCTCGACCGCATGACCTGGTGCCCCTGGTACATGCAGGGCGATCACACCATGGCGGCGGCCCTGCTCTATGCCGATCGCATCAACGCGGTGTCGCCCACCTACGCCGAAGAGATCCGCACCGCCGAGTACGGCGAAAAGCTGGAGGGCCTGCTCAACTTCGTCAGCGGTCGGCTGCGCGGGATCCTCAACGGCATCGACACCGAGGCCTGGAACCCGGCCACCGACACCACCCTTCCGGCCCGCTTCAGCGCCGAGGACCTGGCGCCCCGGGCGATCAACAAGCGGGCCGTGCAGGAGCGCTTCGGCCTCACGGTGAACCCCCGCAGCTACCTGATGGGAATGGTGAGCCGCCTGGTGGACCAGAAGGGGGTGGATCTGCTGCTGCAGGTGGCCGACCGTGCCCTGGCCTACACCGACAGCCAGATCGTGGTGCTGGGTACCGGCGACCGGACGTATGAGTCGGGGCTGTGGCAGCTGGCCGCCCGCCACCCGGGCCGTTTCGCGGTGTTCCTCACCTACGACGACGCCCTCTCGCGGCTGATCTACGGCGGCAGCGACGCCTTCCTGATGCCCAGCCGCTTCGAGCCCTGCGGCATCAGCCAGATGCTGGCGATGCGCTACGGCTCGATCCCGGTGGTCCGCCGGGTGGGCGGTCTGGTGGACACCGTGCCCCCCAACGATCCCGCCGCCGATGACGGCAGGGGCAGCGGCACCGGTTACGGCTTCGACCGCTATGAGCCGATCGACTTCTACACCGCCATCGTGCGGTCGTGGGAGGCCTACCGCAATCCGCTCGCCTGGGCCCAGCTGCAGCGCCGTGCCATGGCGGTCGACTTCAGCTGGGACCGCTCCGCTGTCGCCTACGAGGCGATGTACCGGGAGGTCTGCGGCGTCAAGGAACCCACCCCGGAAGCGGCGGTGGTGGAGCAGTTCTCCCAGGGCCAGGACGCCGATCCCAGCCGCAAGGGCCTGGCGGCGCTGCTCAAGCGGCGCTGAGGGCGGCCCACGGAGGTGGCAGCGGTGGATGAGCAGCCGACGCCGCCACCGGGCCGGGACCTGCCGGCCCCGTACCAGGACCCCTGGAGGCTGCTGGGCCGCGATCTGCGCGCCCTGCTGGCCACGGCCCGCCTGCGGGGCTGGGAGCTGGCCCGGCGCAACCGCCAGGGCGACCTGGCCGTGCCGGGCTTCTGGCCCCGTGGGCTGAGGGCCTGGTTCTGGCCCCTGGTCCTCGGGCTGGCCCTGGTGCTGCTGCTGGCGCTGGTGGTGCTGGTGCCGCCGCTGCTGCGCGGCCCTTCCCCAACGGTTCTTCAGCCCCCGCCGGCCCCTGGCACCGCACCCCAGCCGCCTGCCCAATCACCCTCTGCATCACCCTCTGAGCCACCCGCCGCGCCAGCAGCGGGGCAGCCGCCACCCGCCGACCTGCCCGCCCAGGAGCCCCCGCCCGCCGCTGAGCCGCTGCAGGACGAACCAGCGGCGATCGATCCCCTGCTGGTCCTGCTGCAGCCCGTCGACCCCCGCGGCCTGATCGGGTCGGTGCGGGAGCAGCCCGCCCGCAGCTGCCTGCAACTCAAGCTCAGCGACCGCTTTGCGGCCCTGGCTCCCGCGTTGCAGGAGCAGCAGGCCGAGACCTGGCGCGTCCGCGCCCTGGAGCTGGGCTACGAGCGGCTGGAGCTGGTGGACGGAGCCGGGCGGCTGCTGGCGCGGACCGCCCGGGTGGGCTCAGGCATGATCCTGCTCAGCTCTGCGGCCCCAGCTCCGGATGCCCCTTGATCTCCAGCAGATTCAGCGGCTCTGGGGAGAGCCGCTCACCCCCTGGGCCGCCAGTCCCGGAGGGGTGGTGAGCTCGGTGAGCACCGACAGCCGCCAGCTGAGCCCCGGTGCCCTGTTCGTGGCGCTGGTGGGGGAACGCTTCGACGGCCATGCCTTCCTGGAGCCCGCCGTGGCCGCCGGCAGCTGCGCCCTGGTGGCCCAGCGCGACCGCCTCGCTGGCGACGGCCTGCACTCCCTCACGGCAGCGGCCACCGCCGCCGGTGCGGCCCTCTGGCTGGTGGACGACAGCCTGCAGGCTTACCAGGACCTGGGCCGGCTCTGGCGCGAGGGCCTCAGGGCTCCGGTGGTGGCGGTGACCGGCTCGGCGGGCAAGACCAGCACCCGCGAGCTGATCCGCGCCGTGCTGGCCCCCCTGGGGCCGGTGCTGGCCTCCAGCGGCAATGAGAACAACGATGTGGGTGTGCCGCTCACGTTGCTCAAGGCCACGCCGGAGCACCGCGCCCTGGTGGTGGAGATGGGCATGCGTGGCCTGGGGGAGATCGAGCGGCTGAGCCGCTGCGCCCGCCCCGATGTGGCCGTGATCACCAACATCGGCACGGCCCACATCGGCCGCCTGGGAAGCCGTGAGGCGATTGCCACCGCCAAGTGCGAGATCGTGACGGGCCTGGCTGCGGACGCACTGGTGGTGATTCCGGCCGGCGATCCCCTGCTCGATGCCACCCTGGCGCGGGTGTGGCGCGGCCGGGTGTGCCGGGTGGCCCTGAGCGATGATCCCGGCGCGGCCGACGCCGATCTCCAGGGGCTGCTGGACGCCGAGGCCGGCACCCTCACGGTGGCCGGTGTCTGCCTGCCGCTGCCCCTGGAGGGCCGCCACCAGGCCCGCAACCTGCTGCTGGCCCTGGCCGTGGCCCAGGAGCTGGGGCTGCCCCCCGAGCGCTGCAGCCTGGCGGCCGTGGACCTGCCGGGGGGCCGCAGCCGGCGGCTGGAGCTGGGCGGTGTGCAGCTGCTCGATGAGACCTACAACGCCTCCCCGGAGGCCGTGCTGGCCGCCCTCGAGCTGCTGGCCGCCCAGCCGGCGGGCCGGCGCTACGCGGTGCTCGGCACGATGCTGGAGCTGGGTGAGCGCAGTGTGGAGCTGCATCGCCAGGTGGCCGAGCGGGCTGTGGCGCTGGGTCTCGACGGCCTGGTGCTGGTGGTGCCCGGCGCTGAAGGGGAGGCGATGGCGGCGGTGGCCGACGCCCTGCCCCGCCTGGCCCGGGCCGCCGGACCAGACCAGGCCGCCAGCTGCCTGGCCGGCTGGCTGCAGCCGGGCGATGCGGTGCTGCTCAAGGCCAGCCGCGGCCTGGCCCTGGAGCGCATGATCGAGCCCCTGCAAGAACTGTTGGGCTGCTGAGTGCTGGGCATCAGCCCTGGGGGCCGGGCCAGTTCTCCTTCACCAGCTGGCGGGCCCGGCCCAGGGCCAGGGCCCCGCTGGGCACATCCTTGGTGAGGGTGGAGCCGGCCCCCACGGTCACACCGCTGCCCAGGGTGATCGGGGCCACCAGCACGGAATTGGCGCCGGTCTTGCTGCCGGCACCGATCACGGTGCGGTGCTTGTTCACGCCGTCGTAGTTGGCGGTGATGGTGCCGGCGCCCACGTTCACCGCGGCGCCCAGATCGGCATCACCGATGTAGCTGAGGTGGTTCACCTTCACCCCTTCGGCCAGGGTGCTGTTCTTGATCTCCACGAAGTTGCCCACGTGACTGCCGGGGCCGACGCGGGTGCCGGGCCGCAGCTGGGTGAACGGTCCGATCGCGCAGCCCTCGCCCACCTCGGCCTGGCGCAGCACGGCATGCAGCACCTGGCAGCCTTCGCCCAGGGTGCTGCTCTCGATCAGGCAGCCGGGGCCGATGCGGCAGCCCGCGCCGATGCTGGAGGCACCGCGGAAATGGCACTGGGGTTCCACCACCACATCGCGGCCGAAGCGGGTGGCCTCGCTGAGGGTGCAACTGGCCGGATCGGTGAAGGTCACCCCCTCGCGCATCCAGTGCTCCCGCAGCCGCTGCTGCAGCACCGCCTCGCACTGGGCCAGCTGCAGCCGGTCGTTGATGCCGTTGATCTCATCGGCATCGGCCACCTCCAGGTGCATGGCCGGGCTCAACAGGGCCACCGTGTCGGTGAGGTAGAGCTCGCCCTGGTCGTTGTCGCTGCGCAGCCGGGGCAGCACGGCGGCCAGCTGGGGCCAGTTGAAGCAGTAGATGCCGGCATTGATCAGGTTGACCTGCCGCTCCGCCTCCGTGCAGTCGCGGTGCTCCACGATCTTCTCCACCCGGCCGTCGTGGGCGGCCAGCACACGGCCGTAGCCGCTGGGATCGGCCAGCCTGGCGCTGAGCAGGGTCACCGCGGCCCCGCTGGCCCGGTGTCCCTCCAGCAGCTGCTGGAGGGTTTCGGGGCGCAGCAGGGGCACGTCGCCGTTGAGCACCAGCAGCTCGCCTGTGAAGCCGGCCAGGGGGTCGAGCAGTTGCTGCACGGCATGGCCGGTGCCCTGCTGGGGTTGCTGGAGCACGAACTCCAGCCCCCCATGGCTGCTCAGGGATTGCTCCACCTGCTCGGCCTGGTGGCCCACGATCAGCAGGCGCCGCTCGGGCTGCAGCCGCTCGCAGCTGCTGAGCACCCGCTCCACCAGGGTGGCGCCGGCCAGGGGCTGGAGCACCTTGGGCAGGTCGCTCTTCATGCGGGTGCCCTTTCCGGCGGCCAGCACGGCAACGGCGAGCATCGGGCGCAGGGCGGCTGGCCGGGAATCTACGCGGCCTGCCAGGCCCTGCCGCCGCTGCGGCGCTCCAGCCCCCAGCGGCGCCGCCAGGCGCTTGTGGATCCTGCCGTGCTGCTGGCCTGGGCTCGGCACCGGGCACTGAGGATCTCCTCGGCTGTGGCCGCTCCGCTGGGGTCGCGGTAGGGCTCGGCCGCCCGGGTGGCGAGGTGCTCGCGTTCCATGGCACTGAGCGGGCGCAGCACGCCGTCTCCGCCTGGGAGTGGCGACGGACTGGCGGCCGTACCCAGGCTCCAGCACGTGGGCGCCTGCCCGTTGCCTGCCGGTGGGGCGATGGCCATCAGCTCCAGGCCCGCCTGGAGCAGGCTCTGGCGCACGGCGGCGGCGCTGCAGTAGGTGAGCAGCCGGCCCCGGGGAGCCAGCAGGGCCGCCAGCCGGGCCAGGAAGTCCTCACTCCAGAGCTCAGGGCAGCGCTGGGGTGAGAAGGCATCCAGCAGCACCAGATCGCACTGTCCGCGCTGCTGCTCGAGCAGCTCCGGCAGGCGCTGGCGGGCGTCGCCCCAGAGCAGGGCACCCGAACCGCAGCCACAGCGCCAGTGGCCCGTGGCCGCCAGCTGCTCCAGGAGCTCCAGGGTCTGCGCCGGCCACTGCCGCCGGAAGACGGGCTCGGCCAGGGCCCGCTGCAGCGGGCGCCGGTCGATCTCCAGACCCCACCAGCGCAGCTGCAGACCGCGATCGATGGCGGCGCTGAGCAGGGCGGCGGTGTTGGTGCCCAGTCCCACTCCCACATCCACCACCTTGAGGGTGCTGCCCGTGTCCCAGTGCTCAAGGCCCGCCGGCCGCACGAATTTCTGCCGGGCCTCGCGACGGGCGCCGATGGCGCCGTGGAAGCCCTCGCCGAAGCGCTCACTCCAGAGGCTGAAGCTGCCGTCAGCCCCGTACCGAGTGCGCAGCCCGTCAGCCTCCGAGGCGCCGCAGGTCATCCCAGAAGCCCGGATAGGACACGGCCGCCGCCTCGGGGCGGTGCAGGGTGGTGCCGCCGCGGGCGATGCCAGCCGCCACCGCCAGGCTCATGGCCACGCGGTGGTCGGTCTCGCTGTCCACCTCGGCGCCATGCAGCTCCGTGGCGCCGGTGATGGCCATGCCGTCTTCGAACTCCTCGAGCCGGGCGCCCATTGCCCCCAGCTGGCGCGCCATCACCGCCAGGCGGTCGGTTTCCTTCACGCGCAGCTCGGCGGCATCGCGGATCCGGCTCGTGCCCTCGGCGGCACAGGCGGCCACCGCCAGCACCGGGATCTCATCCACCAGGCGTGGAATCAGCTCGCCGCCGATCTCGAAGGCCTGCAGCGGCCCGTGATGCACCTGCAGATCACCCACCGGTTCGCCGGCCACATCGCGGCGGCTGTGCACGCTGATCTGCGCCCCCATCTGCTCCAGCACCTCCAGGATGCCGGTGCGGCTGGGGTTGAGGCCCACGTTTTCCACCGTGAGCTCGGAGCCAGGGGTGATGGCGGCGGCCACCAGCCAGAAGGCCGCTGAGCTGATGTCCCCCGGCACCACCACGGTCTGGCCCCGCAGGCCGTGGCCGGGGGTGAGCGTGACCTGGGTGAGGCCGGGGCCGCCCACCTCGATCGCGGCCCCGAAGGCGCGCAGCATGCGTTCGCTGTGGTCGCGGCTCTGGGCCGGTTCGATCACCGTGGTGGGGCCGGCGGCGGTGAGGCCCGCCAGCAGGATGGCGCTCTTCACCTGGGCGGAAGCCACCGGGGTGTGGATGGTGGTGCCGCGCAGGGGCTGGCCCTGCACCGCCAGCGGGGCGAGGTTGCCGTCGCTGCGGCCATGGATCTGGGCACCCATCTGGGCCAGGGGGGCGGCCACCCGGCCCATCGGCCGCCCCCGCAGGGAGGCATCGCCACTGAGCACGAAGTGGCGGCCCACCCTGCCGGCCAGCAGGCCCAGCATCAAGCGCATGGTGGTGCCGGAGTTGCCGCACTCGAGCACGGCGGCCGGCTCTTGAAAGCCGTCGAGGCCCACCCCCTGCACGGTCACCGCCTCACCGGCGCGAATCTCCGATACCGACACCCCCATGGCCCGCAGACAGGCGGCGGTGCTGAGGGGATCTTCGGCGGGCAGCAGGCCCTCGATGCGGGTGTCGCCCTCGGCGATGGCGCCGAACAGCAGCGCCCTGTGGGAGATCGACTTGTCGCCCGGCACCCGCACCTGACCGCGCAGTGGGTT
>REEV01000001.1 GCA_007694915.1 Cyanobium sp. PLM2.Bin73 | reverse complement strand
ATGTCCTGCAGGCCCCAGGCATTGGCCGGGAACAGCCCCACCGGCGTGGTCTGCTTCCGGTACGCGCCCATCGGGCCATCAGCGTAGGTGGAGGTCCCGTCGTAGTTGGCTAGCTCCGGCGTGATTGTTTTGCCGAAATGGAACGGTGCGGTGGTGCCCGCCCGGCAGGCGTATTCCCACTGAGCTTCGCTTGGCAACGTGTAAGTGCGGCCCGTGCGCTCTCTGAGACGGGAGCAGAACTCCATCACGTCCTGCCAAGTCACCCGCTCCACCGGCCGCTGGTCGGTGGTCGTTTCCCCTTCCAGCAGGCGGGCATTCTCCCCCTTGAAAAAGGAGGGAGCGGGCTGTAGCGTCCTTCTCCAGATTTCTCCCTCGCGGGGCTGCCAGTTCGCCACCTCCCTCCACTGGGCCTGGGTGATCGGCGTTTGGCTCAGGAAGAACCCCTCAAGCTGCACCAGGCGCTGGGGGCCTTCGTGATCAGTGCGTTCCAGTTCGTCCTCGGGCGACCCCATCCAGAAGCGCCCGGGCGGGATCCACAGCATGGTGAGGGCGCCGAGTTTATCGCCATGGATGGCTTTGAGCGTTGTCCAGCTTGGTCCGGTGACTGTCGCTTCCGTGCCAATCACTGTTCTCCCACTCGGTCGCGGCAGCGACGGTGCCAACACCTCGTGAAACCCCTGCGTCTTGCGGGGGTGGCGCAGCAGGAATGTGGCGCGGCGAGCGGTCTGCGTCATGGAAGACAAAAGAAGGGTGCGTCACCGGTGGCGGCGGGCACAGGGCCCAGGGCCAGCGGGGCACCCCCTGGGGCTGTGCGGATCGGCGGCCGGAGCCGGCCGATCACGGGAGCGGGTCTGGACCCTTCCTGTGCACCCGTTGGAATTCCTTCCAACGGTTCGGACGCTGAAGGGTGCTGGGGGAGGCAGACCACGCGGAACCCGACGTTGTTGTTGGTGTTGCCGGGGTCGTTGTGGTTGCGGTAGGCCGAACGGCAGTTCCTGGGGTTGTTGTTCCAGGAGCCGCCGCGCAGCAGCTGCACGACCCGCCCGGATTCAGGGTAGGCAAGGTTGATCAGTTCGGCAGCCCGTCGGCATAGGGGAGATCGCGGAACAGCCGCCGCCGCAGGCGCCAGGTGTGGCCGTGAGCGAGGTGGGCGTTCCAGCTCTGCAGGCTTGTGCGGGCCGCATGTGGGGAGAGGCGGCCGCTGATCACGGCTCGGTGCTGCAGCAGCAGGCGCCGCTGTCCGCGCAGCAGGTTGTGGTTGCGCACCCGCACACGGCCTGGCCGCACGAAAAAACCAACGAAGCTGGCGCCATCGCGAGTGCGGCGGATCTGGCTCTTGATCGGGTGCAGCCGCAGGCGCAGGGCTGTGAGTTCCTCCTCGATCCGTGAACGGGCTCGGTGCAGGGGTTCCGGATGATCGGCGAAGAGGGCGAAGTCATCCACGTAGCGCAGGTAGACGCGGATGCCGGGAAGAGCGCTGATGGTGTGATCGAAGCGATCGAGGTGAAGGTTGGCGAGGAACTGGCTGGTGAGGTTGCCGATCGGCAGACCCCGTGGCCGCTCCAGGGGCGTGAGCAGGGTGTCGCCAGGGAAGGCATCGAGGGCCGGGCCGTGGCTGGCGCCGTTGGCGAGGATCTGATCCAGCAGCCAGAGGGTGCCGGGGCAGGCGATGCGCTGTGCCAGCTGATGGCGCAGCAGGGTGAGATCGAGGCTGGGGAAATAGAGGCGGATGTCGCCCAGTAGTACCCAGCGGTGGCGCGCGGCGGCCGTTACGAAACGGCGCAGGGCCCGGTGGCTTCCGTAGCCGCGGCGGTTGGCGAAGCTGCCGCGATGGAAGCGGCGCTCCAGGGGCGGCACGATCACGGCGCAGAGGGCGTGGTGCACCACCCGGTCGCGGTAGGGGGCGGCGCTGATCAGCCGCGGCTTCGGTTCAAAGATACGGAACTGCCGGTATGGCCCGGGGCTGTAGCTGAAGGAGCGCAGTTCCTCCTGCAGCCGCAGCAGTTCGGCTTCCAGGTTGGCGTGGAAGGCCAGCACCGCCGGGCGATAGCGCTTGCCGCGCTGGGCGCGGCGGGCGGCGGCGTGGAGGTTGGCGAAGCTGGTGAGGCGGGGGTAGAGCTCACGCAGGGGCGTCACGGCTGGGGGCACGGCACGGCGGCGGGGCGGCGTTGCTGGGCCAGCCAACCGCTGTGCTGGCGGCCGATGGTGGCGATCAGGCGGCTGGCGTGCTCGTAGCGACGCAGGTCGATCAGGCTGAACTCGTGGAGTAGCCGGGTCTGCAGCTGGATCAGGTGGAGACGGCCGGCGAGGGGCTCCAGGATCGGCAGTTTCTCCCGCTGGAAGCGGGCCAGGGCCAGCTGCTCCATCAGCTCGTAGAGGTTGGTGATCAGCCGATCACCCAGGCCGAAGCGGTGCTGGCGGGGCAGACGGTGCAGGATCGGGATGAACCAGCGGATCAGCTCGAGGGTGGCCTCCAGGATCGGCAGTTCGGCGGTGGTGGGTGTGGG
>REEV01000002.1 GCA_007694915.1 Cyanobium sp. PLM2.Bin73 | reverse complement strand
GATCCGAGGCGATCCGGCACGCCGGCGGGGATGGTGGTGGCGCCTCGGGGGCGTTCGATCCGCTCCAGACAGCCATCCCGCAGGGCCAGCAGAAAGCCCCGCATCGGATCCAGCTCGGCGGGGGGCCGGCGCTCCAGCGCCGTGAGGAATCGCTCCCAGACCACCTGGCCGGGATCCCCACCGTCGTCGCACGGTGCCACCGCTCGTCGCTCTTCCTCGGCCAGCAGCTCCAGCTGCCGCAACGCCGCCAGGTAGTCGGCCAGAGGATCGAGGGCCAGGCGGAATTCGCTCCGGTTCTGCCCGGGGTGATGCAGCAGGCGCAGGCGCAGCAGATAGGCCAGCAGCGCCTGGCGCCTGGCTGGCTCCTCCAGGCACGGCACCGTTGCCAGAGCCTCCAGTGCCAGCTCCCGCTCGAACGACATCGGCTGCAGACGGGGGCGGCCGTGGGGCCCCTGCCAATGGCTGGTGAGGGCGACAGCCATCAGGCCCCGCTGCACCCAGTCCGCCTCGATCGCGATCCCCTCCTGCTGCCGCTCCTCGGCAGGGATCACCTCGCTGATGCGGTTCACGTAGGCGAGCATCAGCTCCGGCACCGACGCCGCCAGCACGCCCTGGCCTTCCTGCTTGGCGATCACATCCTCGATGAACATCTGGGCCAGCAGGGGGGTGATCGGCTTGTCACCCACCATCCGCCGCAGCTGGCGCTGGGTGGGCTCCAGATCGTCGTCGCTGAAGCGTTCCCGCACCCCCTTGCGCTCCAGCACCTCATGGAAGAAACGCTGCAGCTGGTCGATGGCGATCTGGAGCGGTTCGACGCGGGTGATCGCCAGTTCCCCCTGGATGCCACTCTCCGGCTCGCGGGAGGTGAGGATCAGCAGGCCCGTGGGAAGGGTGGCAAGCACCCGCCGGCGCGCCGGCTCCGCCAGCTCGGAGAAGTGATCGATGATCACCAGCAGCCGCTTGCGGCGCAGCAATTCGGCCACCAGGTCCTGATCGAGGCTGCCGCGGCGCGCCCCGATCGCCCGCTCCAGCCACTGCCGCACGCGCTGCAACACCGTTTCCTCCGGTGCCAGGGCCGTGTCGATCAGCACCGGCAGGATCGGATCCGCCAGGGATCCCTCCAGACCCCAGCGCGCGATCTGAAAGGCCAGGCTCGTCTTGCCGGCTCCGCCCTGGCCGGTAATCAGGACCAGGTGGGTGCCCATCGCCTCGAGTGCCGGCTGCAGATGCACCGGTGTGAGCATCACCTTGGCCGCTCGGCTCCCTGCGGATCCGGCGGCCCGCAGATCCACCGGCAGATCCACGTGCAGGCTGCGGTCCTGCACCGCCGGGATCGCCTCGAAACAGCGCGCCACCGCGGCGTGATGGGAGGCGATCCAGCGGTTGATCTCCTCCAGGCTGAAGGTGCGGACCGGTGCGGCCGCGGGAGCGGAGCCTGAGATGGTCGGCGGGTTGGCCGCCAGGCGCTGAAGGCGCTCGCAGAGATCCTGCAGGCTGGTGCAGGAGGCCGGGGTGCAATGGCGGCCCACTTTCTCCTTAAACCGTGCCAGGCGCCCCATGCCCACCGGGTCGGAATCCATCCCCTCGGCGGCATCCAGGATGAAATTCATGACATAGGCATAGATGGGCCTGCCGCTTGCCACCGCCTGGTCGAATTCCAGCTCCGTGATCGATGGCCCTGCTCCACCTTCCGTGCGGGTGCCGTAGCGAAAGGCCAGCAGGAGGACATACACGTCGCTGTGCGCCACATCCTTCAGGCAGGTTTCGATCACCGGATCGGGGGAGGCCTCGTAGCTGTCCTTGTAGGCGTGATTGTTGTCCACCACCGCTCGCTTCGCGGCGGCCCGTTCCTGCTGCAGGCCGCGGAAGGGGCTGGAGATGTAGAAGCTGAGGGGCATCAGATCGCCACCCTGTATGCCACATCGTCATAGAGGCCATCCAACAACGCCTTGATCCACTCGCGTGATGCCGGCAGCGGCGTGGGATCGGTGGCGGCCAGGCGGGGGCTCCGCGGGGGGGATGGCGATGGCAGAGCAGCCTCATCCATGGCCTCAAGTTAGGGAAGGAGACTCCGGCGGTTCCGGCAGCTGAACATCATGCAACTGCCGGGTCTGGAGGCGGATCAGATCGATGCTGGCCTGGAGGATGGGCAGCTCGCCGCCGAAGGGGATGTAGGTGTAGCGGCGATCCTCCGTGCCCCCGCCGAGGAACCGCTCCGGATCGAAGTGGCCCGGGTCGGGGTAGAGGCGCTCCCACCCGTGCACCATGCGGGGCTCGGCGATCAGGCCCCAGGCCTTCTGCAGCAGCGTGCCGTCGAGCACCACCGGGCGGGTCAGCCGCCGCGTCACCGTCGACGACGGCGGCAGGGTGCGCAGGGTCTCGTTGAGGGTGGCGTCGAGATAGGGGAGGCGGCGCAGATCCTCCAGGGTGCTCGGTGAGTCCCGCCGGTTCTGCCGCTTGCGGTGGTCCATCGCCATGGACGTTCACCGCCTGGTATTTCTCGATCTGCTTCCGCCACACCATGCCGACCTGGCTGCGACTGTC
>REEV01000096.1 GCA_007694915.1 Cyanobium sp. PLM2.Bin73 | reverse complement strand
TCGACGAGCCGCTGCAGATCCAGAGCCGAGAGCTCCCCATCGCTCGACCACTTCAGCACCGTGCTGGGTGTGGTGGCGGGCTCCTGCTGGGAACTGGTCTGGCGGTGGTCGCTGGCCATGCCGGCGTTGCGCTGTGCGGTGGGGCTACAAGTTAGGGGACGAACACATCTCCAGGGCCGGATGGGCCCGCAGACTGCAGAAAGTCTTCCGAGTTGCCGGCCACACCCCGCCGCTGGCCCGTTTCAGGGCTTGACGATCACCGGCGTGCCCACCTCCACCTGATCGAACAGCTGGCGCACGTGGGGGGTGAGCATGCGCACACAGCCATTGGACACCGCCGCCCGGGAGGTGACGGTCCAGGCCCAGGCATCGGGGGTGCCATGGATGCCGAACTGGTTCAGGCCGCTCTGCTTGAAGCCGATCCAGCGGTCGCCCAGGGGCGCCTGCGGCCCCACGGCATTGTTGATCCTGCCGCTGGAGGTGCTCTGGTAGATGGGGTTCACCACCATGTTCTCCACCACGAAGCGGCCCGTAGGCGTGGGGGTGCGGGGGTCGCCGATGGCCACCGGCCAGCTGCCCAGCACCTTGCCCTCCTCCACCAGAGAGATCTGGCGCCGGCCCAGCTCCAGCACGATCTCGCGGGTGCGCACGGCAGGGGGGACCGGAGCTGCCGCCGTCGCTGGCTCAGCCAGATCGGGGGCGACGGCCGGCTCACTGGAGGCCAGGGCCGCGGCGCTGGCCGTGGCAACCACGGCCGTGGAAACCGCGGCCGTGGAAACCGCGGCCGTGGCGCCCAGCAGGCTGCCCAGCAGCCGGCGGATGGCTGGGCGCCGGATGGTGGGTGGGGTTGCCATGGCGATGGGCGAGGCGAAGTGCTGGGGCGGGGTGCTGGGGCGTGCGGTCGTGCGATCAGGCCGTGGTCGGTCCGTCCACCAGCTGCGGATCGATCTCGCTGTTGTAGCGGGCCTCGCAGGTCTTGATCACCCCCACGGCCTCTGCGGCGTCCACAAAGCCGTTGACGCGGCAGGTGCCGGGCTTCTTGAGGTCTTTGTAGTGCTCCCAGTAGTAGGTGGTTTCCTTCAGCCAGTGGTCGCCCAGCTGGGTGTAACAGGTGATGTGGTCCATGCGCTTGTCATCAGCCAGCACGGCGATCACCTTGTCGTCCACCTCGCCGCCGTCGTCGAACTTCATCAGGCCGATGATGCGGGCCTCCACGAGCGAGCCCGGGATCAGGGGCTCGGTGACGCCCACGATCTCGATGTCGAGGGGATCACCGTCCTCGTCCCAGGTGCGGGGGATGCAGCCGTAGACGAAGGGGTAGGCCAGCGAGGAGTAGCCCACCCGGTCGAGCTTGAGCTGGCCGGTTTCGGTGATCAGCTCGTATTTGTTGATCGTCATCGAGTTGAGCTCGACGATCGCGTTGAGCCTCAGCTCGGCTTCATCGGCGAAGGCCGGCAGCACATGCAGGAGGTTGAGCATCGTGCGGCTGGGGGCGTGGTCGATGTTCGCCATGAAGGGCTGGTCGGGCGCGGCGCATCCTACGGAGTGCTTTCCCGCTCAGCCCACCGCCAGAAGCCGCTCCAGCTTGTGCTCCAGGTAGCCCAGGAACGGCTCGGCGCTCAGGGGCCGGCCGCTCACCCGCTCCACCAGCTCGGCGCCGTTGACGCTGCGGCCCAGGGGCCAGACATGCCGGGCCAGCCACCCCTGCAGCGCCGCCTCCTCGCCGGCGTCCACATGACGTTCGATGGGCCCGATGTCGGCTTCCAGCGTCTCCGTCAGCTGGGCGCTGATCAGGTGGCCCAGGGCATAGGAGGGGAAGTAGCCGAACAGGCCCTCGGCCCAGTGGATGTCCTGCAGGCAGCCCTCGGCGTCGCTGGCCGGGCGGATGCCGAGCAGCTCCTGCATCCGCCCGTTCCAGGCGGCAGGCAGCTCGGCCACCGGCATCTCCTGCTCCAGCATCGCCAGCTCCAGCTCGTAGCGCAGCACGATGTGCAGGCCGTAGCTGAGCTCGTCGGCCTCCACGCGGATCAGCCCCGGCTGCAGCGGGTTGAGCTGGCGCCAGAACCGGCTGGCGTCGCCCCAGGGATCGGCCTCCAGGCCCTCGCGGAAGCTGGGATACCAGCGCTCGGCGAAGGCGCGGCCGCGCGCCACCCGGCACTCCCAGAACAACGACTGGGATTCGTGCACCCCCATGGAGGTGGCTTCCCCCAGGGGCCAGGGGAAGTAGTGATCGTCGCCGCGGGGCAGGCCCTGCTCGTAGAGGGAATGGCCCCACTCGTGGGCGGTGGCCAGGAAGGCGGAGAAGGGCTGGCCCGGCACCACCCGGGTGGTGATGCGGAAGTCGGCCGGCCCCAGGGTGCAGGAGAAGGGGTGGGCGGATCGGGAGCGCTGGCAGCGGCTGGGGTCATAGCCCCAGCTCTGCAGCAGCTCGCTGCAGAGTTGCTCCTGCAGGGCCTCCGGCAGCTCCGCTGGGCTGCCGGCCGCACGGGCTGAAGCGGCGGGTTCCGGGCCTGCCCTGGCTGTGGCCACCTGGTCGATCAGCCGGGGAAGGACCTCCTTGAGCGGAGTGAACAGTGCGTCCAGCTGTGCCTTGCTGATGTCGGGCTCGAAGGGCTGGGCCAGGATCTCCCAGGGGCTGCGGTCCGCCGGCTCGGCCGCCGCCAGCTGGCGGGCCTGCTGGCGGCGCAGCTGCAAGAGCTCGCTCAGGCCCGGGGCGAAGGCGTTGAAGTCGTCGCTGCGGCGGGCCTCCTGCCAGAGGGCGTTGCCGCGTGACTGGGCCCGGGCCAGGGCCTGCACCAGGGCCGGATCCAGGCAGCGCTGCCGCTCCAGCTCCAGCCGCAACAGCTGCAGGTTGCGCCGCAGGGCGTCCGGGGCATCGCCGCCCACGGCCTCCTCAGCGGCGTCTTCGGCGGCGGCCAGCAGATCGGCGTAGGCCGCGCTGCTCTGGCGCTCGTGCAGCTGGCTGGCCAGCAGGGCCAGCTGGTCGCCCCGCCAGGCCGCTCCGGCGGCAGGCATCACGGTGTTCTGGTCGTAGTAGAGGGCGCTGCTGATCGAGCCCAGCAGGCGCGTGTGGTGGAGGTGCTGCTGCAGGCGGATCAGGGCGGCTGGCTGGTCGCCGGCTGGCTTGTGGGTCATGGCGGACAGGGATCGGTGGGGGCCAGCAAAAAGCCCCCGGCGGTGGGCCGGGGGCGCTCAGCGTGGCTGCCGATGGAAAGGGCGGAACCTGGGGAGGTGGAAGGTTGGAACGGCTCAGCCGAGGCCGATCTGGCCGAGGATGCTCTGGCCGGTGAGCAGTTCGGTGGCCAGGCCGATCACGAAACCCATCATGGCCAGGCGGCCATTCCAGGTTTCAGCGAAGGCCACGAAGCCGAAGCGGGGGGTGGGCTCAGTCATGGGTGGACGTTACGAAACGTGATTCGATCTTAAGCGATTGTGAAGCTGCTGCCGCCGGTGCCGGCGCCGCTGTGCTCGGGGCGGCGGTGGCGCCGCCGGCCCAGGGGCTCGATCCACTGCTCCCGCACGGCGTCGTGGCGGGTCTTGGCCGCCGGCAGACGGCAGCCGAGCTGGATGTCGCCCTGGTCGAGCAGGCGGCCCAGGCGCAGGGCCGTGGCCTCCTCAACTCGGGAGAAGCGGGGCTGCTGGGCTGTGATCCAGTTGAGCTCGCCGGGGGTGATCACCCCCGACGAGAGGGACTCGAGAAAGAGTTCGCCGACCGTCATGGGCAGTGCCGTGCTGTCGTTGTTACGGAACGTTAACAGTCCCGCTCATCCTCATGGTTCGCGGTGGACTGGTGAGCCCTTGGACGGCAAAAGCCGTTGCGGCGCCTGAGATCTGAGCTGCCGGCTCGCGGTTAACACTTCGTCACACTAGGGTTGATTAACAAAGCGAGACATGCCACATGATCTTCACCACCCTCTATCTCATCTGCTTCGCGTTGCTGCTTGTGGGGGCTTTTTCGCTGATGAGCCAGGGCTTCCGCATGGCCAACCAGCCGATGGCGAACTCCTCCAGCGGCCGTGGTGATGGCGTCCGTCCCACCCGCCATCCCGAGGCTCCCGAGCCCGGCGAGGTGGTGATGGTGGTGGATCTCAACCGCGAACGCCTCGAGCAGCTGTACCAGCAGAGTTCCTGACCGCAGAGCTTCAGGCTCTCTCCCCCGTAGCGATCTTCATTGCCATGGTGCCCAACCCCTTCTGCCCGCTGCTGCCTCTTGCCCCCCTGGCGTGCGTGGCTGTTGCCAAGCTGAGCGCCGCCAAGCTGGCAGCCCTGCAGCTCACGGTGCTGCTGCTGCTCTGTCAGTTGATCAAGGCCAGGATTCAGATCAAGGCTGCGTCAGCCCTGGGGATCGCCCTGCTGCTGTTGCAGACCGCCGTCTTCCTCGGCGTGGCCACCACCGCTGCTGCAGCGGCCACCGCCTATGCCGTGAGCCAGCGCCGGCCCAGCGCGGTGCAGGGCTGAGCACTCCCAGTGCATGGTCATGGCGATGGCTCCCTCCAGGCTGGCCTTCACCGGGCAGCCCTCGGCCGCCCGCCGCAGCACCCGGCGCTGGCGTTCCTCCAGGGACGCCGGCAGGGTCAGCCACACCTCCAGGGCGGCGATGCGTCGCGGCGGCTCACTGCTCATCGTTTTCTGCACCCGGGCGCTGGCCCCCTCCAGCGACCAGCCATGGCGTTCGGCCACGATGCCCATCACCGTGAGCAGGCAGGTGGCCAGGGAGGTGGCGATCAGGTCGGTGGGGGAGAACCGCTCGCCCTTGCCGGCGTTGTCGACAGGCGCGTCGGTGCTGATCAGGCTGCCGGAGGGTTCGTGTTCGGCGGCGCAACGCAGGCCGCCGTCGTAGCGGCAGGAGATGGTGGTCATCGCCGGGCTGGGGTGACGCTGGGCCGCTCCACTCTGGCGGCCCCAATCCCAGCGGCCCGATCCGCGGGGGCGATCAGGCGGCCAGGCCGATGTCCTCCAGCAGCCGGCGCTGCTGGCGGGCGCTGACGAAGCGATGGGCGGCCATGGCACCGCTCACCGCCGCCGGCGGCACGCCGATGCCCGGGAAGGTGCCGGCGCCGCAGAGCACCAGCCCCTCGATCGGGGTGCCGCCGCCGGGAAAGGGGCCGGCGTCGGCGGGCCAGGAGGGTCCGTAGCTGCCCTGGGGGATGCGCAGGTAGTGCTGGTGGGTGAGCGGAGTGCCCTGCAGCTCCAGCACCGCCCGCTCGCGCCAGTCGGGGATCAGGGGGGCGAGCACGCGGTGAAACAGGCTGCAGCGCTCGGCCTTGAGCGCTGCGTAGGCCGGGCTGCCCCGCTCCAGATCCCGCCACAGCTCCCAGGGTTCGTTGGCCGGGGTGTAGCCGTGCAGCACCTGGTGGCCGGGCGGGGCCAGGGAGGGATCGAGCAGGGAGGGCATTGACAGCACGGCCATGTTGCGCTCGGCGGCGATGCCGCGCTTCCAGTCACCCACCCACACGTGGTGGATGGGCAGGTGCTGCAGGTCGTCGCCGCGCAGGGCCAGGTGCCAGTGCAGGAAGCTGCGGCAGGCCGGGGTGTCCGCCTGGCGCCGGTGCCAGCGGGCCGGGGTGGCACTCTCCGGCAGCAGCTGCGGCAGGCTCCAGGGGCTCACGTTGGCGATCACGCCGCGGCGGGCGCCGATGCGCTGGCCATCGGCGAGGCGCACACCGCAGGCCCGGTTGCCGCTCACCAGCACCTCCGCCACCGGGCTGCGGGTGCGCAGGGCGCCACCGTGACGCTCCAGGCCCCGCACCAGGGCGGCCACCACCGCGGGGCTGCCGCCGATCGGATAGTCGAGGCAGGCGCCGGGCTCGAACCACTCCCCGAACAGGGTGGCCATGGCGGCGGCGCTGGTCTGATCCATCGCCAGCCCGGAGATCAGGAAGCAGAGCAGATCCACCCAGTGCAGCAGGAAGGGATCGGAGAGGTGTCGCCGTGCCATCGGCCCGAAGGCGCCGCCGAGGGCCGCCAGGCGGCCGGCCTGACCCAGCAGCCCCAGCCCCTGGCGGCCCAGGGTGGCGGCCAGCCCCAGTCCAGGCCGCAGGGCCAGCAGCGGCAGGGCGCGGGCGGCCTGGCAGCTGGGCTGCAGCCAGGCCATGAACGCCGCCCATTCCTCGGCGGCGGCGCTGCCGCGCAGCTCCCGCACCAGGGCCAGAAACGGCTCCAGCCCCACGCCCAACGTGAGCTGGCCCTCGGGCAGCAGCAGCCCCCAGTCGTGGTAAGTGGCCACCGGCACGCTCTCGCCCACCGCCCGCAGCACCTGGGCCAGGGGATTGCTGCTCGGCCAGCTGCCCAGCCCCGACCACAACGACGGCCCCGATTCGAACTGAAAGCCGCGCCGCTCAAAGCCGTGGGCGGCGCCACCGGGCTGGTCGTGGGCCTCCAGCACCAGCACCTCCAGCCCGTGGCGGGCGGCCATGGCGGCGGCGCAGAGACCGCCCAGGCCGCTGCCCACCACCACCAGATCCGGATCGGCGGCGCCGCGGGACGGCGGCGGCTGGCTCATGAGCCCAGGCGGCAGCGGTCGCTGCAGAGCTGCTCCAGGCTGGGCCGCCCGGTGACGCGCAGCCGCAAGCGGGCCCAGAGCCCGTAAGCGGCGTTGGCCAGCTGGCGCAGAACGGGCCAGCGGCTGGGGGCATAGAGCCAGCCCAGGCCGATCAGTGCGTAGGCGCGGCGGAACACGGCCACATCCCGCAGCACCTCGCCATCGGCACCGATGGCATGGATGCGGCCCATGGCGGCGCGATAGTCGACGCCGGCGTGGGCCGCCGGGTCGTAGGCAGGGTCGTTGATGTCCACGAAGGCCAGCCGCGGTTCCACCGGGTGCAGGCGCCGGTCGCGCTGGCTCAGAAACCGCACTTCCCGCAGGCAGAGGGGACAGGCCCCGTCGTAGAGGATGCGCAACTCCGCAGCGGGACGACTGTCGCCGCCGGCAGCGGGCTCAGGCGTGCTGACGGCAAGGGGTGGGATCGGCTGGCCGGAGGGCATGGCCTACTTCTTGCGGCAGTAGCGTCCGCCCACGTTCATCCAGCCCTCCGGGCAGGGCAGGCCGTTGGTGGGCTGCACGGTGTAGTTCATCAGGCCCAGGGTGCTGCAGGTGCCATTGAGCATGTCCACATAGCCCAGGGGGCAGATGTTGCCGATCTTGGGTACGACACGCTGAGCCCGGGCCGGGGGGACCGTCAGCGCCAGGAGGCAGGCACCGACGATGCTGACCGCCAAGCCGGGGCCAAGATTGCGGGCGAGGTTGCGGGTGATGGGAGCCATGGCCGGAACGACCCAGTGTTCCGATGCTAGTCAGCGTCCTGGAGGCTCCCCGGTGCCAGCCGGCGCTGAACCAGCCGGCGCCGAACCAGCCGGAGCTGAACCAGCCGGAGCTGAAGGGATGCGAACGCCATGCTGAATCAGACGCTGCGCCAGGTGGAACTGACCACCGCCGCCGAGGGCTTCACCGACCTCACGGCCGTGCTCAACCGCGAGATCGCTGCCAGCGGGCTGGATCTGGGCGTGGCCACGCTGGTGTGCCAGCACACCAGCTGCTCGCTCACGATCAACGAAAACGCCGATCCCCGGGTGCTGCACGACCTGGCGGCCTACCTGCGTGCCCTGGTGCCGGAGGAGGGATTCCGTCCCCTGAGCGGGGAGGGGGAGTGGCGCACCTATGCCCACGCCGATGAGGGCCCCGACGACATGCCGGCCCACATCCGCACCGCCCTCACGGCGACCTCTCTGCAGCTCAGCTTCCAGCGGGGGCGGTTGGTGCTCGGTACCTGGCAGGCCGTGTACCTGTGGGAGCACCGCGCCCGCAGCCATCGCCGCCGGCTGAGCCTGCATCTGATCGGCGTCTGAACGCTTGGGCCTCGCCTGTGATCAGCCGCGGGCGACCTACCGTGCCTCTGCCGGATCCTCGCCCATGCCATCGCCCATGCCGCTTGCCCGTGCGGCTGCCCTGCTCTGCGCAGTCGCCATGGGCTTGCCCCTCGAGGCCGCTGAAGCGCCTGCCGAACCCTCCCCCTCCGCAGCGGCCAGTGAGGTCGTCTTGGAGTCGGTGAGTGGCCAGGTGGAGCTGAGCTCGCGGATCTCGCCGGTGGATGCCTGCAGCCGGGCCCAGGGTCAGCGTCCCGCCGGTGCCGTGGTGACCGACATGGGCTACGAGCGACTGTCCGAACCGGGTGAGCCCCGTCTGTTCCACTGCCGCGTGAGCTGGAGCACGGCCGCCGACGCCCAGCCCACCCGCCGGCCGATCCTGTTTGGCGCCTTGCCTGTGGACGGCATCGAGCCCTGAGGTCAGCGTCCGCCCCGGATACGCCACCATGACGGGGCCGCGTTCCCCCCGCCGATGGCTGCCACCCCTCTCACGCCCGAGCAGATCAACGCCCTGCCCTCCTCCCTGCCCGCGTGGAGCCTGGAGGCGGGCAAGCTGCACCGGGTGCTCAGCTTCGCCGATTTCACCGAGGCCTTCGGGTTCATGGCCAAGGTGGCGCTGGCGGCCGAGACCCTGGGCCACCACCCGGAATGGAGCAATGTCTGGAACCGGGTGACGATCGATCTCACCACTCACGACACCGGCGGCCTCTCCAACCTCGATGTGCAGCTGGCCCAGCGCATCGACCAGCTGGCCGGCTGATCCTGCGGCCCGGCTACCCCCTCAGCCCTGTCCCACCAGGCCCGCGCTGAGCGTCCACAGCTCCGCCGCCAGGGCGTCGTTGCGGGCCTCGGCGCTGGGCTCCGCCGCCTCGAAGCGCCGCCTGCCCGGCCCCAGCACCCGGTTGCACCAGTAGTGGAAGCCTGCGCGGCCGTGGGCCGGATCGGCGGCCAGCCCGGCCAGCAACGCTCCGGCCCGCTCCGCCGTTTCGGTGAGCCGCAGCAGATCACGGGCCACCAGGGCGAACAGCCGCTGGCCAGCTTCGTTGTGCTGGCGGCTGTAGCGGAAGAACCCATCGCTGGCGCGCGGGATCACCAGGCCCGGACTCCAGGCGATCACCGGCAAGGGCCGGCCCCGCTGCTCCAGCAGCTGCTGCAGCCGGCGGGCGAACAGCACGTTGCAGAGCTTGCTGTCCTTGTAGGCCTTGTCGGCATCAAAAGGCGAGCGGCCATCCACCATCGCGAAGCCCGCTCCCTGGCGCAGACCCGCCAGATCCCCCAGGCCGGCCGGTTGGCCCACCCGGCCCCCGGAGCTGGTCGGATCGTGCACCTCCGAGGCCGTCACCACGAGCCGCGGCTCCCGGCCGGCCTCGAGCAGGGGCAGCAAGTGCTGGCCCAGCAGCTGGTGGGCCAGGTGGTTCACGGCGATGGTGAGTTCGTGGCCCTGGGCCGAGCGCCGCGGCTCGCGGGCGCCGGTGTACTGCAGGCCGGCGTTCAGCACCAGGGTGTCGATCGCTTCGCCCCGGGCCAGCAGCTGCTCGCAGCAGTGGTTCACGCTCTCCAGGTCGGCCAGGTCGGCCACCAGTGTCTGCGGCTCGACAGCGCTGCTGGCAGCGGCGGCGATCCCGCGGGCGCTGGCGGCGGCGCGCTCGGCGTCGCGGCAGGGCAGGGTGAGCCGGTGGCCGGCGCGCAGCAGCCGCACGGCCGCCCGGAAGCCGATGCCGGAGCTGGCACCGGTGATCAGGATGTGTCGGGATGCTCTCATCAGCCCAGGGCTCCCCACAGCACGGTGGCGGCCCCGAGCAGCATCAGGGCTGCTGCGAGCAGGCGCCGGGCCGCCTCCGCCTCCCCCAGGGCCAGCACACCGGCGCCGCTGCCCATCAGCGTGCTGAGGCGTTTGATAGCGATTACGTGCACCACGGCGGTCTGGCGGATCGCCTCCATCTGCAGCACCGTACCGGCCGCGCCGACCACGGCCGCAGACGCCAGGGCCACGGCCAGGGTCCAGCTGATCCGGCCCGATCGCCGCTGGCCCCGCGGCCGGGGCGTCAGCGGCGTCCGTGGCGGCTGCCGCAGCGACAGGCCC
Organism: Cyanobium sp. PLM2.Bin73; assembly: GCA_007694915.1. Classification (GTDB taxonomy): domain Bacteria; phylum Cyanobacteriota; class Cyanobacteriia; order PCC-6307; family Cyanobiaceae; genus NIES-981. Next base: position 3,608 of record REEV01000096.1, on the reverse strand, counting down.
AGCAGGCTGGTGCCGATGCTCAGCTGAACGGCCAGCACCCAGGCCAGGCTGCCACCGGCGTTCACCCCCAGCTTGTCGACGCTGGCGCCGATCCCCCAGAGCAGGGCCACCAGCAGCATCGAGCGGCAGCCCGGGCTGGCCCACAGCCGCCCCAGGCCGCGGCCCGCCAGATCTGGCCGGCCGCTGGGATGGCCGAGCATCAGCGCCCCCAGCACCAGCAGCGCCACCCCCAGCACCGCCAGCGGACCGGGCCGCTCCCCCAGCACCCACCAGCCGGCCAGCAGCAGGGCCAGGGGCGAGAGGTTGATCAGCGGCAGCACCAGGCTGAGGTCTTCCTGGGCGATGGCCCGGCCGTAGCACCAAAAGGCCAGGGCATTGAGGCTGCCCCCCAGCAGCAGGGCGATGGCGAAGGCGGGGCCATCGATTGGCTGGGGCTGGCTGAGCACCAGTGGCAACAGCAGCAGCCCCGCCAGCGCACTGCTCAGGCCGATCACCCGCAGGGTGCTCAGGCCTGAATCGCGCAGCACCGTGCGCAGGCAGAGATCGCGCAGGGTTTCGCCGATCGCCGTGCCCAGCGCCAGCCACAGCCACGGCACCCCGCTGAGCATTCCCGGCCTGTGTCCGCGATCTGCGGCCATGGTGGCGCGGGCCTGCCACGATGCCGGCATTGAGAGCCTGCAGCCGTGAGCGCCTCGACGTCCCCCGCGCCGCCCAGCATCGGCGGCGTGCCGCTCACCCCCAAGTCGCTGGAGGCCCTGGGCCCGCCCCGGTTCGAGACGCCGGAGCAGGAGCGCCGCCACCGCCAGCAGCACCTGGTGGCGGCACTGCGGATCTTCGGGCGCTTCGGCTTCGGGGAGGGGGTGGCCGGCCACATCACCGTGCGCGATCCGGAATTTCCCGATCACTTCTGGGTGAATCCCTTCGCCCGCTCCTTCCGCCGCCTGACGGTGAGCGATCTGCTGCTGGTCAACCATGCCGGCGAGGTGGTGATCGGTCACTGGCCGGTGAACCGGGCGGCCTTTGTTCTGCACGCGGCGCTGCATGCCAGCCGGCCGGAGGTGCAGGCCGCCGCCCACGCCCATTCGCCCCACGGCAAGGCCTTCTCCAGCCTGGGGCGGCTGCTCGATCCGATCACCCAGGACAGCTGCATGTTCTTCGACGACCACGTGCTGGTGCAGGAGGACGGCGGCAAGGTGGTGCTGGAGGAGGAGGCTGGCCAGCGCTTCGCCGCCGCCTTCAGCCACGGCAAGGCGGCGATCCATCAGAACCACGGCCTGTTCACGGTGGGGCAGACGGTGGATGAGGCCGCCTACTGGTTCATCGCCATGGAGCGCAGCTGCCATTGCCAGCTGCTGGCGGAGGCCGCCGGTACGCCCCGGCTGATCCGCCGCGAGTGGGCCGCCTACACCCGCGAGCGCACGGGCACGGCGCTGGCGGGCTGGCTCAACTTTCAGACCCTCTTCGAGGACGTGATCCTCACCGACCCCGAGCTGTTCAGCTGAGATCAGCCGCCGGGGATCTGGCGTTTCAGATCCAGCTCCAGCAGCCAGCGCTGCCAGGCCTCCAGGCCGGTGGCCGGATCCAGCCACTGGCGGCGCAGCTCCTGCCAGTCGGCCCAGGCGGAATCGGCCTGCACCCGCCAGCGGGCTGAGAGCTGGGGCAGCTGGCGCTTGAGCTTGCCCTTGAGTTGCCGTTTCAGCAGGTTGCGCCAGATCACCAGGTCCTGCAGCAGCCCCAGGCTGGTCTGGGTCTGCTTGAGGATCAGCAGCCGGTCGCGCAGATCCGGCTCCAGGGCTTCCAGCAGCTCGAGCTGGTAGCGGAAGCGCTTGAAGGCCTTGCGCAGCTGATGCTGGTTTCGTTCCTGGCGGCTGTCCTGGCTGGGGCGCTCGCCGTGGCCCCAGCCGGGATGTAGACGCAGCACGGCCAGCTGGCGGATCAGGCTGGCGCGCAGCAGTGGCAGGGCGTCGCGGTGGATCGCGCTGGCCGAATCGGCCGGATCGGCGTGGGAGGGATCGGCGTGAGAAGCCGGGGGCGAGGCCTCTGGCGGAGCGGCGAGCCGGTGCTGCGGCAGGTGGTTCAGGTGCTTCCTGAGCTTGTGGCGGCCCTGGCTGCGTAATGTTTCCAGCCGCTTGATCAGGCCTTCCAGCCGCTTGCGCTCCTGGCCATCGAGCGAGCGCTGCTGCTCCTGGAGGGCCTCCAGCAGCACGTCGAGGTCGCGCACCGTGCCGGCGGCCCTGGCGAGTGTTGCCAGTTGTTTGGCCGAGGGGCCGCGCCAGTGGCTGGGAAAGGCCTCGGCCATGGAGCGCAGCCGCCGCAGGCCGGTGCGCAGCTGGTGCACCTGCTCCCGGTCGGCGGCCCAGGCCTCGCTGCCGCTGCCCTCGGGCGGACGGCGCAGCACGGCGATGCGCTCGCCCAGGCCCTCCTGGAGATGGGCGCGGCGCCACTCCAGCAGCTGCTCCAGGCCGGCGTCGGCGGCCCAGGCGGGGTCGGCCGCAGTTGGGGGGGCGGAAGGGAACTTCATGTGGTGTGCTCCCACCTGAGTTCAGGTTAGGAACGCCGTCTACGCTGCACCCCTTTGAGTCCGGAAGACGCGCGGTGCAGGGGGATCCGGGCGCTGCTGGAGCGCCTGCCCGCAGGTGGCGTGGATCGACCTGCCGGAGGTGGGCGCGGCGATGGCGGAGCGGAATCCGGAGCGCAGCGCCACGATCGCCAGCGATCCGCGGCTGGCGGTAGCCAACCGCCGCACCTACCAGCTCAACCGCCTCTGGTATCTGAGCCTGCGCCCGGCCGGACGTGAGCCGCAGCGGCCGCTGGCGCCAGCGCTGGTTGTGCCGCTGGAGCTGATCCCCGATAGGTTCAGGATCCAACAGGCCCCGGAATGGTGGCGACCACTCTGCGATGACTCCCCTGCTGCAGCGCCCACCGCACCCACCCCAGCCGCCCGCGTCTGCCAACAGGGCGGGCCGGGGTGGGCTGGGGCTGGTGGGGGGTGGCGCCTTGGCGATCACCATCAGCCTGGCGCTGCTGGTGGGCCTCCAGCTCGGTGGGCTGCCGTTCCGCATGCGGCGAGACTTCCTGCGTCTGCAGGGGGCGCTGGTGGGCGGCCTGGTGGGGGTGCTGGTGGGCTACGTGGTGGGGCGCACGTCGTCGGAGCCGCCTGTGTAGCGGCTTCCGCAGTTGTAGCTGCTCTCCTTGATCAGGGCGCTGCCGCTGGCCAGGTTGATGGCGCGCTTGGTGACCCCCCGGCCTCGTTGAGGCGGTAGACGCTGCGGGCCAGCTCGAGGAAGCCCGGGCCGAAGTTGCCGCGGCGATCGCAGGCGCGGATGGCGTCTTCCACCCCCTAGAGATCGCCGTTCACCTGCCGCAGCTGCTCCAGCAGCTCTGCGGGCACGCGCTCGGCATGGCCCAGGGCCTCGCCGCGCAGATGGCGGCGCTTGAGCTCAAGGATGGTGAGCTTGTCCACCAGCTCGCCCACCGATACGGGCACGTGCAGCACCTGACCGTCCCGGTTCCCCACCGGCTCAGGGAACGGCTACCAGCTGGGGCAGCCGCTCCGGATCCTGGCCGCTGAGGGTGGGGTTGGCCAGGTCTTTGGACGACAGCTGGGG
>REEV01000064.1 GCA_007694915.1 Cyanobium sp. PLM2.Bin73 | reverse complement strand
CTTGTCGGTCGAGTCGATACGCCACCCAGAAAGGTTCCCGCTGAGGGGCAAGAGCACTTTCCAACCATGCCATACACCTGACCCGCCTCCTTCAATTTTGTGAAGCCACGGAGACACGGCAGCCGCAGCTGTTTTCAGGCAGGTGATGGCAAGCGTTGGCTGTACAGAAAGGCCAAGGTTGCTATTCTTGTTGGACTGATCTGGGCGATCTCGCATGACGAGAATCCTCAGAAGCGGCCGGTATAGGTTCTGCTTCTACAGTCACGAATCAAATGAACCTCCTCACATTCACGTCGACCGTGATCAGAGCTCCTGCAAAGTGTGGTTCATGCGAGTCGCGCTTTCATCAAGTCTTGGCTTTAATGCCAGGGAGCTTCGAGAGATTGATCGGCTGGGCAGCATCAACAGAGTTCCTGTTGAAAGCATGGGAGGAGTTTCATGGTTAATTCTGGCGAACGTGTCACAGATGTTGCCTGCACAGAGGACAAGCTGATCGTCGACCTCGCAGACGGCCGCACAATCTCCGTGCCTCTAGCTTGGTATCCCCGCCTCCTGCACGCCACTCCTCGTGAGCGTGACAATTGGGAAGTTGCTGGTGCTGGCTTTGGAATTCACTGGCCAGATATTGATGAGGACCTCAGTGTGGAGGGACTTCTTCGTGGAGCACCATCTCCGCGGACGAAGGCGGTGAGCAGCTGACAGCGCCATGCACCAGATCCGCAGCCGGATAGTTGGTATCAATATCCAAGTCTGCTTGCGGTCTGGTGACGGCGAGCGTTATGCAGCCGAAACGGTGATGATCTGATGCTCTTTCGAAAGGAGTTCCTTGAACGCATTCGTACAGGTGACGTTACGCTGGCGTTCAGGCGTTGGCGGCGGCCATCCGTGCGAGCGGGGAGTACGTTGCTTACTCCTGTCGGGCAACTCAGCATCCAGACTGTCGAGCCAGTGTCCCCAAGTCGGATCTCGGTAGGAGATGCCAAGCGAGCTGGGTACGAGTCAAGGGAGTCGTTGCTGGATGAATTGCAGCGTCGACCCGAGGGTGAGATCTACCGCATTGAACTCGGACCACTGCTTCCAGACCCCCGAATTGCGCTGCGCGAGACGCCGGCGGATCCAGACGCAGAACTCCAGGCTCTGCGAAGCCGGCTGAGTCGTTTTGATTCACGAGCGCCGCATGGGGCGTGGACCTTTCGGACATTGGAAGCCCTCAGTTCTCATCCGGGGGTTCGCGCAGGTGACGTGTGTTGCTTTGTCGGCCAGGAGAAGGAGAGGTTCAAGCTCAATGTGAGGAAGCTGAAGAACCTTGGGCTTACCGAGAGCCTCCCCCCGGGACGGGTTACCGATTATCTCCGCGTGGTGAGTCACTGCTCCACTTCTTGCGATTGGAGGCCACCGGCAATGCCACTGAACAACCGGTTGCAGCGGCGGGGACCCTACGCAGCAGGAAAGGTGACCGCCAGCACTGCTCAGCCTGAGCTCGGCTTGTCGTTGGCCATCAGCACGTCCGCAAGCATGGGGAAGTGACGCCGGTTCAGCGTGACCAGCGTTGCCTTCACGGCATCCACGCTGGCAGCAACCCAGGGCCACACTGGAACGTCCGCACCTCACCGGCCCATGCTGCGGCGCCCCCACACCAACCGCCTGGTGATCGGCATCGGCAATCCCCTGCGCGGCGACGACGGCGTAGGGGCGTTGCTGGCCGAGCAGGTGGGTGGTCGCAGCGTGCAGCAGCTCACGCCCGAGCTGGCCGAGGAGCTCTCGCAGCTGGAGGCGGTGCTGTTCATCGATGCCTGGCCGGCGCCGGCTGGGGCGTTGCCCCAGCTGCAGCGGTTGAGCCCGGCTGGCGGCGGCGGCGACAGCCACCACCTGGAGCCGGCGGCCCTGCTGGCGGTGAGTCAGGTCCTCTATGGCCGCGCACCCGCCGCCCAGCTGCTGCTGGTGCCGGCCCATGCCTTCGAGCACGGCATGGAGCTCTCGGCGCCGCTTCGGGCCTCGCTGCCCGCTGCCCGCACCCTGCTGCGTCAGTGGCTCGAGGCCGGAGCCCCCGCCACATGAACGCCCATGCATGAGCTCAGCATCATGGAGGCCGTGCGCGATCAGGCCCTGGCCCAGGCCGAGCGCCATGGCGGCGGCGCGATCACGGCCATCACCCTGCGCATCGGCAGCCTGGCCGGGGTGGAGCCCGATGCCCTTGCCCTGGCCTTCGAGGTGGTGATGGCCGGCACCCCCGCCGCCGGTGCGCGGCTGGCGATTGAGGCGGTGGCGGCGGAATGTTTCTGCGCCGGTTGCCAGGCGCCGTTTCCTGCCCAGGATGGAGTGTGCGAGTGCCCCCGCTGCGGCGCCATCAGCCGCCAGCTGCTGCGGGGCCGGGAGCTGCAACTGGCCTCCCTCGAGCTGGCTGAACCCGACCCCCGCCGACAGGATCGCTGAGATGTGCACCACCTGCAACTGCGGCCAGAGCGAGCCGGCGCTGATCGAGTCGGCCGGCGCTGAAGCGGCGGTGATCGCGGCGCCCGGTCCCGGGCCCCGGCGCCTGGAGCTCGGCGAGGCCCTGCTCTCCCACAACGACGCCCACGCCGCCGCCCTGCGCCGGCGCT
>REEV01000014.1 GCA_007694915.1 Cyanobium sp. PLM2.Bin73 | reverse complement strand
GGCTACAGCATGAAGGCCTATGCCAATCAAATCGCTGCTTCCCTGCGCTCGCGAGGCCATCGCGTTCAGGAGCTCACCGCACCAGTGGTGCTTGGCCGCTTGCTTTCCCGCAAGGCCGTAGCAATGAAGTGGTTGGGCTACATCGATCAAGTTCTGATCTTCCCTCCTCCTTGCTCTGGCTGCGAGCGCGCAGCTTGCCTTCCGGCTCTCTGATCGTTCTCTCAGACCAAGCCCTGGGCCCATGGTTCCCCTGGCTGGCCGTTCCAACATGTTGGCCGCAGTGGGCGTTGCTACCGTTCAGCCTTGGAGCCCCATCTCGTCACCACCCCCCTGCTCTCCTCTGTGCTTCACAACCCAATTGCCACACGCCTTTCAGTGCTACCCGACCGGCGCGCGCAGGCCACGGTTGCTGAGGCCTTCCCTCGGCTGGCGGATGAGCCCTTCCTGTTCCACATCGCTCGCAGATGGTATAAAAACTTCCTTGAGGTGTTAGCCATCTGGGAGTACCTACACCGGCTCGGTGACCCGCCGCACCTGGTGCTGGTGGGAGCCCCTGATGCGTCGATGCACAACTGGTTGCAGCAGCCCCCCCACCTAGCTCCCTGGCTTCATGTGCTGGAGGCGGCCAGTGATGATCTTGTGGTGGCCCTCTACAACCGTGCCGCGGCGCTTCTCTACCCCTCCCATGCCGAGGGTTTCGGTTGGCCGATCCTGGAAGCCCTGGCCTGTGGTTGTCCGCTGCTCACCACCGCCCGGGCGCCGATGACGGAGGTGGGTGGTGAGGCCGCCAGCTACATCCCGCCCATGCCAGCTCCACCTGCACCACTGGAACCCCACGACCAGCGCGCCTTGGCCTTGCAGGAGTGCCGCTGATGGCCGGGCTGATCGGCGCCGTGCATTGGCAGGGAGCTGTCGATACCCTGCCGCTCCCTTCTCTTTGGCATGGCGGCCCCGACGCCAACGACACCTGGCGCAGTGGCGATGGCCGCTGCTGGCTGGCTCACCAGCCGATCACCAGCCACTGCGGCCGTTTCACGCTGGTGTTCAGCGGTGCGATCACGAATCACCACCAGGTGCGCCAGGGGCTGCGCTTTCAGGCCTGGCGTGGACCCAGCGATCGCGAAACCCTGGTGGAGGGATTGGCCCAGCGTGGGCCTGCGATCGTGCTGGAGCTCCGCGGCATGTTTGCTTTTGCCGCCTATGACAGCGAGAAAGAGCAGCTGCTGTTGGCGCGTGATCGGCTGGGTATCAAGCCGCTCTACCTGCGCTGGCACCCCCAGGGTCTGCTGTTCGCCTCCACTCGGCGAGCTCTCCCGGGGGCTGATCGGTTTGATCGTCAATCGATCAGCCAGGTGCTGGCCTTTGGACACGACCGCACACCCGCCAGTTTCCCCGGCCCCGACACCACCGCAGTTGTGAGCATGCCGGCCGGGATGGTGGTGCGCATCAATCACAGCCGGCCCCACAACCCGGTGCGCTATTGGCCCCCCCAACCCCGGCCAGACTGGACGCCACTGCCAATTCGCAGCGGCCACCGGGCCCGCACGTTTCTCCGCCAGCAGCTGGAGGAAGTGGTGGCGCAGCACGTCAACGCTGATGGGGCTGTGGCCTGTCTGCTGTCCGCCGGACTCAATTCCGGCATTCTCACGGCGCTGGCCTGCCGCCTCCAGCCCGGCGCCTTCTCCACTGTCACCGTGGTCTTGCCCGGAGTCCGAAAGGCGGAGCGTGATCAGCCTCGCCGCCTGGCGGAACACTGCGGCAGCCAGCACCACGAGATTGGGGTCCAGGAGCAGGATGCGCTCGCCTGGGTGGAGCGGGGCCTGGCTGCTCTCGATGTGCCCACCGCCGGCGGGCTGAGCACCTATCTGATCAGCCGAGCGGTGGCGGCGCAGGGCATCAACGTCGCTCTCAGCGCTGTGGGGGCCGATGAGCTGTTTGGTGGAACGGCCGCCCATCGCCTGATGCCCTGGTTGCATGCCCTGCGCTGGTTGCCTGCCCCATGGCGGCATCAACTGATCCGGGCCTGCAGCCCCGATCTGGCCAGGAAGGTGGCGGGCCTGCCCCGCTGGGATCGCTGGCATCTGGGCTTGGCCCTGCAGCGCCAGGCCGGCGACGCGGATCTGGCGGCTGCCGGCGTTGACCCCCTGCAATGGCCCCAATCAGCGCCCCAGCGCATCACCCAGGCCTGGGGTCACACCAGCTGGGCTGAGCTGTTCGGCAGCACTGAACCGATGCGGTTGCGCGATGCCGATGGGATGGCCACGGCCTGCGCTCTGGAGCTGCGCCTACCCTTTCTCGATCACCGCCTGGTGGAGATCGCCCTGCGCATGCCCCAGCGTTTCCAGCGTCCCGGCCAGCGCTTGTTGCGCGATGCCTGCATCGACCTGTTTCCTACCGGCTACCTGGATCGCCCCAAGCCGGGCTACAGCCTGCCGATGGCCTCCTGGATGGGCGGCCCCCTGCGCGATCTCTGCCAGGGGCGGCTGGAGACCCTGGAGCACAGTGGTTGGCTGGATCCGCTTTGGATCAGCCGGCAATGGCGGGCCTTCGAGGCGGGCCAACTCCCCTGGCCCCGTGCCTGGAGCCTGGTGGTGCTGGGTGAGTTC
>REEV01000040.1 GCA_007694915.1 Cyanobium sp. PLM2.Bin73 | reverse complement strand
CTCATCCAGAACAAGCCGCCTGGATTGCCTGGTGTGGCCACTGGGTGGCCCACCGTTACCTCCGGCAGGTTGGCCTCCATTTCAGTGATGCCGTGCTGCCCCACATCCAGCCCTTGTGCGCAGATCAAGCAGGACGATGGGCCTCCCAGAGCTGATGTAAACGGGCCTCGATCTGTGCTGGCGCAGACATCGCCTTCGATTCGCAATCCTGCACTGGCGTGCAGCGCCCAGCGCGCACAGCGGCCTGCAACGCAGCCACAGCGGCATCCTGATCAGGCTCGCCCCAACTGAATCCCTCACCATCGGGGCAGACACCGCGGCCAATGGGCACCGAGCGTGCCGGCACGCGATGAAGGTTGGGTGACGCGGGGAGATCCTGGGCTGCACCAAACGCGGTGGCAATCACCTGCAGCCCCATCGCCTGGGCTGCCGCCAGTAGCGATGGCAGCGCATAGCTGCGTTGCAGGGAGAGAACGACATCTGCCCCCTGGATCAACGCCAGACGCTCACGGAGCGGTAGCGCATCGATCGAGTGCAGCTGCAAGCGGGGGTCGTGGGCGGCGCAGGCCTGAAGCCAGAGCCATTCCGGATCGGGAGCGGTGGCGTTCTCCACCAGGATCAGCAGCTGGGGGCTGGGCTGCTGACCGAAGGAGCTGGTGCCGGAAGGCAACGGAAAGGCCCGCCGGAACACCTCTAGGGCTGCAAAGCTGTTGATCAGGTGGGGGGTGTGCTGGAGATCAGCCAGCAACACCACCGTTGGGGCGGCCGGCGCGCAATCCGGCCGGGCCTCAAGCAACCCGCGAGGCAGTGGCAGGCCGGGCAGTGGCCACACAGGGGGAAGCCCCCCATCGCTCAGGGCGGCCTGCACCAGTCCAGAGGGGGGCCACACCTCATCCACCAGGGGCAACAGGGCCGCCCAGGCCTCGGGCCAGCCACTGGCGATCCAGGGCCAAACGGCGATCTCCAATCGCCCGTGATGGGGCGCGACACCATGGCTGAGCCACCACTGGGCATGGCTGCGCGGCGAGAGGGTGATCAGGTTGAGGGCATAAGGCCCGGGTGCCTGCGAGGGCTCACGGAGGGCTAGCGGCACCTCGGCGGCGTGCAACGCTGTGATCAGGGCCTCAACAAACAGCTGGTCTTCTGTCGAGCCCCGGGGCGCATGGATCAGGTTCGCCCCAAAGGGCAGGGGTGAGGCATTGTTCCCACCAACCCTGCGCTGCAGAAGATCCTGGAATGCCTGCTCCTGCTGCAGCAAGGGGGCATGCGGTGCCGATTGCGCGAAGGCCGCCTGAAGCCGCAGCTGGGGGCCAGCCGGCGGACCGGGCTGACCAGGCCGCAGATGGGGCTGCACGATCTGCAGCAAGGGCACGGCGGGGTGGGCAGGCAGCGCAGCCGCAGCCTGCTCAGCGGTCTGCTGGGCAGGGGCTGTGCGGGGATTGAGCAACCAGTCGTGCTGGAGTTGGCCGAAATCAGCTGGGGTGAGCCAGGGCTTGGCCTGAGCAAACACCTCAGCGAGGTGATCGGCAAGGGACGTTTGTTGAGGCAGCTGGGCCACACCCAGCTGCAGCTCCAGGGCATAGGCGTGCAAGCGGGCCGGGGGGGCATGACCAAAGTGGCGTGCCAGCAGCGCGGTGGCCTCCAGGGCCACCTGGGCCCGCTGGCGGCTGGTGATCGTGGCGCCATGCACTCGGGTGAGGCCCTGGAGGGTGGGGATGTAGCCGATGCGTTCTGGGAAGGCAGCAAAGGCACGCAGCCAGTAGTCGAAATCGAAGGCGGTACGCCAATGCTGGTTGAACGGCCCGAGCAGCAGGCCCATGGTGCGGCGAAACACCACGGTGGGCTGGCAGATGAAGCAATGGGAACGAAAACCAGCCAGACCCACCTGGGGCTGAACGGTGGGATAGCGCTGCCGCTGGCCTGTAGAGAGATCGAACTCCTCCCCTTCGCCATACACCATCAACCACTGGGGGTTGCTGGCCAAGGCCTGCACCGCACGCGCTAAGGCGCCGGGTGGTGAGATGTCGTCGGCATTGAGCCAACCGATCAAAGTGCCACGGGCCAGGGCAAAGGCTTTGTTGAGCGCATCAGCCGGGCCTTGATCGGGGCCGCTGATGATACGAAGCCGCGGGTGCTCACGGGCCAGGGCGTCCAATGCCTGAAGAGATCCATCGCTGGAGCAACCATCGGCCACGATCAATTCGAGGCATACGGGCTGAGCCAACACCGAGGCCAGCGCATCCGCAAGAAACGGGCCGGGGTTGAAGCAGGGCATCAACACCGAAACCATAGGCATGCCCCGGCAAGGGGAAGGGGGGATCAAAGCCGAGCGATCCGCTGCCACCAGGGCTGACACTGACGTTTCAGTGCGGGCAAGACAATCCGGCCATCCACGGCCATGAATTCACGCAGTTTGCGCCCCTGCACGCGCGCCATGCGAATCAAGAGCTCACGCTGTCCGCGCAACCAATGAAGCTTTTCGGCCTGGCGGATGAGCTGATTCTCTAGATCACGAGATTTCAGGAAATAGCGCTCCAACTCTTCCTGAACCTGATGGAGCTGCAGCAAACAAAGTTCAGCTTCCTCCCGGGAATACGCCAACTCTTCCGCTAATCCTTCTTTTTCCTCCTTAACCCCTCTCAGCTCTTCCGCTAAT
>REEV01000059.1 GCA_007694915.1 Cyanobium sp. PLM2.Bin73 | reverse complement strand
AGTAGTCGGCCCCGATCAGCACCTGCTTGGCCACATCCACCGCCGCCAGGGCGGGGGCGCTTCGCGCCAGGGAAGCGGCCAGCAGCACCACGGCCAGCACCAGCGCCACCACCAGGGTCTGCAACAGGGACGCCATGAACCGGGGCCTCTGGGGGCCGGTGGGAGGAGTCCAGGCCAGGTCGGCCATCGCAGTGGAGCGGCTGAGGCAACCCTAGGGAAGATCCCGCCCAGTCCCCCTCTGCGCCGCCCATGCCCCACCCCCCTCTGGCCGGCGGCTGGGCTGAGCAGCGCGCCCTGCGGCTGCTGCTGCAGCGGGGCTGGCGCCTGCGTGACCGCAACTGGCGCTGCCGCTGGGGCGAGCTGGATCTGGTGCTCGAGAAACCCAACCGCCTGCTGGTGGTGGAGGTGAAGGGACGCCGCAGCGGTGTGGACGGCTGGGGCACGGCGGCCCTGCGCCGCGGCAAGCGCGTCCGGCTGGAGCGGGCCTGGCGCTGCTGGCTGCAGGCCCATCCCGACGCCGCCCTGCAGGCGGTGGAGCTGGTGTACGCCCTGGTGCCGTTGCCGCCCCGGCGCGGGCCGGTGCGCTGGATCCGCGACGGGATGTAGGACACTCCCCCGATGAGCTTTTCCGCCCACCGGGCCCGCAAACGCTTCGGCCAGCACTGGCTGGTGGATCAGCGGGTGCTGGATCGGATCGTGGCGGCGGCTGAGCTGGAGAGCGGCGAACGGGTGCTGGAGATCGGCCCGGGGCGGGGGGCCCTCAGCGAGCGCCTGCTGCGCACCCCGGCCGCTGCCGTGCAGGCGGTGGAGCTGGATCGCGATCTGCTCGCCGGCCTGCGCCAGCGGTTCGGCGCCGATCCCCGCTTCTCCCTGCTGGCCGGCGATGCGCTGGAGGTGGAGCTGCCCGCCGCCGACAAGGTGGTGGCCAACATCCCGTACAACATCACCGGACCTTTGCTGGAGCGGCTGGTGGGTCGGCTCGACCGGCCGGTGAGCCCCCCCTACCGGCGCCTGGTGCTGCTGCTGCAGCAGGAGGTGGCCCAGCGCATTCATGCGGCGCCCGGCAGCAGCGCCTACTCCGCCCTGAGCGTGCGTCTGCAGCTGCTGGCCCGCTGCCGCCCGGTGTGTGCCGTGCCGCCCCGCTGCTTCCAGCCGCCGCCGAAGGTGCACTCGGCGGTGATCTGCATCGACCCGCTGCCGGAGAGCGACCAGCTCGATCCCCCCCTGGCCCGGGGGGTGGAGCTGCTGCTGCGGCGCTGCTTTGCCGCCCGGCGCAAGATGCTGCGCAACAGCCTGGGCGGACTGCTGCCGCCGGGGCCGCTCGCCGAGCTGGCGGCGGCGGCGGGCGTCGGCCTCCAGCAGCGGCCCCAGGAGCTGGCCCCGCAGGCCTGGGTGGCCCTGGCGGCGGGCTTGAATCGCAGCGCCACCGATGCGCCGGCCAGCGATGCTTGAACTGAAGGTGGAGGCTCCGGCGAAGGTCAACCTGCACCTGGAGGTGCTGGGCCTGCGGGCGGACGGCTTCCACGAGCTGGCGATGGTGATGCAGACCATCGACCTGGTGGATGGGCTGCAGCTGTGGCCCACGGCCGATGGGGCGATCAGCCTCAGCTGTGATCAGCCCGAGCTGCCCACCGATGGCAGCAATCTGATCGTCAAGGCCGCCGAGCTGCTCCGGATGCGGGCCGGTCTGCCGGAGCTCGGAGCCCGGATCCACCTCAGCAAGCGCATCCCCGTGGGTGCCGGCCTGGCGGGGGGCTCCAGCGATGCCGCCGCCGCCCTGGTGGGCCTCAATGCCCTCTGGGGTCTGGGTTTCAACGACGGGGAGCTGCAGGTGATGGCGGCCCGCCTGGGCTCCGATGTGCCCTTCTGCCTGCCCGGTGGCACCCAGCTCTGCTTCGGCCGCGGGGAGCGCCTCGAGGCCCTGGCCTGCCAGCAGGCCGCGACGATGGCCCTGCTGCTGATCAAGCACGCCGGCACCAGCGTCAGCACCCCCTGGGCCTACGGCCGCTGCCGTGAGCAGCGGGGCCGGAGCTATCTGGCCGGCGAGGAGGCCTTCGAACGTCGCCGTGACGCCCTGCGCCGCGGGTCCCTGGTGCAGGCCCTGCGCCAGGGGGGTGCGCTGCCACCGCTGCGCAACGACCTGCAGGCGGTGGTGGAGCCGGAGCTGGCCAGCGTGCGGGAGGGTCTGGTGTTGCTGCGCCGGTTGCCGGGGAGCCTGGCGGTGGCGATGAGTGGATCGGGTCCCAGCCTATTTGCCCTGTTCGCCGATTTCGAGCAGGCCCGCTCCGCCCAGGCCGGCCTCACCCCGGAGCTGGAGGCCGCCGGGTTTGCCAGCTGGGCCTGTGGCTTGCGCCCCCGGGGCGCCATGCTGGTGCCGTGAGCGACTCCACCCCCAAGTCGGGTTTCAGCCCCAGCCCCAGCGCCCCGGCCTCGAGCAGCGTCGGTGAGCAGGCTGCCTCCCAGGATCAGGTTGCCGAGACGGGTCCGCGCAAGGGGCCCCTCAGCTTTCTCTCCGGTGCCCTCACCGCCGGGCTGCTCAGCTGGCTGTGTCTGGGCTTGAGCCGGCGGATGGCCCTCTACTACGCCCTCCACCCCCCCCACTACGCCTCGGCGGTGGCCCAGTCGATCGCCACGGCCCTCAAGACCCTGCTGGTGGGCATGGCCTTTCTGGCCACCTTCAGCTTCGGCTTCATCGCCCTGGGGCTCACCCTGGCCTTCCTGCGCAGCCTGAGGCGGCAGGAGCCGCTGGAGCCCGGTGGCAGTTGAGATAGGTTGGCGCCCTGATTCCAGCTGCTGACTCGTGGCCGAAACGCTTCTGTTCAATGCCCTGCGCGAGGCCATCGATGAGGAGATGGCCCGCGACCCCACGGTCTGCGTGATGGGCGAAGACGTGGGCCACTACGGCGGGTCCTACAAGGTCACCAAGGACCTCTTCGACAAATACGGCGAGCTGCGGGTGCTGGACACCCCGATCGCCGAGAACTCCTTCACCGGCATGGCCGTCGGCGCGGCCATGACCGGCCTGCGGCCGATTGTGGAGGGGATGAACATGGGCTTTCTGCTGCTCGCGTTCAACCAGATCTCCAACAACATGGGCATGCTCCGTTACACCAGCGGTGGCAACTACACGATCCCGGCGGTGGTGCGCGGGCCCGGTGGGGTGGGCCGCCAGCTGGGGGCCGAGCACAGCCAGCGCCTGGAGGCCTACTTCCATGCTGTGCCCGGGATCAAGATCGTGGCGGTGAGCACCCCCACCAACGCCAAGGGTCTGATGAAAGCGGCCATCCGGGACAACAACCCGGTGCTGTTCTTCGAGCACGTGCTGCTCTACAACCTCAGTGAGACGCTTCCCGAGGGTGACTACATCTGCGCCCTCGACCAGGCTGAGGTGGTGCGCGAAGGCAAGGACGTGACGATCCTCACCTACTCGCGCATGCGCCACCACTGCCTCAAGGCGGTGGAGCAACTGGAGGCCGAGGGGGTGGACGTGGAGCTCATCGATCTGATCAGCCTCAAGCCCTTCGACATGGCCACGGTGCGCGCCTCGATCGCCAAGACCCACAAGGTGTTGATCGTGGAGGAGTGCATGAAGACGGGGGGGATCGGCGCCGAGCTCATGGCCCTGGTCACCGAGCAATGCTTCGACGACCTCGACGCCCGGCCCGTGCGCCTGTCGTCCCAGGACATCCCCACCCCCTACAACGGCAACCTGGAGAACCTCACGATCATCCAGCCCCACCAGATCGTGGAAGCCGCCAAGGCCCTGAAGGCGGGTGTGATCTGAGATGGCCCGCCAACAAGGCTGGCTCGCCCTGATCCTGGCGCTGGCGATCTCTGCCGCAGCCCTGCTGATCCAGTTCCCCCTGCAGCTGGGTCTCGATCTGCGCGGTGGCAGTCAGCTGTCGCTGCAGGTGAAACCCGCCGGCACCATCACGCGGGTGGAGCGCGAACAACTGGAGGCAGTGAAGGAGGTGCTCGACCGGCGCATCAACGGCCTCGGGGTGGCCGAATCCACCCTGCAGACCGTGGGCGATGACCAGTTGGTGCTCCAGCTGCCCGGTGAGCAGGATCCCAGCCGTGCCGCCCGGGTGCTCGGCACCACGGCCCTGCTCGAGTTCCGCGCCCAGACACCCGGCACCGAGGAGGAGATGGCCGGCCTGCTGGCGCTCAAGCGCCAGACCCAGTCGGTGCTGGCCAGCCGCCGGGCCCGGGTCGACCCGGCGGAGGCGGACGCTGATCCTGCGCGTGCTCTGGCGGCTGACGACCTCGCCCAGGCCTTGCAGGAGCTGGGCGTGGAGGTGCCTGCGGGCAGCAGCGAAATCCGCCAGCTGGAGTTGCTGCTCGATGCGGTCAACACCCGCATCGTGGATCTCTACGAGCCCGCCGAACTCAGCGGCCGGGAGCTGGTGGGCGCCGGCCGTCAGCAGCAGCAGACCGGCACCGCCTGGGATGTGACCCTCAACTTCACTCGCGAGGGGGGCGAGCGCTTCGCCCGTCTCACCCAGTCGCTGGCCGGCAGCGGCCGCCTGCTGGGAATCGTGCTCGATGGCCGCTCCATCAGTGAGGCCAGCGTGGGCCCCGAATTTCAGGCCGCTGGCATCACCGGCGGGGCGGCGAGCATCACCGGCAACTTCACGGCCGAGGAAGCCCGCGAGCTGGAGGTGCAGCTGCGCGGGGGGTCGCTGCCCCTGCCGGTGGAGGTGATCGAGGTGCGCACCGTGGGGCCCAGCCTCGGCGCTGAAAACGTGCGCACCAGTTTGATCGCCGCCCTGGTGGGCCTGGCCCTGGTGGCCGGTTTCATGGTGCTCATGTACCGCCTGGCCGGAGTGGTGGCGGTGATGGCCCTGGCCCTCTACGCCCTGTTCAACCTGGCGGTCTACGCCCTGATCCCCGTCACCCTCACCCTGCCGGGAATCGCCGGTTTCATCCTGTCGCTGGGCCTGGCGGTGGACGCCAACGTGCTGATCTTCGAGCGCATCAAGGACGAACTGCGTGAGGGCAACACCCTCATCCGCTCGATCGACGCCGGCTTCTCCCAGGCGCTCTCCTCGATCGTCGACGGCCAGGTCACCACCCTGATCAGCTGTCTCGCTCTGTTTGCCCTGGGCACCGGATTCGTGAAGGGCTTTGCCGTCACCCTGGGCATCGGTGTGCTGCTGAGCCTGTTCAGCGCCCTGGTGTGCACCCGGGTGCTGCTGCGCCTGCTGATGAGCTATCCCAACCTGCGCCGTCCGGCCAACTTCATCCCCCGGGCCCAGCTGCCCACCGCCGCTTCCTGAGCCATGTCCCCCCTCGCCAGCCTGCTGCGTGTGCGCGTCAACCACAGGCGTCGTCTGCTCCTGGGCCTCTCAGCCGCGGCCGTCTTCCTGAGCCTGCTGGGGCTGCTGCTGTCCTGGTTGTCGCCCGCGATCGGCGCTCCCCTGCGGGCCGGGCTGGACTTCACCGGTGGTACCCAGATCCAGATCGAGCGCCGTTGCGACGGTGCCTGCGAACCCCTCACCACCGCGTCCCTGCAGCGCCGTCTGGCGGCGCTGGAACTGCCGGCGGACCCCGGGGCTCAGGCCCCCCGCCTGGGCGGTGGTGCCGTGCAGCTGCTGGATGAGGGTCGCCAGGTGGTGCTGCGCCTGCCCACCCTCAGTGCCGACCAGTCCCAGGCCGTGATCGCGGCGCTGGAACCCGATCTGGGCGGCATCGAGCCCGCGGGCCTGGGGATCGACACCATCGGTCCCAGCCTCGGGGCCCAGTTGCTGCGGGCCAGCCTGGTGTCCCTTGGCGTGAGCTTCATCGGCATCGCTGCATACATCACCCTCCGCTACGACCGCCTGTTCGCCGGACTGGCCCTGCTCTGCCTGGGCCACGACGTGCTGATCACCTGCGGGGTGTTCGCCTGGCTCGGCCTTCTGGCCGGGGTGGAGGTCAACAGCCTGTTCGCCGTCGCCCTGCTCACCCTGGCGGGCTATTCGGTCAACGACACCGTGGTGGTGTTCGACCGTATCCGTGAGAAGCGCCAGCAGCTGCAGGGTGCCTCTCTGGCCGATCAGGCCGATGCCGCCGTTTCCGCCACCCTCACGCGCTCCCTGTTCACCAGCCTCACCACCCTGCTTCCCCTGCTGGCCCTGATCCTGTTCGGGGGCAGCACCCTGTTCTGGTTCGCGGTGGCCCTGAGCATCGGTGTGCTGGTGGGGGCCTGGTCGAGCGTCGCCGTGGCCCCCACCCTGCTGCCGGTGCTGGGGCGGCGTTGAAGCGGCGCCTGCCCCTGGTGCCGCCCCTGGTGCCGCCCCTGGTGCCGTTGTTGCTGGCCTTCCTGGCCCTGCTTGACCTGCGCCAGGAACTGCGTCTGTTGGCCGACCATGTCACCGTGACGGCGCTGATCTTCATGGTGCGCAGCCACCCGTTGGCGGTGGTGGTGCTGCTGCTGCAACCGAGCCTGTGGCGCCACTACCGCCGGCGCTGATCAGCCGTGGCCCGGACCTAGCCGGCCTGGCGCAGCCGTTTCCAGTCGTCGAGGATGTCGCGGATCACGATTTCCCGCACCAGCACCTGCAGGCACACGGCCAGAGGCAGGGCCATCAGCAGGCCGATGGGGCCGAACAGGATCGTGAAGATCACCTGGGCCGAGAGGGTGAGTCCAGGCAGAAGCCGCAACTGGTGCTGCATCACCGACGGAGTGATCAGGTAGCTCTCCACGTTCTGGATGAGCACGTAGAGCACCAGCACCGCCAGCGACTTCCAGGGGGAGTCGAGCAGGGCCACCGACATCGGAAAGATGGTGCTCAGGGTGGGCCCCACGTTGGGGATCACATTGAGCATGCCGGCCAGGAGGGCATTGGCCGCCACCAGATTCACCCCCAGCAGCGACAGGCCGATCGCCGCCATCACCCCCACGCACAGGGAACTGATCAACACCCCCGCCATCCAGGCACTGAGAGCGTCGCCGCACTGCATCAGCACGGTGCGGAAGCGGCGCCGGTAGAACGATGGCACCAGCAGCACCAGCACTTCCCGGTAGGCCACCGGTTGCACTGCCACCATCAGGGCGACGGCCACCACGAACACCAGCTGCAGGACACCGGCCCCCAGGCCCCCTGCCAGCCCGACGATCTGCATCGCCCCCTGGCCGAGGTTGGGGATCGGCAGCTGACCGTCCGGGAACAGCCCCTCACGCAGGCGCTCCATGCCCCCGTCCTGGGTGCCGTAGAGCATCTGGCTGGCGCTGGCGATGGCGTCGCGCACCAGGTTGAGCAGGGTGGTGGCAGCGGCCGGCAACTTGCTGATCAGCTCGGAGAACTGGTCCACGAAGGGGGGAATCACGGCGGTGCCGATCACCACGCCCAGCACCAGCAGCAGCACCAGGGTGAGCATCAGGGCCACGCCCCTGTTGCATCCCAGCCGCTCCTGGATCCGGGCCACCAGGGTGCAGATCGCCATGGCGATCACCACGGCGGTGAACACCAGAATCAGGCTCTGGCGGAGATTCCAGAGCAGCACCAGGGCCGCCAGCAGCGCCAGCAGTCCCAGCCACTGGCCGAAGGTCATCGGCCCCGACTGACGCCCCTGGGACCTAGTCACCCTGCTGTTGATCCCCACCATCGCCGGCCTGATCCCCACTGCCGGAAAAGCCGAGCTCGTGGCTGTCGGCGTAGCGCTGGGCAAAGCGCATGAAGCGCTCGAAGTCGGTGGTGCTCTTCCAGGTGTAGGTGCACTCCAGGGCGCTGGGGCGGCCATTGACGAACCGGGCCTTCACTTCCCGTGTCACCAGTTCCCCCTCCTCATCCACCATGAACATGCCGGTGATGTCGCCGAGGGTTTCGGGAGCCAGGGCACTGGGCTCCTCGAACACGAACATGGCCTGACCGGTGACGCCATCGCGCGAGCGGGTCATGCGGATGTCGGGCACGACCGGTTCGTCCACACCCCGGAAGAACTGAATCGCTGCGGCCATACCCGACGAGCAAAACGGGATCTTAGGTGCAGGGTCCGGACAGCCCCTGCCCGCCTCCTGCCATGCTCGCGGCTGACATAGTGGGCCCACGCTGGCCCGATCAGGTTCGGTCACCATGCTCTCCGGCCCCCAGGTCACCGCCCCCGCAACGCCCTCCGGGCTGCTGGAGCGCTTCCAGTCAGCCTCCGAGCGCCAGCGGCGCAGCCTGCTTCCCCAGCTGGAGCGCCAGGCCCCCGCCCTGCGGCCTCTGGTCCTCGACCACATCGCCGGCCTCGATGCCACCGGTGACGACTGGGCGGCAGGCTTTCTGATCCAGATGCTGGTGCAGGGCGAGCCCCAGCAGCGGGAGGCGTTCTTCAGCCGCTACCCCAGCGGCTGGCTGGCCACCACCAGTGCCCAGGGCATCGACTACGCCCCCCTGCAACGGGCCCTGACCCTGCAGGAATTTGAACAGGCCGACCGGATCACCAGCTCGGTGCTGCGCCAGCTGGCGGGGCCGGCAGCCGTGGCGCGCGGCTACGTGTACTACAGCGAAGTTCCGGCGATGGCCTCCGTCGATCTCGACGCCCTCGATCGGCTCTGGATCTGCTACTCGCGAGGACGCTTCGGTTTCACGGTGCAGGCCCGGCTGCTGGCCGCTGCCGGCGGCCGCTGGGAGCGCCTGTGGCCCAGGCTGGGCTGGAAAGATGGTCTGCAGTGGACCCGCTATCCGGGGGGGTTTCAGTGGACGATCGATGCCCCCGATGGTCATATGCCGCTGGTGAACCAGCTGCGCGGCGTGCGGCTGATGGATGCCCTGCTCCAGCATCCGGCCCTGGTACAGCGCCGTCAGCGGACTTGATTGCAGGTCTATCGAGGGGGCTGGATGGCCCCCCGTCCGCGCCTTAGCGTCGGAGCGGCCCCTGCAGAGCCGGGATGACCCTGCGCTGGTCAGACTTCATCACTCCCTCAACGCTGCAGCTGGCTCCGCTGGTGGACCTGCTGCTGGAGACGGTGCCCTGCCGGCGGCTCCAGGCCGACCTGCAGCTGGGTCTGCAGGAGGCCCTGGTGAATGCCGTGCGCCATGGCAACGGCGGCGACCCCGGCAAGCTGCTGCGCATCCGTCGCATCGAAACCCCCTGCTGGATGGTGTGGCAGGTGCAGGACGAGGGGGCCGGCGTTCCGCCTGATTCCCGTCAGGCCTGCCTGCCCGCCTGCCCTGAGGCGGTGGGCGGGCGAGGGCTGTTCCTGATCCAGCACTGCTTCGACGACGTGCGCTGGAGCCGGCGTGGCAACCGGCTGCAGCTGGCGGTGCGCAAACCCAAGGGCTTCAGTGCCGCGCTCAGAGCCCGTGGCTGGGGCAGCCGGGGTCGCTGATCTCCGCCCGCAGCCAGAGCAGGGCATGCTCAACGAGGGCGATCGCCTGGTCACGGGCCGGAGAGCTGGCGGCACGGCGGGGATCGTCGGCGCTCAGCAGCTGCACCAGGGCCGCGGAGAGCTGCTCTGCCCCCCGGCGGGGCCGCTGGGATTTGAGAGCGTGCCAGTCGCGCTCTGGAATCGCCAGCAACCGGTGCAGGGCCTCGGCCTGGCTCAGCGCCTGCTCGGGCCAGTCTCGGTGTGGCGCCGCGCGCCCTGCACCCTGTGTCTGCTCTGCCACTGGACGCCCATGCCACCAAGAATCCATCCTGGCGTGGGCGGTCTCCGGGCGGACGGATCGGCCCCGTGCCAGGTCTGAGCAGCCATGACTTCCCCCCACTCCTCCAGGCCGGCCCGCCGGGTCCGTTTCCCCCGTCAACGACCGGTGCGCCTGCTGCACCTGCTCGATGGCCTGTTCACCCAGGCCGCCCTGGCCCGGCGCTGCAGTGGGGTGGGGCGGCGGCGTCAGCAGCAGCGGCTGGCTCTCACCCAGCGCCTGCTGGAGCCCCTTCCGCCTGAACTGGTGGCCGGCGGCAGGGACGGGCAGCGCTTCTGGCGCGGGCTGCGCTGGGCCACCCTGGGGCTGGTGCTGGCCTGGCTGCTGCGCCCCTAGGCCGCCTCGTCCTGGGCAGCCCGGTCCGGGGAGCCGGGCCGGCGAGCTGACCACACCCTGGTCATGAAGTGGTTCTCTGCCTCCACGTCGGTGAAGCCAGCGGCCTGCAGCCGGGCCTCGATGTCATCGCTGATGTAGTTGCGGTAGTAGGGCTCGTGGAACACCCGCCGGAAGTTCTCCATCACCGCTGCGAACTGGGGCGAATCGGCGAGCTGGATCGAGTCGGCCAGCACCAGCACCCCGCCGGGCTCGAGCAGACGGAAACAGTCCTGGATCACGTTCTGACGGGCCTCTGCCGGCAGCTCGTGCATCAGAAACACACAGCTGATGGCCTGAACGCTGCTGTCGGCGAAGGGCATGGCCTCCGCGTTGCCCTGCACCAGCTGGGGCAGTTCCCCCGGCAACTGGCCCAGCCAGCGGTTGGCCTGGCGCAGGTAGGCGGTGGAGAGATCCAGCCCCAGCAGCTGCGCCTTGGGCAGGGCCGCCCGCAGCTGGCGCAGGGTGCGGCCCGTGCCGGTGGCCACATCGAGTACGCGCAGCTGAGCGGGGGCACGGCCGGCGAAGCGCTGCAGGCCGCGTCGCAGCGGTGCGATCACCCGACGGCGCATCGGTTCGGCCGTGCCGTTGAACAGCAGCTCCACCTGCAGGTCGTAGAGGGCGGCGGAATGGTCGCTGAAGTAGCCGTCCGTCTGGTGGTGGAAGTTCTGGAGGTAGTACTCGGGGTAGGCTGTGGGGTCCACGCCATCGGGGATATCCCGCACCCGCCGTTGTCGGCGGCGCTGCCAGGTGAGGGGCAGATCCAGCCACACCAGCGGGTAGCGGCCGGCGTAGTCGAGCCAGGGGGCATCGAAGAGCAAGGAGGCGGGATAGAGGCCCTGCTCCGCTTCCTGCCAGTCGCGGTCGTGGAGCCGGTCCATGGCCTGGCGCAGTTGATCGAGCAGCTCGGCCGGCACCGGAACGGTGCGCGGCGCTCCATCGGGAGCCAGCACCCCCATCAGGCGGGTGCTCACCTCCTTGTGGGTGACTCCGAGCAGAGCCTTGCCCTGCTGCAGGGTCTGGTAGGCCAGCTTGGTGAGCTGATCGGGCATGACGGGCAATGGAGACGGATTCATTCCAGCCGATCGGGCCGGCTCGCCGCGAGCGGTTGGCGGGCGGGCTTGGCGGGCGGGGATTGAAGAGCTGTGAATCAAACGTCGGTTCGGTAGCCGTTGATACCGCGCGCGGCGAGAATGGGGCTGAAGGGAGCCGGAGGATCGCCGCCATGACCACCCACACCACGCCGACCCGCCCGACGCAAGCCGGCCTGCCGGTGGTGCCCCTGGCCCTGCCGGCCAATGCGGCCGCTCAGAACGGTCCCGGCCGCGAATTCCTGGCCTGGGCCAGGGCCCATCAGCGCGATCAGCGCCGCCACGCCGCCGAGCTGGCCCAGATCACCCGCCACCACGACCCCGGGGCAGAGGCCAGCGCCGTGCACCAGTTGCAGGCCTGGGCCCTGCGCCAGGCCCACCACCAGCATCTGCACGACAGCGCCATCGCCGCCCTGCGCCACCACTGAAGGCCGGCCCGCTGGCTGGGAGCTCAGGCGTCGTAGTACATCGTGAATTCGTGGGGGTGGGGGCGCTGGCGGAGTTGCTGGACTTCGTCGTACTTCATGGCGATCCAGTTGTCGATGAAGTCCTCGGTGAAAACGCCCCCCTCCATGAGGTAGTGCTTGTCTGCGTCAAGGGCCTCCAGTGAGCCGTTGAGGGAAGCCGGCACGGTGGAGATGCGGGCCAGTTCATCGGCCGAGAGTTCGAACAGGTCAACGTCGGTGCCATCGCCGGGGTCGATCTGGTTCTTGATGCCATCGATGCCGGCCATCAGCATCGCCGCGAAGCCCAGGTAGGGGTTGGAGAGCGCATCGCCGGAGCGGAACTCCAGGCGCTTGGCTTTGGGGCTGGGCCCGGTGAGGGGGATGCGCACGGCCGCTGAACGGTTGCCCTGCGAGTACACCAGGTTCACCGGCGCTTCAAAACCCGGCACCAAGCGCTTGTAGCTGTTGGTGGTGGGATTGGTGAAGGCGAGGAAGCTGGGAGCGTGCTTGAGCAGCCCGCCGATGTACCAGCGGGCGGTCTGGGAGAGGTTGGCGTAGGTGCCTTCCCCGAAGAACAGGGGCTGACCGCCTTTCCAGAGGCTTTGGTGCACGTGCATGCCGCTGCCGTTGTCGGCGAACACCGGCTTGGGCATGAAGGTGGCCGTTTTGCCGTATTTGCGGGCCACATTGCGCACCACATACTTGTAGATCATCACGTTGTCGGCTGCCGTGATGAGTTCGGAGAATTTCATCCCCAGCTCGTGCTGGGCCGTGGCCACCTCGTGGTGATGCTTCTCGATCGGCACACCCAGGGCGGCCATGGTGAGAATCATCTCGGTGCGCATGTCCTGGAGGGTGTCATTCGGACCCACCGGGAAATAGCCCTCCTTGAGCTGAATCTTGTAGGCGAGATTGCCGCCCTCCTCCAGTCTGGAGCTGTTCCAGGGGGCCTCGATCGAATCAACGCTGTAGAAGCTGGTGCCGCTGCCGGAGCTGTAGCGAACATCGTCGAAGACGAAGAATTCCGGCTCCGGACCGAAGAAGGCCGTGTCGGCGATGCCGGTGCCGTCCAGGTACTCGAGGGCCTTGCGCGCCAGAGCCCTGGGGCAGCGGCCATAGGGCTGGCCGCTGCGGGGCTCCTGGATCGAGCAGATCAGGCTGAGGGTTTTGTGGCTGTAGAAGGGGTCGATCCAGGCCGTCTCCGGATCGGGCACCATCGCCATGTCCGATTCATTGATGGCCTTCCAGCCGCGGATCGAGGAGCCATCGAAGGCCACACCGCTGCTGAAGGCCTCCTCGTCCACCAGGTCCTTGCTCACGGTGAGGTGCTGCCACTTGCCGTGCAGGTCAACGAACTTCAGATCGATCAGCTCGATGCCCTCCTCCTGGATCCGGCGGAGCACGTCCTGGGCTGTGGTGGCCATGGAAGGAATCAAGGGGATGGGAACCGCCGCAGCGGTGAACAGGGCGGACGGTACGGATCGTCATGGGCCCGTTTTGTAGCCCCCGACACCAAGCGCCATCCCGGTGCTGGCGGGCGCTTCCGTAACCGTTTCTGTCAGATGCGCCAGAACCCCGGTCAGGTCAAGGGTTTGGGCACTTGTGAGTGCTACCTTCCGGCCAGGGACCATGCGATCCAAACCAGCCATGCGGGATGCCATCACCGGTCTGATCGGGCGCTACGACCAGCTGGGTCGCTACCTCGACCGTGATGCCATCGACAGCATCTCCACCTACCTGTCCCAGTCCGGCTTGCGGCTGGCGGCGGTGGAGCTGATCAACCGGGAGGCGGCCGTGATCGTGCGCGAGGCCTCCCAGCGGCTGTGGCTGGAGGATCCCGAGCTGATCCTTCCCGGCGGCAATGCCTACACGACCCGCCGGTTGTCGGCCTGCCTGCGCGACATGGACTATTTCCTGCGCTACGCCAGCTACGCCCTGATCGCCGGGGACCCCACCATCCTCAATGAACGGGTGCTGAACGGCCTGGACGACACCTACAAGAGCCTGGGGGTTCCCACCGGTCCCACCGTGCGCAGCATCGCCCTGATGGCCGATGTTGTGTGTGAACTGCTGGAGGCTGGCGGCCTCGGTGCCGGAGCCGATCTGAACAGCGTGGTGCGCGCCCCGTTCGACCACCTCTGCCGGGGCCTGGCCTCCTCCAACGTGCGAGCCCGCTGACCGGGCCTCCAGCTCCGCCGCGGCTGGCTGGCTTCAGCTGCGTACCCTCCCCATCTTCCGCCCCACCACTCCGGCCCCTTGTCCGCGCTGCCCCCCGTCAACGCCGCCCACCGGCTTCAGCTCAACCCGATCGCCACCCCCGATCGCCTGCTGCTCGGTCCCGGTCCCTCCAACGCCCATCCGCGGGTGCTCCAGGCCCTGGCACGCACCCCCATCGGTCACCTCGATCCGCTCTACGTGGAGCTGATGGGTGAGGTGCAGGAGCTGCTCCGCTACGCCTGGCAGACCGACAACCGCCTCACCCTGCCCATGAGCGGCACCGGCAGTGCCGCCATGGAAGCCACCCTGGCCAACACCATCGAGCCGGGCGACAAGGTGCTGGTGGCGGTGAAGGGCTACTTCGGCCTGCGGCTGGTGGACATGGCTGAGCGCTACCGCGCCGACGTGGTGACGATTGAGCGGCCCTGGGGGGAGGCGTTCAGTCTCGAGGAGATCGAAGCGGCCCTGGAGCAGCACCGGCCCGCGATCCTGGCGATCGTGCACGCCGAAACTTCCACCGGCATCCGCCAGCCGATGGAGGGCATCGGCGATCTCTGCCGCCGCAACAACTGCCTGCTGCTGCTCGACACGGTGACCTCCCTGGGAGCCGTGCCGCTCTATCTCGACCACTGGAAGGTGGATCTGGCCTACAGCTGCAGCCAGAAGGGTCTGAGCTGCCCCCCTGGCCTGGGGCCCTTCACCATGGGTCCGCGGGCGGAGGCCAAGATGGAGGCCCGCAGCGGCAAGGTGCCCAACTGGTACCTGGATGTGACCCTGCTCAATCGCTACTGGGGCAGTGACCGGGTGTACCACCACACGGCGCCGGTGAACATGAACTTCGGCCTGCGCGAGGCCCTCCGCCTGCTGGCCGAGGAGGGTCTCGAGCAGGCCTGGGAACGCCATCAGCGCAATGCCGAGCGGCTGTGGGACGGCCTGGAGGCCCTGGGCTTGGAACTGCACGCTCCCCGGGAGCTGCGCCTGCCCACCCTCACCACCGTGCGCATCCCCGAAGGGGTGGACGGCAAGGCCTTCAGCCTGCACCTGCTCAACAAGCACGGCATCGAAGTGGGTGGGGGTCTCGGGGCCCTGGCCGGCAAGGTCTGGCGCATCGGCCTGATGGGCTACAACAGCCAGGCCGAGAATGTTGACCGGCTGCTCAACCTGTTCGAGAGCGAGCTGCCGGCCTTCCGCTCAGGCGCCGCCCAGCCCGCCGCAGTCCCCGTCTGAACGTTCAGGGTTCGTCGTCGCTCGCACCCGCCGCCGCCGCTGCTGAAACCAGCGCTCCAGCTGTCGGCGCGCTGCATCAGCCCCCACCCCGCCCACCACGCGCATGGCGTGATGGGCGCTGGGGTGGCTGGCCAGATTGAGGCAGCCCCCCAGGGCACCGCGCTTGGGGTCGGGGGCAGCGAAAACCACGGTGCCCACCCGCGCCTGCACCGCCGCGCCGGCACACATCGGGCAGGGCTCCAGGGTCACCAGCAGGGTGCAGCTGTTCAGGCGCCAGTCGCCCAGGGCACGGGCCGCCTGGCTGATGGCCTCGAGCTCGGCGTGGCCGAGGGGATCGCCGAGGCGATGACGCCGGTTGCTGCCCCAGCCCACGCACCGTCCCTGGCCATCGA
Organism: Cyanobium sp. PLM2.Bin73; assembly: GCA_007694915.1. GTDB lineage: Bacteria > Cyanobacteriota > Cyanobacteriia > PCC-6307 > Cyanobiaceae > NIES-981. The sequence goes on along the minus strand of REEV01000059.1, from coordinate 104,228 downwards.
GCACGGCAGCCGCCACAGGGATCTCACCGCTCTCCCCCACCCGCTCGGCCAGGCGCAGCAGGCGGGCCATCCAGAGGTGATGGCGTCGTTGCTCCTCCTCGGGGGCGGGGATCGTCCCTGCGGAACTCACCATCAGGCCGGCTGCGGGTGACAATGGGTCTGCCTGATCATCCGCCGTTGGCTAGCGCGCCACCAGCCCAGCGGGGGTGTTCACCGCTGCCCTTCGCCGCGCCGGACAGCGAGGATCCTGCTCTGCAGCAGTTTCTGGAGCAGGCCAGCGCCCAGCTCTGCAGCTGGCTGGCCAGCGCCTCCCAGCGCCCACCTCTGCCGGGGCTGAGCGTGATGCCGGCGGTGGAACCGCAGCAGCGGCCCCAGCCTGCCGGCCAGCTGCTCAGCGACCTGCAGCTGGTGATGGACGGGGCCTACAACCCCAGCCACCCTGGTGCGCTGGCCCATCTCGACCCGCCGCCGCTGGCGGCCTCGATCGTGGGTGATCTGATCGGTGCCGGTCTCAACAACAACCTGCTGGCCGAGGAACTCTCGCCGAGCCTCACCCGCCTGGAGCGCAGCCTGATGGCCTGGCTGGCGGAACGCCTGGGGCTGCCCGCCGGCAGCGGCGGCGTGCCGGCCAGCGGCGGCACCCTCTCCAACCTGATGGCCCTGGTCACCGCGCGCCACAGCCGCGGTCTGGGCTGCTGCGCCGACGCCGTGGTGCTGGCCAGTGCCGACGCCCACGTCTCCATGGCCAAGGCCCTCACCGTGATGGGGTTGCCTCCGCAGGCCCTGCACCAGCTGCCGGTGGATGCCGGCGGCGCCATGGATGCCGAGCGGCTGGAGCAGCAGCTCGTCCAGCTTCGGGAGCGCGGTATACCCGTGATCGCTGTGGTGGCCACGGCCGGCACCACCGTGCGCGGTGCCGTTGACCCCCTGCCCGAGATTGCCACCGCCTGCCAGCGCCATGGGGTGTGGCTGCACGTGGATGGGGCCATCGGTGCGGTGTTCGCCCTCAGCGAGGCCCACCGCCACCGGGTGCCCGGCCTGGAGCAGGCCGATTCGATCACGCTCAACCCCCAGAAGCTGCTGGGCATCACCAAGACCTCCTCGGTGCTGCTGCTGGCCACCCCGCGGCTGCTGGAGCAGGCCTTCGGCACCGGACTCCCCTACATGGAACCCAGTTGGAGCGGCGGCCATGGCGGCGAGAGCGGCCTCCAGGGTTCCCGGCCCGCCGAAGTGCTGAAGCTCTGGCTGGGGTTGCGGCAGCTGGGGCTGGCGGGGATCGAGGCGGTGCTGGACGGGGCCGTGGCCCGGCGCCGTCAGCTGCAGGCCCTGCTGGCGCCGATCACCGGGCTGCATCTGGTGAGCGGCCCCCTGCACCTGCTGGCCTTCACCCCCCGCCGCGGTGACCCCGCGAGCGCCGAGCGCTGGAGCCTGCGCACCCGCCAGCAGCTGCTGGCGGCGGATCTGATGCTCTCGAGGCCCCTCTATGGCCACCGCCATCACCTCAAGGCGGTGCTCGGCAACCCGCACACCGGCACGGCCGAACTGGAACGGCTGGCCGGCGTGGTGGCGGCGAGTCTCGGTTCTCCCCCATGAGCCACACCCCCCGATGAGCGACACCCTTCCGCCCCAGGCGCCCGGTCAGCGGCGTGGCCGCTGGGTGGCGATCGTCACCGGTGCCATCTCGGTGCTGGTGGGGCTGCTCTATCTGTTGCTGATCGTGGTGCTGGACAGCCGCGGGCCGCTGCAGCCGCCGCCGCCCGAGGCCCTGGGTCTCAGCGCCGCTCCGGTCGCGGCCGGCGGGGCTGGGGGGGCAGCTGGGGATCCCGCCGCCGCAGCGGCTCCACCACCCGGCTGAGGGCCTCCTGCAGGAAGCGCTGCAGGATCCCATCGCGGCGATTGAGGTCGTAATGGCGTTGCACCACCTCCTGGATGCCGCCGTCACCCCAGTCCTGGTCGCGCTCGAAGTAGGTGATGAAGCTGGAGCCCGCCACCCGGGTGAGCCAGGCCGCGCTCACCGCCTGCACCGCCCGGCTCACCAGCAGGGCCGGCAGGTTCACGCTCAGGGCCGCCGAGAGCAGCCCCACACCTCCCTTCACCAGCCCCAGGGCCGCCAGGGTGCGCCCCACCGAGAGGGCCAGATCCTGGGCCGCCTCGCGGCTGAGGGTGACGCCGAAACTGCGCCCCAGTTCGATCACCATCTGGGCATTCACCGCCGCGGCGCCGAGCAGATCCAGGCCTGGCAGCGGGGTCACCGCCACCACCCCGGCACCGATCCAGCCATAGCGCTCCACGATCGCCTCGGCGTCCTGGCGGCGCTGGGCGGCCAGCAGGGCGCGGCTGGCCTCGCTGAGGTGGCGGCATTGCAGCAGCAGGTTGTCGGCGATCAGCTCCTCCCCGTCGGCATGGAGCACGGCGGCCAGACGGCGCAGCAGGGACTCCACCTCGGGTTCGGGCTGCAGGGGCCGGCCACCGGGCATCGGCACGCTCTGGGGCGCCGCGCTGGCCGGCACCACATCCTCGGCACCCACCAGCCCCTGCACCCGGCCGCGGAGCAGGGCCAGCAGGCGCTGCTCCTCCTGCTCACCGCGCAGGTCGCACTTGTTGAGCACCAGCAGCAGGCGCTTGCCCATGGCCGCCAGACCCTGCAGCACCTCCAGTTCGCTGGCGCGCAGGTCGCCGTCCACCACCAGCAGCAGCAGGTCGGCTCGGCTGGCCTGGCGGCGGGCCAGCTGCTCCCGCTCCAGGCCGGAGGCCCCCGCCTCCAGGATCCCGGGGGTGTCCACCAGCCACACGGCCCGCTGCAGCCCGCGCAGGCGCAGGCGGTAGCGCTCGGCCTCGCTGGTGGAGCCCATCGGTGCCCCCACCTGGCCCACCAGCTCGCGCAGCAGGGCCCGGATCAGGGAGGTCTTGCCCGCCGAACCGGTGCCGAACACCACGATCACCAGGTCTCCGCGCTCGAGCTCGCTGGCCATGCGCCGCCGCTCCTCCGCGAGGGCCTCGCGGGCGATGCCCTCACGCACCCGCTCGAGGGTCTGGTCAATGGCCTCGAGATTGCGAGCGGCTGCCTCACGGCGGCTGCTGGGCACGGCGGCCGCCTGCCCCTTGGCGCCCGGCTGTCCTGCCCGCCGCCGCCCATGGCCCGGCAGGAAGGGCTGCAGCCAGGGCCAGGTCAGCTGGGCGAGCAGGGCGGCGACCGCCAGCACCAGCAGCAGCGCCACCGGGCCCACCAGGCCGTAGGGCAACACGGCACTCAGTTGCCAGATCAGCTGGTTGAAGGCCTGCAACACCAGGCCCACCACCAGCAGGGCGAGCAGCGATGCGGCGACGGCGATCCAGAGGCGGGTGCGTTGCTTCATGGCCCCATTCCCCTGCCCTAGGAGCCCGGCAGCCGGGCGATCTCGCCCCACAGTCCGGCAGCCAGGGCACTGCTGCCGCTGGTGGGCTGGTTGTCGTCGTTGCCCAGCCAGATGCCGATCACCCAGCCACGCCGGGGCTCATGGCCCACGAACAGCAGATCGCGATTGGCATTGGTGGTGCCCGTCTTGCCCCCCTCCTGGCCCCCGAGGGAGGCGGCGGTGCCGGTGCCCGAGCGCACCACCGCCCGCAACATCTCCTGCATCCGCCGTGCGGTTTCCTCACTCACGGCCCGCCGTCCAGGCCTGGCACCGGCGCCCGCCCCTCGGCTGCCCTCGGCCGCCTGCTGGCGGCAGCGGTCGGGTTCCTCCCCGCGGCAGGTTTCCCCATCCACCACCTGGCGGATGGTGGTGGGCGGCTGCCAGCTGCCGCTGTTGGCGATGGCCGCGTAGGCGGCGGTGAGTTCCAGCAGGGTCACCTCGCTCTGGCCCAGGGCCAGACCAGGCACCGGGGCGAGCGGGCTGGTGATGCCCAGATCGCGGGCCTTCTGCACCACCGCCTCCAGCCCCACACGCTGGGCCAGCCGCAGGGCGGCGGTGTTGCTGCTGCGGGCGAAGGCACTCACCAGGGTGAGGTTGCCGGTGCAGTCACTGGCAAAGGTCTGGCCCTGCCAGCGCAGGGGGCCGCAGTCCACCGGATCACCCGGCCGGGCGCCGCGCTCCAGGGCAGCCAGGAAGGGGAAAAGTTTGAAGGTGCTGCCGGGCTGACGCAAGGCCATCGTGGCCCGGTTGAACTGGCTCTGCTGGTAGTCGCGCCCTCCGGCCAGCGCCAGGACGCCACCGCTGCCTGCGTCGAGCACCACCACCGCGCCCTCGCTCACCCCGAGGCCGGCGCTGCTGTCGAGCCGTCGGCGCAGCAGCCGCTCCACCTGCTCCTGCAGTGGCGGGCTGAGATGGGTGTCGATGAGGAAGTTGCCCTCGGAGGCCACAGTGGCACCCACCCGGGCCTCGAGGTCGCGGCGCACCTGATCGGTGTAGAAGGGGGCGCCACGCCCGCGGTCGCGGCTGCGGCAGGCGTCCGGATCGAGCTCCACGGAGCTCCGCCGTGCCCGCCGGCCCTCATCGGCGCTGATCCGGCCGGTGTCCACCATCTTGGCCAGCACTTGATTGCGGGAGTTCAGGGCCGCCTGGGGGTCGAAGCAGGGGTCGTAGCCGTTGGGAGAGGGCAACAGGCCCACCAGCAGGGCCGCCTCCTCCAGCTCCAGCTCGCTGGCGGGTTTGCCGAAGAAGTGGCGGCTGGCGTCCTCGAATCCCCAGCCCACCCCCAGATAAACGCGGTTGAGGTAGCTGAGCAGCAGGTCGCGCTTGCTGAACCGGGCCTCCAGCTGCAGGGACACCAGCAGCTCCCGCCACTTGCGGCCCAGGGTCTCGCCCTGGCCCACCTGATCGGGATAGAGACTGCGGGCGAGCTGCTGGGTGAGGGTGCTGCCCCCTTCCAGCACCCGCCCGCCCAGCAGGTTGGTGAGCAGGGCCCGGGCCGTGCCCACCGGATCCACCCCCGGATGCCACCAGAAGCGGCTGTCCTCGCTGGCCAGCAGGGCCTCCACCAGCACCGGGGGATAGTCGCCGAGGGCCTCCAGCTCGCGGTGCTGCCCCCCCTGGGCGCTGGCGATCGGCTGGCCGTCGCGGTCGTAGAAGCTGAGGGGCCCGCGCACCGGCGCCAGGCTGCCCCGGATCGGCACCTGCAGCACCGCCAGGGCCAGGGTGGCGAGGCCGGCGGCGGCCACGCCGACGAGGGCGAGGCTGACACCCCGCACCACCTTCACCAGTCGTGGTCGTGGCTGCTGCTGGAATTCCAGTTCCGGCAGCCCGGCCTGCTGACTGGGACCGAAGCGCACGGTGTCGCCGTCGCTGAGCAGCAGCTCGGCCACACGCCGTCCCCGCCACCAGAGGCCGTTGGTGGAGCCGCTGTCGCGCAGCAACCAGTGGCCGCCCACCTGCTCGAGCAGGGCGTGATGACGGCTCACGGCGGGGTGCGAGATCGCCACCTGGCAGTCACCATCACGGCCGACCACGTAGGCCCCGCTATGTAGGGCCAGCCGGGTGCTGCCCTGCCCCGGCAGATGCACCAGCAGCACGCCCTCTCCCATGGCCTCAGCCCCGGCTGGACGCAGCAGGCGCCAGCAGATCAATCAGAAAACAGAGCACGGCGAGGTTGATGGCCACGTCGGCCAGATTGAACACCGGAAAGCTGATCGGCACGAAGGCCAGAAAGTCCACCACCGCGCCCAGGCGCCAGCGGTCGATGCCATTGCCGATGGCACCGCCCAGCAGCAGGCCCAGGGCCAGACAGCGGGCCAGAGCCAGGGGCGCGCGCCCCAGCCGCCAGATCCACACGGCCACCCCCAGGGCCACGGCCACACTCACCACCCCCAGGGCCTGGGCGGCGCCACTGAACAGGCTGAAGGCGGCACCGGTGTTGGTGGTGTAGGTGAACTCGAGCAGCCCGGGCAGGAAGGGGCGCACGCCCGCCCCGGCCAGGTGCTCGCTGGCCCAGGCCTTGGAGAGCTGGTCGGCCAGCACGACCAGGGTGGCCAGCAGGAAGCAGGCTCGGCGCCCCGGGCGCAGCAGGGAGCTCATGGCTGCACCAGCAGCAGCCGGCGCAGCGCCAGGGCCAGCACGGCCACGGCGCAGCAGAACAGCAGCTGGGAAGGGAGCGGCACCAGGGAATAGCTCACCAGCAACTGCAGCAGCTCGCCGCGCCAGCGCCCCGCCAGAGCACCCAGCAGGAGGTTGAGCACACCGCAGACCTGGATCACCAGCAGGCCGAAGGCGGCCGTGCCTGTGAGCTTGAGGACGTCGTTCATGCCGCTCTGGCGCGCCAGCCTGCCGGCCAGCCAGCCGGCGGGCACGAAACCGGCCAGGTAGCCGAAGCCGGGATTGAGCAGGTAGCTGGGTCCGCCACCGCCGAAGAACACCGGCAGATCCAGCAGCCCCAGGCTGAGGTAGGCCACCGCCGCCATCAGGGCGCTGCGGTGGCCGCACACCAGGGCGGTGAGCAGCAGGGCCGGCACCTGCAGGGTGATGGGCAGCGGGGCGATCCCCCAGCTCCCATCGCCATCGGGCAGCGGGGCGGCGGCCTGGATCAATCCCCCGATCAGGATCAGCAGCAGGCCGGCGATGGCACCACTCCAGTTGGCCAGGGCCCTCAACAGCACGGATCGCCACTGGTCGCAGTCTGACCGCTGATCCCCCCGGCGCTGGCCGCCCCTGTGCCAGGGTTTGGGCGCAGCTGTGCTGCAGCCGTTCTGCCGCGTGGAAGCCGATGGCCGAGGTCAACCCGCCGGATGACAGCCCGCCTGTCCCAGCGCTCGCCGTGGGACAGATGGTGAGCCTCAGGGAGCGGCCCAGCTACCTGAAAACCGCCGACCCGATGCCGATGCTGCGTCCTCCCGATCTGGTCGGTACTGAGGAGGTGGGCCAGGTGGTGGAGCTGCGGGCCCTGGGGATGGTCGCCGTGCGCTTCCGCCGTGGCACCTTCCTGCTGGCCGCGACGCTGCTCACGCCCGCCTGAGGCCGGGCTCCGGCTGGAGGGCGACTCAGCCTGCGGCGCCGGCGGCCTGCCACACCTGCTCAGCGGCGCTGATCCCCTCTGCCGGGCCGCAGAGGCTCAGCACCGGCCCGCCCAGCCAGCGGCTGGCCGCCTCCTGCAGGTCTGCGGCGCTGAGCTGGCCGGCCCGCTGCAGGCAGTCCTGTACGTGGGTCTCCGCCAGACCGTGGCCCAGCACCAGGGCCTGGCGGTCGGCCACCTGGCCGCAGGTCTGGCGTCCCATGGCGTCCTGGCCGCGGAACTTGGCCCGGGCCAGCTGCAGATCCTCGTCGCTGAGCCGTCCATCCGCCAGCCGCCGCCACTCCTCCAGCAGCGCGCCGCAGGCCTCCCGGGCCCGGCCGGCCGACGTGGAGAGATGCAATACGAAGGGGGTGGCGGCGCAGCGGGCGGGCATGTGCACGCCCACGTCGTAGGCCAGGCCGCGCTGCTCGCGCATCACCTGGAACAGGCGGCTCGACATCCCCACGCCCAGATGGCACTGCAACAGCCGCAGCGCCAGGGCGTCGGAGTGGCCGAGGGGCACGGTGGCGGCCCCCAGCATCAGCACCAGCTGCTCGGTGTCCTGCTCCTGCACGGCCAACCCGCCAGCCGCCGCGGGTGGCGGATTCCAGGGCCGCCACCGGGGGGCCCGGGCGGGCCAGGGCCGCTGCTGGATGGCGGTGGTCAGGGCTTCCTCCATGGACGCATCGAGATCGCCACAGAGCACCAGCAGGGCCCCGGGAGCGGCCAGATGGGCCACCAGCTCCCGCAGCTCCTGGGGGCCGATGCGGGCCAGGTCGTCCTCGACGCCCAGGGGGTCGTGGCCGTAGGGGCCATGGCCATAGAGCCACTCGCGCAGGCCGTCATGGGCCAGCTGGAACGGATCCTCCCGCTGCCGCTGCAGATGCTGCAGGTTGAGCTGGCGCTCCAGGTCCACCTGCTCGCGCTGCAGGCAGGGCTCGGCGGCCATCGTTAGCAGCAGCGGCAGCAGTTCGGGAGCGTCGTCGCTGGCGCACTTGAGGCTGATCACCAGGGCGTCCTCAGCGGCTTCAGCGCGCAGGGCCGCCCCACGGCCCTCCACCAGGTCGGCCAGGGCTTCGGCATCAAGCCGGCCAGCGCCCCGGGTCATGCTGCCGGCCAGCAGCTGCATCGCCCCCCGCTGCCCCGCGGGGTCGTGGCTACTGCCGCCGCGGATCCACAGCCGCGCCGCCACCAGTCCGGCGGCCGGGCGGCGCTGCAGCACCAGGGGCAGGCCTCCGGGCAGGGTGCGGGTGGTCCAGAGGCCCGGCTGGGCGACGGTGAGCGTCATGCCGGCACCGCCTCGAGCACGCAGGCCCGCTGGGGCGCCAGCAGGGGCAGGCTCTCGTTCACCAGGCTCTGCGGGTCCCAGCGGTCCAGCTCCAGCAGCGGAGCGTCGAGGGCGGCCGGATGGTTCCACAGGTGGGTGCTGCTGAGTACACCGGCGACACCGGCGGCCGATTCCAGGCCGAAGCGGTAGCCGTTGGCCACCAGCCGCCGGCACCGTTCCCACTCCGCAGCCGGGATCGGCGTGTCGCCCAGCGCCGCCAGCTCCGCCTCGATCTCCCGGCGGATGGCGGGCAGATCCTCCGGCTCAGCGATGGCTTCCAGGAGCGCAAAGCTGCCGCCCTCGAGCACATGCAGATCCAGATCGATGCTCTCCACCAGCCGCAGCTGTTCCCGCAGCCGCTCCACCAGCCGGCTGCGGCGGCCTTCAGCCAGCAGGGTGGTGAGCAGGTCGGCCCCCATCACCCCATGCAGGTCGGAGGCCGGCGGCAGTGACCAGAGCATCAGCAGACGGGCCGATTCCAGCCGCGGCAGTTCCAGGCGGTGCTCGCCCGGCTGCACGGCCAGGGAGGGCAAGGGCGGTTCGCCGGCGGCGGGGCTCAGCCGCGCCAGGGGGCTGGCCTCCAGGCACTCCCACAGGGCGGAGGTGTGGGCGGCCTGGGGATCGAGGCAGCCGCTGAGGGTGAGCAGGCAGCGCTCGGCGGTGTAGAGCCGGCGGTGGAAGCTCCCCATCAACGCCGGGCTCTGGGCCAGCAGCTCTGAGCGCTGGCCGAGGATCGGCCGGCCATAGGGGTGGCCGGGACAGCCGGCGCTGAGCAGGTGCTGCAGAGCCACCTCCTCCGGCTGGTCCTCACTCTGGGCGAGCTCTTCGAGCACCACCCGGCGCTCCAGGTCGAAGGCCCCGGGTTCGAGCCGCGGTGCCAGCACCAGATCGAGGAGCAGCTCCAGGGCGTCAGGCGCGTCCTGGGGTGGAATCAGCACGTGGTAATGGACATCGTCGAAGCCGGTGGCGGCATTGCTGCTGCCGCCGAGGGCTTCGACGCGGCGGTCGAACTCCCCCGGCTCCAGGCTGGTGCTTCCCTTGAACACCATGTGCTCGAGGAAGTGGGCCAGTCCGCACTCCCCGGGGCCCTCGAACACGCTGCCGGCGCGGCACCAGAAGTCGAGACAGACCAGGGGCGCTTCCGGGAGATCGAGGCTCACCACCCGGGCACCGTTGGCCAGCTGATGGATCCGGGGTGGGCGGAGGCCGGGCAGAGCCAGGGGCAACGGGGCGAACGTGGCAGGATCCGCATTCTGCTGGCTGGCGAGGCCACCGTGACTGTCTCCGTGCCCCCGGGATTGCCGCTGCACCCCCTGGTCGACCGCCTGGCCGCCGCCATCCGCGGTTGCTGGGCCGAGCTGCCCGAGCTGGAACCGCTGGCAGTGGACCCGGAGCTGGAGGCGATCAGCGGCAGCCTGGATGGGGAGGCGCTGTTCATCCGCAATGAACTGCACCGCTGCCGCGGGCTGCGCAAGCTGCATCTGGAAACGGCGCGGCTTGGGCTGGGGCTGCAGATCCTGCACTGTGTGTGGTTTCCCGATCCGCGCTTCGACCTGCCGGTGTTCGGCGCCGACATCGTCGCCAGCCCCGCGGGGGTGTCGGCCGCGATCATGGATCTCTCGCCGGTCCGCGGGGCCCTGCCGGAGGGCATCGCGGCGGCCCTGGCGGAGAGGTCACCCCGCCACTACAGCCAGCCCCGGGAGCTGCCGCCCTGGGGCTCGATTTTTTCGAGCCACGTGCGCTTCGTGCGTCCGGCCGATGCGGCCGAGGAGGAGATGTTCGTGGAGGAGGTGGCGGAGGCCCTGGCGATCCTGGCGCGGGCCTGCCACCACACCCCAGCCCAGGCCGCTGCCGACCCGGCTACGGTTGAGCGCTGGGCGGGTCAGCTGAGCTATTGCAAGCAGCAGAAACAAAACGACAAGACCCGCCGCGTTCTGGAGAAGGCGTTCAACCCGGCATGGGCGGAGCGGTACATCGAAGACTTGCTCTTCGACGATCCCCCCAGGCCCTGAGCCGCTGGCGCCGCCCCGTCCTGCTGCTGGCTTCGGGCCTGGCCGCCGCTGGCCTGCTCGCCTATGGCGCCAGCCGTGTGCTGCAGCGTCAGGCTGAGCGCCGTGCCGCCGAGGCCTCAGCCCTCGCCGCCGCCGAGCAGCCCGCCAGGCCCGAAGCGGTGGCGGCCCTGGGCCGGCTCGATCCCAGCGGTGAGATCCACCAGCTGGCGGCGCCCATCAGTGGCATCGGCGGCAGCCCGCGCATCACCCGTCTGCTGGTGGCGGAGGGCTCGCGGGTGGAGGCCGGCCAGCTGCTGGCGGAGTTCGACACCGCCGCCGGCCTGCGCGCCCAGGCCGGGGTGATCGAGGCCCGGATCGCCAACCTGCGCTCGCGACTGGCGGTGCAGAGCCGCGACATCGAGCGCTACCGCGAACTCGCCCGCCAGGGGGCCATCGCCAGCACCGACCTGGATGTCCGCGAAAACGAGCTGCTGGCCCTCAGCGGCCAGCAGCAGGAGGCGCTGGCCGAACGGGAGCGGATCGCCGCCGAGCTGGTGCTCACCGAACTGCGGGCACCGATTGCCGGCACGGTGCTCCGTCTCCATGCCCGGGTGGGTGAGCGACCCGGTGAGCGGGGCGTGCTGGAGCTGGGGGCAAGTGAGCGCATGGAAGCCCTGATCGAGGTGTACGAGAGCGACATCGACCGTGTGCGGCTCGACCAGCCCGTGCGCCTCACCAGCGAGGCCGGGGGCTTCAGCGGCAGCCTGCGCGGGCGGGTGATCCGCATCAGTCCCCAGGTGCGGCAGCGCGACGTGCTCTCCAGCGATCCCAGCCAGGACGCCGACACCCGCGTGGTGGAGGTGCGCGTGGCCCTCGATCCGGAGGACTCCCGGCGGGTGCGGGATCTCACGGGGCTGCGGGTGATCGCCCAGCTGGAGGGCTGATGGCCTGGCGGATCTGGCAGGGCCGGCGCATCCCCCTGGCCTGGCTGATGCTCACCCGCCAGCCGGTGCGGCTGGCGGTGGCGCTGGCCGGCATCGCCTTCGCCGGCATCCTGATGTTCATGCAGCTCGGCTTCCGCGACGGGCTGTTCGACGCCAGCGTCACCGTCCACCGCCAGTTCGATGCCGATCTGGTGCTGATGAGCCCCCGCACCATGAGCTCCATCGGCATGGCCTCCTTCCCGCGCCGGCGCCTGGTGCAGGCGATGGCCGATCCGGCCGTGCGCGGCATCACCCCGGTGAACTGGGGCCTGCTGCTCTGGCGCAATCCGGACAGCCGCATCAACCGCTCGATCCTCACCATCGGCTTCGAACCGGGTGATCCCCTGTTTCTCGACCCGGCCCTGGCAGCCCAGGCCGAGGGCCTCACCATGAAGGGGCGGGTTCTGTTCGACGAACGCTCCCGCGCCGAGTTCGGCCCGATCGCCGAGCGCTTCCGCGCCGGTGAGGTGGTGGAGACCGAGGTGGCCGGCACGCGGGTGCGGGTGGCGGGCCTGCTCAACCTCGGCCCCTCCTTCGGCGCCGACGGCAACATGATCACCAGCCGGGACACCTTCCTGGAGCTGTCCCCCGGAACCCCCCCCGGCAGCATCGAATTGGGCCTGATCCGTCTGCTGCCCGACGCCGACCCCGAAACCGTGGCCCAGCGCCTGCAACGCCAGTTGCCCCCCGATGTCACGGTGTTCACCAAGGCGGGCTTCGAGGAGTTCGAGAAGACCTACTGGCGCACCAGCACGGCGATCGGCTTCATCTTCACCCTCGGTGCGGCGATGGGCTTCGTGGTGGGTTGCGTGATCGTGTATCAGATCCTCAGCTCCGATGTCTCCGATCACCTGCCCGAATACGCCACCTTGATGGCGATGGGGTACCCACTGCCCTCGTTGCTGCGGGTGGTGGGCCGTGAGGGTCTCCTACTGGCGGTGCTCGGCTACCTGCCGGCCTATGCCGCTGGCCTGGGTCTGTACGCCCTGGTGCGGAGCGGCACCAACCTGCCGGTGTTCATGAACCTGGACCGTGCCCTGGTGGTGCTGGTGATGATCCTGGTGATGTGCCTGGCCTCATCGGCTCTGGCCATGCGCCGCCTGGCGGATGCCGATCCGGCCGAGATCTTCTGATGGGGGTGGTGTGATGGGGATCGTGGTGAGCGGCCTCTGCCACAGCTATGGCAAGGGGACGATGGCCCGTCAGGTGCTGCAGGATGTCGATCTGCGGATCGATCCCGGCGAGGTGGTGCTGCTCACTGGTCCGTCCGGCTGCGGCAAAACCACCCTGCTCACCCTGGTGGGCGCCCTGCGCCAGGTGCAGCAGGGCTCGGTGCGGGTGCTGGGACAGGAACTCGCCGGCGCTGGGCGCGCCAGCCGTCAGCGGCTGCGCCGTCGCATCGGCATGATCTTCCAGGGCCACAACCTGCTGCGCTGTCTGAGCGCCGAGCAGAACGTGCAGATGGGTGCGGATCTCCTTCCCGGGCTGAGCTACCGGGCGCGGCGGGACCTTGCCCGCCAGTGGCTGCGGGCGGTGGGTCTGGGGGATCACCTGGGCAAGCTGCCCCACGATCTCTCCGGTGGGCAGAAGCAGCGGGTGGCGATCGCCCGTGCGCTGGCCGCCGAACCCCAGTTGTTGCTGGCCGATGAGCCCACCGCCGCCCTCGATTCTCGCAGTGGCCGCGATGTGGTGGAGCTGCTGCGCAGCCTGGCCCGGGAGCAGGGCTGCGCGGTGCTGATGGTCACCCACGATCCCCGCATCCTGGATGTGGCCGACCGGCTGCTGCGCATGGAGGACGGGCGGTTATCCGAGTCCGTGCCGGAGGCCGTTGGTTAGGGTGAGTTACCGCAACCCTGAGGACCGCCCCCTATGGCGAAACGCCGCAATCTGAAGAAGGAAAAGCAGGACCGCAACCGCGCCTACGCCCGCAAGTTCAAGAAGCGCAAGCTGCGCAACGACGGCCGCGGTGAAGGGGTCGGCAACGGTGTGACCGGCACGGCCAACAACGGCGGCGCCGCCGACTGAGTCCCCTGGCCCGGTGTGCCGCACCGGGCGGCTCTCCCCGCACGACGCCCCGCTGGAGCTGCTCGCCCGTGTTTCTGAGCGTCGTCATCCCCACCTACAACCGGCTGCCGATCCTGCGCCAGTGCCTGGCCGCCCTGGAGGGCCAGCAGCTGGCGGATCCGGTGAGCGGCTATGAGGTGGTGCTGGTGGACGACGGCTCCAGCGACGACACCGTGGCCTGGATCGAAGCCCACCGTGGCGACCTGCCCCACCTGCGCCTGATCCAGCAGCAGCACGCCGGTCCGGCGGAGGGCCGCAACCGCGGCGTGGACGCCGCCCGCGGCCAGGTGGTGGTGTTCATCGACAGCGACCTGGTGGTGCGGCCCGATTTCCTCGTGCGCCACGCCCGTGCCCTCAGCGCCGACTGGGAGCGCCATGGCGACCGCCTCAGCTTCACCTACGGGGCTGTGGTGAACACCGCCAACTTCGACAACCCCACCGGCGAACGCCACAAGCTGCGCGACCTCTCCTGGGCCTACTTCGCCACCGGCAATGTGGCCATCGAGCGCCACTTGCTGCAGCGCGCCGGGCTGTTCGACACCGCCTTCCGTCTCTACGGCTGGGAGGATCTGGAGCTGGGAGAGCGGCTGCGGCGGCTGGGGGTGCGCCTCGTGCGCTGCCCACAGGCCGTGGGCTACCACTGGCATCCAGCCCTGGATCTGGGCCAGATCCCGCGGCTGATCGCGGTGGAGCGGGAGCGGGCCCGCATGGGCCTGGTGTTCTTCCGCAAGCACCCCACCCGCCGGGTGCGTCTGATGGTGCAGTACACCTGGCTGCATCGCCTGCTCTGGGAGCTGGCCACCGCCGGCGGGCTGCTCAATGAGCGCACAGTGAAACCCCTGTTGGGCTGGTTGATCCGCACGGGGCGGCCCGGCCTGGCCATGGAGCTGCTGCGCCTGCCGCTCAACCGCATCGGCGTGCGCGCCCTGTTTCAGGAGGCCAGGCGCCGGGCTGAGACAACGCTTTGATAGTGTTCACCTGTTCTTTCAAACCGCACACCTGCGCGTTTCGGGTGATCGGTGCGATGGCTCTCAGGAGGAGCGGCGGGCCATGGGCCCGGCTGTGCAGCCCTGGGAGCGGCGCCCGGTCCCTGGCAGGTGGTGGCCAACCCGAAACTTTCACACCATGGCTGTTGTCACCCTCGCCGAGATGATGGAGGCGGGTGCCCACTTCGGGCACCAAACCCGCCGCTGGAACCCCAAGATGTCGCGCTACATCTATTGCGCGCGCAACGGCGTTCACATCATCGATCTCGTGCAGACGGCCGTCTGCATGAACAACGCCTACAAGTGGGTGCGCAGCGCCGCCCGCAGCGGCAAGCGCTTCCTGTTCGTGGGCACCAAGAAGCAGGCTTCCGAAGTGATCGCCCTGGAGGCCACCCGCTGCGGTGCCGCCTATGTCAACCAGCGCTGGCTGGGCGGCATGCTCACCAACTGGACCACCATGCGCGCCCGAATTGAGCGGCTGAAGGACCTGGAGCGCATGGAGAGCTCCGGTGCCATCGCCATGCGCCCCAAGAAGGAAGCTGCCGTGCTGCGCCGCGAACTGGAGCGCCTGCAGAAGTACCTGGGCGGGCTCAAGAACATGCGCCGGCTGCCGGATGTGGTGGTGCTCGTGGATCAGCGCCGGGAATCCAATGCCGTGCTTGAGGCCCGCAAGCTGGACATTCCGCTGGTGTCGATGCTGGACACCAACTGTGATCCGGATCTGTGCGAGGTGCCGATTCCCTGCAACGACGACGCCGTGCGCTCGGTGCAGCTGGTGCTGGGCCGCCTGGCCGACGCCATCAATGAAGGCCGTCACGGCGCCTCCGAGGACCCGGAGCAGGGCTGAGCCCGGCTCCGCCCGTTTGATCCCTTCCCCATCCACAGATTTCCTCACCCCATGGCTGAGATTTCGGCAAAGCTCGTCAAGACCCTGCGCGACAAGACCGGTGCCGGGATGATGGACTGCAAGAAGGCCCTCTCCGAGACCAACGGCGACACCGACAAGGCGATCGAGTGGCTGCGCCAGAAGGGCATCGCCAGCGCCGATAAGAAGGCTGGGCGTACCGCCGCAGAGGGGGCGATCGGCTCCTACATCCACACCGGTGCCCGCGTGGGTGTGCTGGTGGAGGTGAACTGTGAAACCGACTTCGTGGCCCGGGGCGAGATCTTCCAGGAGCTGATCCGCAACGTGGCCATGCAGATCGCCGCCTGCCCCTCGGTGGACTACGTGAGCGTGGAGAACATCCCCGCGGAGGTAGCTGAGCGCGAGAAACAGATCGAGATGGGCCGCGACGACCTCGACGGCAAGAAGGAGGAAATGAAGGAGCGCATCGTCAGCGGCCGCATCGGCAAGCGCCTCAAGGAAATGGCGCTGATGGACCAGCCCTACATCAAGGACACCGCCATGACCGTCTCCGAGATGGTCAAGCAGGTGGCCGGCAAGGTGGGCGAGAACATCCAGGTGCGGCGGTTCGTGCGCTTCAACCTCGGCGAGGGCATCGAGGTGGAATCCACCGACTTCGCCGCTGAAGTGGCGGCCATGGGCGGCGCCGTCTGAGCGCCAGACCCATCACTGAGGATCTCCCCCAGAGCGAGGGTCACTTCCCCCTCGACAGCCTCGCCGAGGTGCGCCGGCAGCTGGCTGAGGGCCGCGCCCAGCTGGCAGAGGCCAACCCAAGCCTCTACTGCGACCTGGCCCTCTACCTGCAGGTGCTGCGGGACCTGCTCCCCGCTGCGGTGGAGAGGTCCGTCTTCCATCTGGCCACCCGCTTTCACCCCCAGCGCTACTGCGAGCTGCCCGACGGGCACCGCAGCCGCCTGCACACGCGCAGCGCGGCCCTCGTGCGCCAGACCGCCAGCCTGCTCACCGTGGAACAGCTCAGCCGGCTGGCCGCTGAACTGAGCTCCGGGCGCCAGCTTGGCCAGCGTGGGTTGCAGCAGCCGCTGAACCGGTCGGCCGCCCATCGGCAGGCGATGGCGGCCGGCGAGCCCGAGGGATCGGTGCACCTGGATTTCGACCCGCCTGTGGATCTCAGCTGGTCGCTGCTGGCCTCCAGCGGGGCCATGCCGCCGGCCGAGCACCACGAGCCGGCGGAGGTGGCCCTGGAGGCCAGTGGCGACCCGGCTGAGTTGCTGGCCGAGGATCCCGACACCACCATCGCTGCCCTGGAGGTCCCGACACCGTGGGACTCGCCCCGGTTGCCGGTGGATCCCCAGGCCCTGCTCGTGTGGCTGGAGGGCTTCGATCGGGCTTTGGTGCGGCGCTTGCGCAACCTCTCCCATGGCCTCAATGTGGAACTGCTGCGCTCGGGTCTGACCCGCAGCCTGTTGCCGCTCAGCCTGCTGGAGGCTGCCCTGCGCGGCCAGGTGGACCCCCTGGCGGCTCCGGCCAACCTGCTGCGGGTGCAACTGCCGGTGAGCTACCCCAGCGGTGGCCAGCTCGAGAGCGTGGCCGTTCTGGTGCGGCCCGCCGACCTGGAACTCGAGCATCCCCGGCTGCGCAGTTGCCGCTCCCGCCTGCAGCGCCACCGACGCGAGAGTCGCAGAATGGCCGAGCAGCATCGCCGTCTGCAGCGGCGGCTCTCGGCGCTCGAGGCGGAACAGCTTTGGCACCAGGACAACCCCAGGTACCGGTAGCCCCGGATCCGGCGGCCACCGACGCCTGGTTCCGGGCCCTGCAACAGGCCCTGCAGCTGGAGGCGGAGCGGGGCTTCACCGACCTGATGGGGCGTCGGGAGCACTTCAGTGTCTTTCTCGCCCGCAGCCTCGGCCAGCCGCCGGCGGGGCTGCGGCCGGATGGAGCTGAGCAGGCGCTGGCCGGCGATTTCGCCCGCTATGCCCAGCTGAGCGCCAGCCAGCGGCAGGTGCTGGTGAGGCGTTGCCGGCAGCATCTGCACAGCTGGCGGCAACGGCAGAACCCCTCCGCCCCCCCGACTCCACCCCGGTTGCGCCTGGGCAACGGGCCCGCCCGCGCAGGTGGGCGCGGCCCCGGTGAGCCTTTCAAGCCCGATACCCCCCTGGCTGAGATCCGCGGCGTCGGTCCGCGCACCGCCACCCGTCTGGCCCAGCTCGGCCTGTTCGTGGTGCGCGACCTGGTGCACTACTACCCGCGCGACTACCTCGACTACGCCAACCTGGTGCGCATCAATGCGCTGGTGCCGGGAACCACGGCCACGATCGTGGCCACGGTGCGTCGCTGCCGCAGTTTCGTCAGTCCCCGCAATCCCCAGCTGGCGATCCTGGAGCTGCAGCTCGCCGATCCCACCGGCCGTCTGCGCGTCAGCCGCTTCTTCGCCGGTCGCCGCTTCACCAGTCCCGCCTGGCTGAAGCTGCAGGAGCGCCAGTTCCCCGCGGGCGCCACCCTGGCGGTGAGCGGGCTGGTGAAGGAGGGCCCCTACGGCCCCCAGTTCCAGGATCCGCTGATGGAGGTGCTGGCCAGCCCCCAGGCCCCCGTGCGCTCCCCCCAGATCGGCCGCCTGATTCCCGTGTATGGCCTCACCGAGGGCCTCGGCGCCGACCGACTGCGCCAGGCGATCGGCGCCGTGCTGCCGGTGGTGCGGCGCTGGCCGGAACCCCTGCCCCAGCCCCTGCTGGCCCAGGAGCGGCTGATCGAGCGCGGCCAGGCCCTCGAGCAGATCCACGACCCGCCCGACCGCGACCAGCTCCAGGCCAGCCGCCGCCGCTTGGTGTTCGATGAATTCCTGCTGATGCAGCTGGGTCTGCTGCAGCGCCGCCGCCAGCTCACCAGCCGGCCGGCACCGGCCCTCACCCCGGCCCTGTCCGGCCCCGCTGACGCTGGCACGGGCCTGCTGCAGCGGTTCCTGGAGCTGCTGCCCTTCCCTCTCACCGCCGCCCAGGAGCGGGTGCTGGCGGAGATCCGCGCCGATCTGGCCCGTCCCCAGCCCATGGCACGCCTGTTGCAGGGCGATGTGGGCAGTGGCAAGACCGTGGTGGCCATCGCCGCCCTGCTCACCGCCATCGAGGCCGGCTGTCAGGGGGCACTGATGGCCCCCACCGAGGTGCTGGCCGAGCAGCACCACGCCCGCCTCGACGACTGGCTGCCCCAGTTGCACGTGCGCTGCGCCCTGCTCACCGGTTCCACCCCGGCGCGGCGCCGGCGTGAGCTGCTCGAGGATCTGGTCAACGGCCAGCTGCAGCTGCTGGTGGGCACCCATGCCCTGCTGGAGGACCCGGTGCAGTTCGCCCGTCTGGGGCTGGTGGTGGTCGACGAGCAGCACCGCTTCGGGGTGCGCCAGCGCGACCGCCTGCTGCACAAGGGCCTGCAGCCCCACCTGCTCACCATGACCGCCACGCCGATCCCGCGCACCCTGGCGCTGTCGTTGCACGGCGACCTGGAGGTGAGCCAGATCGATGCGCTGCCCCCCGGGCGCACGCCCATCCGCACCCGGTTGCTGGGGGCTTCCGAGCGGCAGCAGGCCTATGAGCTGATCCGCGCTGAAGCCGCCCTGGGCCAGCGGGCCTATGTAGTTCTGCCCCTGGTGGAGGAGTCGGAGAAGAGCGATCTGCGCTCGGCCGTGGAGGTGCACCGCCAGCTGGCGGAGGAGGTGTTTCCGGAGCTGCAGGTGGGGCTGCTGCATGGCCGCCTGGCCAGTGCCGAGAAGCAGGCGGCCATCGCCGCCTTTGCCCGCGGCGACAGCCAGGTGCTCGTGAGCACCACGGTGGTGGAAGTTGGGGTGGACGTGCCTGAAGCCAGCGTGATGGTGGTGGAGCACGCCGAGCGCTTCGGGCTGGCCCAGCTGCACCAGCTGCGCGGGCGGGTGGGGCGCGGGGCGGCCGCCTCCCATTGCCTGCTCATCCATGACGGCCGCAACCCCGTGGCCCGCCAGCGCTTGGAGGTGCTGGTGCGCTCCAGCGATGGCTTCGAGATCGCCGAGATGGATCTGCGCCTGCGCGGTCCGGGCCAGGTGCTCGGCACTCGCCAGAGCGGCCTGCCCGATCTGGCCCTGGCCAGCCTGGCGGATGATGGCGAGGTGCTGGAGCGGGCCCGGGCCGTGGCCAGCGCGATCCTGGAGCGGGATCCGGAGCTGGCCTCCCTTCCCCATCTGGCGCGGCTGCTGGAGCTTCAGCGGCGCAAACTCAGCGAACCCGCCCCCCTGAACTGATTCCGGAGCCGTGAGCCTGCGCCCCTGGTCTGCCATTCCCATCCACGATGGCGGCGATCCTCTCCAGCCCCTGCCCGCCGAGCTGCTGCGGCTGGAACCCCACCCCTACGCCGTCCTGGGCGCCCCCTACGGCAGCAGCGGATGCCCGTTCCGCCTCAGGCAGGAGGTGATCGAGCGCTTGCTGCGGGCCCAGCAGCTGCTGCGCCAATCCCAGCCCCAGTGGGGCCTGGCGATCTTCGATGCCTGGCGGCCCCTGGCGGTGCAGGCCTTCATGGTGGAGCACAGCATCGCCAGCACCTGCCGCGAGCGGGGCATCGACCCCCATCAGAGCAGCCGCGAGCGCCAGGCCGTGGTGGCCGAGGTGGGACGCTTCTGGGCTCCCCCCAACCCCGATGCCGCCGCCCCGCCACCCCACAGCACCGGTGCGGCGGTGGACCTCACCCTCGCCAGCGGCAGCGGCGAACCCCTGGACATGGGTTCGGCCATCGACGCCATCGGCGCGGTGTCGGAACCCGACCATTTCCTGGGCGCCAGCCAGCAGTGCCGCGATCCCCGCCAGCAGCAGCGTTATCTGAGCTGGCACCACCGGCGCAGTCTGCTGCGCTCGGTGATGGAGCAGGCGGGCTTCGCCCAGCACCCCAACGAGTGGTGGCACTTCAGCTGGGGCGATCAGCTCTGGGCCTGGAGCCGGGGGGAGCCGGCGGCGCATTTCGGACGGGTGGGCTGAGGCCGATCAGTTGGCGGCCACCGCCAGCAGCCGTTGCACCTCCTCGCGGCCGCTCTTGGCCACGAAGTCACCGAAGCCACGGCGCAGGCCGTTCTGGCGCCAGGCCAGCAGCAGCGGTTCGAGAGTGGCCTCGAGGGCGTGCAGGGGCATCTTCTCCAGGTAGGGCTCCGCCAGCCGGCTGAGCTGGGCGCTGCCGCCAAGCCACAGCTGGTACTGATCCACGCCGCTGCCCACCAGGCCGAGTTCGGCCATGTAGGGGCGGGCACAACCGTTGGGGCAGCCGGTCATCCGCACCAGGATCGGCTTGTCGATCTGCAGCCGGTCGAGCAGGGACTCGAGCCGATCGAGCACGTCCGGGAAGATGCGTTCCGACTCCGTCACCGCCAGCCCGCAGAGCGGCAGGGCAGGGCAGGCGATCCCGTGGCGGGAGAGCAGGGAGGTTTCCTCGGGTTTCTCCCAGCCCAGGGCCGCCAGCTCAACCTTGAGGCTGGAGCGCTGGGCGGTGCCGATGTTGCAGAGCAGGAGATCCTGATTGGGCGTGATGCGCACCTCGAGCTTGTAGGTGTCCACCAGGCGCCGCAGGCCGGCCTTGCGTTCTCCGCTGAGGCGGCCACAGAGGAGGGGGAGGCCCACGAACCAGAGCCCTGGGCTCTGGCGGTGCCAGCCCAGGTAGTCCTCCAGCCGGGCCCGGGGCTCATCGCGCAGGGCACGAACCGGATGGTGGAAGTAGGTGGAGCAGAGCTGCTCGCGGAACCAGTCGACGCCGTTGTCATGGATCAGGTATTTCATGCGGGCGTGGCGCCGCTGCTCGCGATCGCCGTGGTCGCGTTGCAGGGCCACGATCGCCTGCACCAGATCCAGCACATGCTCATGGGCCACATAGCCGAGAGGATCGGCCGTGCGAGCAAAGGTCTCCTCCTTGTTATGGGTGCGGCCCATGCCGCCGCCCACGTACACATTGCAGCCCTGGGGCCGGCCATTGGGATCACAGAACAGCACCAGACCGATGTCCTGGGTGAGCAGATCCACCGAGTTGTCGCCCGGCACGGTAACGGCCACCTTGAACTTGCGCGGCATGTAGGTGCTGCCGTAGAGCGGCTCTGTAGCGTCGCCACTGAACACGCCACCTTCGCTCTGGCGCTGCTTGACCTGCCGAACCCCGGCGCTGGGCTTGATCCGGTAGCTCAGATCACCGTCCACCCACAGGTCGAGATAGGAGCCCTCGGCCGCCTGGGGAGCGAGCAGATCGGCGATGTCGTCGGCAAGGTCACGGGCCGCCGGGTAGGCACCCTTGGCATACGGGGCCGCCGGGGCCATCACGTTGCGGTTGATGTCACCGCAGGCGGCCAGGGTGGAGCCCAGATGCCGCACAATCGTGCCGATCACCTCCTTCAGGTTCTCCTTGCGCACCCCGTGCATCTGAAAGGCCTGGCGGGTGGTGGCCCGGAGGGTGCCGTTTCCGAGCTGATCGGAGAGTGAATCGAGGGCCAGATAGAGGGGGGCAGGGATGCGGCCGCCGGGACTGCGCAGACGCAGCATCATCTGCCAATCCTTGTCCCGTCCCTTCTGGCGGTTGTCACGGTTGTCCTGTTGGTAGGAGCCGTGAAATTTGAGAATCTGTACTGCGGGATCGGTGAAGTTGGGCTGGTCATTGCCCAGTTCCGTGGCCAGCGGCTCGCGCAGATGGCCGCTGTTGTGCTTGAGCTGCTCAAACTTGCTGGGCTGGCCGTTGCTGGGCGCGCTGGCGCGCGGCCGCTGGCTGGAGCCGGCGGGCAGCGTGGATCCGGAAGTTACTTTATCGGACACGGCACGCAGGCAATCCTCAACCCGCTGACCGTAGCGAACGGCAGCCGGCGAAGGCCGGTGAATCGGCAACCGTTCCATCCATAGAGTTGGCAGCTGTTCTGTCCGGTTCCGTGTCGTCATTCCTGCTGGAGATTGGAACCGAGGAGCTGCCCGCCGATTTCGTCCGCCTGGCCCTCCCCCAGCTGCACGCACGGGTGGGAGCGGATCTGGCTGCGCTGCGCCTCGATCCGCTGTCCCTGGAGGTCACCGGCACCCCACGACGGTTGGCGGTGATCGTGGAGGGCCTGCCGGCGGCTCAGCAGGACCGCCGCGAGGAGCGCAAGGGCCCACCGGCGGCCCAGGCGTTCCGGGATGGTCAACCCACCGCGGCCGCCATCGGTTTCGCCCGCCGCTGCGGGGTGGAGCCCGAGGCCCTGCAGGTGCGCGACACCGCCAAGGGCCCGTTCGTCTTCGCCCACACCGTGGAGCGCGGGGAGCCCACCGCCGCTGTGCTGGTGCGGCTCATCCCCGACTGGATCCAGGCCCTGCAGGGCCGCCGCTTCATGCGCTGGGGTGCGGGGGAGCAGCGCTTCTCCAGGCCCATTCGCTGGCTGGTGGCGCTGCTCGAGGACAGCGTTCTGCCGGTCCGGCTGGCCGGCTGTGACCCGGCCGTGGTGGCCGGGGCCACGAGCCGGGGTCACCGGCTCCGCAGCGAGCCGGTGACCATCCATTCAGCCGCCAGCTACCGCCAGGACCTGGCGGCGGCGGGGGTGGAGGTGGACCGTCAGGCCCGGGCCCAGGCCATCCGCGCGGCCGTGGATGCCGCCGCCTCGCAGCACCGGGCCCGGCCGGACATGCCGGTGGAGCTGTTCGACGAACTCGTGGATCTGGTGGAGGCGCCGTTGCCGATCGAGGGCCGGATCGATGACCGCTATCTGGAGTTGCCACCGGAAGTGCTGAGCACCGTGATGCGGGCCCACCAGCGCTATGTGCCCCTGTATGAGCATCACGAGAGTAGCGACCCCCTGGCTCAGCGGGCGAGGGGAATCCTGCAGCCCCGCTTCCTCTGCATCGCCAGCGGTCGCGCCGAAGCCGTCGCCACCATCCGGCGCGGTAATGAGCGGGTGCTCAAGGCCCGGCTGGCGGATGCCGAGTTCTTTCTGCAGGCCGATCGTGCCGTGCCCAGCATCGACCGCCGCGATCAGCTGGCCCGGGTCACCTTTGCCGAGGGCCTGGGCTCGCTGCGCGACCGGGTGGAGCGACTGGAATGGTGCACCGACGTGCTCCTGGAGCAGCTCGACCTCTCCCCCGCCGTCGCCGCCCACGCCCGCCGCGCCGCCCATCTGTGCAAGCACGACCTGGTGAGCCAGATGGTGGGCGAGTTCCCCGAGCTGCAGGGGGTGATGGGAGGCAAGTATCTGCTCGCTGAGGGGGAGGCCCCCGAGGTGGCCCTGGCCGTGCTCGAGCACTACCGCCCCAGGGGCGCCGGCGACCAGCTGCCCCACTCCGACGCCGGCGCGGTGGTGGCCCTCGCCGAGCGACTGGAGTTGCTCCTGAGCATCTATGCCAAGGGGGAGCGGCCCAGTGGCTCCTCCGATCCCTATGCATTGCGCCGCGCCGGCAATGGCCTGCTGCAGATCCTCTGGGCCCGGGACTGGAACCTCGACCTGCTGGCCCTGCTGGACCGCTGCACGGCCCACTGGGCCGAGCGGCTCCCCCAGTTCCGCATGGATGCCGGCCAGCTCAGCGCCGAGCTGGCCGAGCTGCTGCGCCAGCGCCTGGTGAGCCTGCTGGAAGACGACGGCGTGGCGCCAGACCTGGTGCAGGCCGTGGCGGGCGAGGGCACATCCCCGCAGCGGCTGCTGCGCCAGCCGACCGACGCGCGTCAGCGGGCCGATCTGCTGATGGACCTGCGCGCCACGGGCAGCCTGGATGCTGTGCGGGCCGTTGTGGTACGGGCCGCCAGGCTGGCCGCCCAGGCTGACCTGCCCCCCGATCAGCGGCAGGTGCGGGACAGCGTGGATGACCAGCTGTTCGAGACGAACAGCGAGGCCGCCATGCTGGCGGTGGTGCGGAAACTGGAGCCCCTGGCCCAGGGCGGTGACGCCCAGCGGTACGGCGAACTGGCTTCAGCCCTGGCGGCCAGCGCCGGCACCTTGGCCGAGTTCTTCGACGGCGAGCAGAGCGTGATGGTGATGGTCGACGACCCGGCGCTGCGGCGCAACCGGCTGTCGCTGCTGGCCCTGCTGCGCAATCAGGCCTCGGTGCTGGCCGATTTCAGCTGCATCAGCGGCTGAAATCGGCCTTCCTTCGGGGCTGGGGGCCGGGGGCCGCACGTGGCTGTTCAGGCCACCCCGGCGGGCTCGCGCTCGTCCTGCTGCACGCTGGTGGAGTCGATGCCGGTGGAGGGGGCCGGATCCAGGGCGGCCTGATCGCCGGTCTGGGCCAGACGTGCCGCCTGCTTCTTCTCCTTGGAGGCATTGATGCCCCCCTTGATGCTGCTCACCGCCAGCAGGGCATTGACCTCGGCCTCGTCGCGCACCGTGCTGGGGACGGGTTTGTAGGTCTGGGGGGCAAGGGCGTTGCCGCGCAGCACGGCCCCGAGGGTGAGCAGGGTGAGCTTCAGCTGCTGCCAGGGGTTCATCGCCACCACACGCTTGTAGAGGTAGCTGTCGAAGGTGAGGCGCTGCACGTCCTTGTCATCGCACATCTCCACGAACGCCTCGCGAGCCGCGTCGTTGCGGTAGAAGATGTTCTGGAGGATTTCCAGCACCTTGTAGGTGGCGCCGTACTGGCGGTCCCACGTCTTGAGGTAGGCCTTGAGATCGGCTTCGCTGGGGATGCGCTGGCCGCCCTGGCTGGCCGCCACGATCTGCTCGGCGCACATGCGGCCGCTCTTGGCCGCGAAGTAGATGCCTTCCCCCGAGCTCTTGGTGACGTAGCCGGCCGCATCGCCCACCAGGGCCATGCGGCCCACCACCCGCCGCGGGCGTGGATGCTCAGGGATCGGATGGGCCTCCACCTTGATCACCTCACCTTTCACCAGCCGCTTCTTGGCACGTTCGCGGATGCCCACCTGCAGGCTCTTGATCAGAGCCTGGTTGTTCTGCATGGTGCCGGTGCCGACGGCCACATGGTCATACTTGGGAAACACCCAGGCGTAGAAGTCGGGAGATACGTCAGTGCCGACGTACATCTCCGCCAGGTCTTCGTAGTAGCTCATCTCCTCGGGAGGCAGCTTGATGCGCTCCTGGAAGGCGATGGCCACGTTGTAATCACCGGCGTCCATGGCCTTGGCCACCCGGCTGTTGGCGCCATCGGCGCCAACGATCAGGTCGACCTCCAGGGTCTTGCTTTCGCCGGTGGCTTCACCGCCGCTGTAATCGGAATAGGTGAGGGTGTAGGGGCCCTGGCGCTTGGCGCCCGTGTCGATCTTGGTCACCAGACCGTTCACGAGGTGGGCGCCGAGATCGGCCGCGCGGTTGCGCAGGAAGGCATCCAGCACTTCGCGGCGGCACATGCCGATGTATTCATCCTGGTTATTCAGATGGATGTCCACCTCGCGGTTCGAGGGGGAGATCATCCGCATGTTCCGAACTTTGCGATCGATGATCGAATCGGGAAGGTCAAACTCGCTCACCATGCACAATGGGATGGCGCCGCCACAGGGCTTGGCGTTATCAAGTTTGCGCTCGAAAATCCAGGTTTCGATGCCGGCCTTGGCCAGAATCTCGGCTGCGCAGGAACCACTGGGCCCACCGCCCACAACTGCCACTCGCAACATCGAATGCTCGCCCCAAAGGAGTTGAGAAGTGGCCGGACCGTAACACCGTTAATCCCGGGCAGGGGGCTGAACCGGGCTTCCCACCTAGGATCTTCACGGTGTGTTGTCGTCGGGCTGCACACCTCGGTCGTCTCCGTTCTCTTCAGCCATCGCACCACCCCAGCCCGCTTCTCGGCCGCCCAGCGCCCGGCGACTGCAGTCCGGGGGCGGCTGGCGAGGGTCCGCTGCCGTGGCTGATGACATCCCCGTGGCGCAGCGCAGCCAACCGCAGCGCCCCCCCCGCTCTCCCTTCCTCAACCGCCTGGGACTCCTGGGCTTGGGGGTGTCGGCGCTGGTCGTGGGGCTGGCGCTGCTGTTTCCCGAACCCCTGCGGCTGTGGCTGACGCCCCCTCCGGTGCGGGGGCTGGATGCCCGCACCAGCGCCGATGGCCGCCTGCTCGGCCACTTCCCCTACGAGGAAGCCTCAGCGGCCGAGCTGGTGGAGGTAGCCCCCGGCCAGGCCCTGCAGCGCGATGCGGCCCAGGCCCTGCTGGCGATGCAGCGCGCGGCCGTCGCTGATGGGGTGCAGCTGGTGGTGCTCAGTGCCTTCCGCCCGGCGGAACTGCAGGAGGAGCTGTTCTTCGCCATCAAGTCGGAACGCAACCAGAGCGCCCTGGAGCGAGCCCAGGTGAGCGCGCCCCCCGGCTTCTCCGAGCACAGCACGGGCTACGCCGTGGATCTGGGCGATGCCTATGCCCCCCAGAGCAACCTCTCGGTGAGCTTCGAAACCACCCAGGCCTTCAGCTGGCTGCAGGCCAACGCCGCCCGCTACCACTTCATCCTCTCGTTCCCCGAAGGCAACGTCCAGGGCGTGAGCTACGAGCCCTGGCATTGGCGCTTCGAGGGCACCGCGGCGGCCCTGCAGGTGTTTGAGCCGGCCCATCGCCTCAGCCGCGCCAGCGACACTGGGCCCTGATGCTGTGAGGATCCATGCCCGAGCGCTGGCAGCGAACCGGTGAGCTGGTGCCCCATGGGGGCCATGGTGGACAAGCACCGTCGGTTAGGATGGGGAAAGATAACAACCCAGATCGCAGGAATTCTTAAAGTATGAGCGGCGCACATCCCGGCACGCCGATTCGCAACATTGCGATCATTGCCCACGTTGACCACGGCAAAACAACGCTGGTTGATGCGCTGCTGGCTCAGTCGGGCATCTTCCGCGACAACGAAGCGGTGCCCACCTGCGTGATGGATTCCAACGATCTGGAGCGGGAACGCGGCATCACCATCCTCTCCAAGAACACCGCGGTGGACTACGAGGGGATTCGCATCAACATCGTCGATACCCCCGGCCACGCTGACTTCGGCGGTGAGGTGGAGCGGGTGCTGGGCATGGTGGATGGCTGCCTGCTGATCGTGGATGCCAACGAGGGGCCCATGCCCCAGACCCGATTTGTGCTCAAAAAGGCATTGGAGAAGGGCCTGCGGCCCATCGTTTTCGTCAATAAGATCGACCGGGCCCGGGTGGATCCCGAGGTGGCTGTCGACAAGGTGCTGGACCTGTTTCTTGAACTCGGCGCCGACGACGACCAGTGTGATTTCCCCTACCTGTTCGGCAGTGGCATGGCCGGCTATGCCAAGCCGGACATGAAGACCGAGAGCGACAGCATGCGGCCGCTGTTCGATGCCATCCTCCGCCATGTGCCGCCGCCGGTTGGTGATCCCGCCAAGCCGCTGCAGCTCCAAGTGACCACCCTGGACTACAGCGATTTCCTCGGCCGGATCATGATCGGCCGCATCCACAACGGCACGATCAAGGCCGGTCAGCCGGTGTCCCTGCTCCGCGACGACGGCAGCGTCAAGCGCGGCCGCATCAGCAAGCTGCTGGGCTTCCAAGGTCTCCAGCGGGTTGAGATCGAGCAGGCCAGGGCAGGAGATCTGGTGGCCGTGGCAGGGTTCGATGAGGTGAACATCGGCGAAACGATCGCCTGCCCCGATGAGCCCAAGGCCCTGCCACTGATCCGGGTGGATGAGCCCACCCTGCAGATGACCTTCGTGGTCAACGACTCGCCGTTTGCCGGCAAGGAGGGCAAGTTCGTCACCAGCCGTCAGGTGCGCGACCGCCTGCAAAAGGAACTGCTCACCAATGTGGCTCTGCGGGTGGAAGACACCGACTCACCAGATCGCTGGTCCGTCAGCGGCCGCGGTGAGTTGCACCTCGGCATCCTGATCGAAACCATGCGTCGCGAGGGTTATGAGTTTCAGGTGAGCCAGCCGCAGGTGATCTTCCGTACCATCGATGGCACGCCGCACGAGCCGTTCGAAACCCTGGTGCTCGATGTGCCCGAGGCTGCGGTGGGAGCCTGCATCGAAAAACTCGGTGTGCGCAAGGCCGAGATGCAGAACATGGAAACCACCAGCGATGGCCGAACCCAGCTGGAATTCGTAGTGCCGGCGCGGGGATTGATCGGCTTCCGCGGGGAGTTCATCCGCGCCACCCGAGGAGAGGGGATCATGAGCCACTCCTTCCTCGACTATCGGCCGATGCAGGGTGAGTTCGACACGCGCCGTAACGGCGTTCTGATCGCCTTCGAGGAGGGCACGGCCACCTTCTATGCCCTCAAGAACGCCGAGGATCGCGGTCAGTTCTTCATCATCCCCGGCACCAAGGTGTACAAGGGCATGATCGTGGGCGAGCACACCAGGCCCCAGGACCTGGAGATCAACGTCTGCAAGGCCAAGCAAGTCACCAATATCCGCTCCGCCGGCGCTGAGGTGCTCGACACCCTGCAGGCACCGATGCAGATGACCCTGGAGCGGGCCCTGGAATACATCGGCTCCGATGAGATGCTCGAGGTCACGCCGGAATCGATCCGTCTGCGCAAACTGCCGGTGAAGAAGGCCGCCCGCCGTTGACGCTGGATCCGGAGGAAGCGCGTCTGCTGGTCGATCCGCGGCTCCAGCAGGCCATCCGCCTGTTCAACACGGCTGAGTGGTACGCCTGCCATGACCAGTTCGAGGAGCTCTGGCATGAAACCTCCGGGCCCATCCGCCCGGTGCTCCAGGGCATCCTTCAGATCGCCGTGGCCCAGCTCCACCACGCCAACGGCAACCGCCGCGGGGCCACCGTGCTCACCGGCGAGGGACTGGGCCGGTTGCGCTCGGCGGGGGGCCAGGCCCTCGGCCTGGATCTCGAGGCCCTTCGGGCCAATGCCCGCGGCTGGTTGAGGGCCCTGCAGGCGAACGAAGCCTCACCTGCCCTGCCGCCGCCGGTCCTGCTTCCCCACGCCCCTGGTGTCGATGGGCCCCATCGGTAGATTCGACCCATCGGCACCTCTCCGCGACCGGCCGGCCCTCCACCACCCTGTGCACGCTGTCTCCCGGCTGAATCCACGCCACCTGCTGGGTCTCGGCCTCAGCGGCCTGCTGCTGTGCGCCGCGCTCCCCGCCGGCGGACAAGCCCAGTCCAGAGATCACGCGGATGCCTCTGGCTCCGGCATGATCTCGATCGAATCCGACCTCCAGCGCGCTGACAACGTCACCGGGGTGATCACGGCATCGGGGAATGTGCGCATCGTCTACCCCGATCGCCAGGTGGTGGCCACGGCCCGCCAGGCCCAGTACTTCAGCCGCGAGGGGCGGGTGGTGCTGAGCGGCGATGTGGATGTGATTCAGCTGGATGGCCCCTCGATTCAGGCCGAGCGCATCACCTATCTGGTGGATCAGGAGCGGGTGATCGCCGAACCCGCCAGCGGCGAGCAGGTGCTCAGCCGCTTTCCGGTGGCGCCGCGGGGGGGCCAAGAGCCGGCGGCGCCGGCCCCATGACCCTGGCCCTTGACGACGTGGTCCTGGCCATTGGTGGCCGGGTACTCGTCAACCATGTGACGATCTCGCTGGATCCGGGCGAGGTGGTGGGCCTGCTGGGCCCCAACGGGGCCGGCAAGACCACCACCTTTGGCCTGGTGACTGGACTGCTGCGCCCGGATGGCGGCCGCGTCCTGCTGGACGACGAGGACATCTCTGCGCTGCCCATGCCCCGCCGGGCCCGTCTCGGCATCGGCTACCTCCCCCAGGAGGCCAGCGTCTTCCGCCAGCTGAGCGTGCGCGACAACCTTCGCCTCACCCTCGAGCAGAGCGGCACTCCCCAGCCCTTGCGCCGCCCGCGCCTGGACACCCTGATCGCCGAATTCCACCTCGGGGCCTTCGAGCATCGCCGTGGCTACCAGCTCTCCGGGGGCGAGCGGCGGCGCTGTGAGGTGGCCCGGGCGCTGGCGGTGGGGGAGGCGGGTCCACGCTTCCTGCTTCTCGATGAACCCTTCGCCGGGGTTGATCCGATCGCGGTGGCCGACCTGCAGGAGCTGATCGGCGGGTTGCGGAGCCGCGGTATGGGCGTGCTGATCACCGACCACAACGTGCGCGAAACCCTGGCGATCACCGACCGTGCCTACATCCTTTCGGAAGGGGCGATTCTGGCCTCGGGGCCATCGGCGGAGGTGGGCCACGATCCCCTGGTGAGAAGCCACTACCTGGGGGAGCGATTCCGGTTGTGACCATGGCCCACCGCGCACTACGAAGCCTGACGGCTCCCTGGCGGCGGCTGCCACTGATCGACCGCTGGCTGCTGGGTGAGCTGATCGGCCCCCTGCTGTTCGGCATCGGTGCCTTCACGGCCGTGTCGCTCTCGGTGGGGGCGGTGTTCGACCTCGTGCGCCGCATCGCCGAATCGGGCCTGCCGGTGGGGATTGCCCTGCAGGTGCTGGCCCTGGAGCTGCCCTCCTTCCTGGTGCTTTCCTTCCCGATGGCCACTTTGATGGCCTGCCTGCTCACCTACAGCAAGCTCTCGGGCAACAGCGAACTCACGGCCCTGCGAAGCGTTGGTGTGACCACCTGGCGCATGGTGCTGCCCGCCCTGGCCCTGGCCCTGGTGATGACCCTGCTCACCTTCGGCTTCAACGAAGCGGTGGTGCCCCACACCCTGCTCCAGGCCAAGGCCACCCGGGACCGGGCCGTGGGCCGGGCGGTGGTGGGGGAGGACCGGCAACGGGTTAGTTATTCGCAGTTCGGCTCGGTGACCCAGCCTGACGGCAGTCGGGAGCGCACGCTCACCCATTTCTTTTATGCCCAGCGGCTGAACCAGGGGGTGATGGAGGAGGTGACCGTGCTCGATCTCTCCCAGCCCGGCCAGCGGATGATGCTCACCGCCGAGGAAGGCCGCTGGAACGAAGCCGAGGCGATGTGGGAGTTTCTGGAGGGCAAGCTCTACGTGGTGAGTGAGCGGGGGGGGGAGAGCATCACCTCGGCGCGCTTCGACCGTTACCTCTACCCCCTGGGCAACCAGCCCCTGCGGGTGGCCCAGCTGCCCACCGACGCCGAACTGCTCACCATCGGCCAGGCCCGCACCGCCGAGCGCCTGCTTCGGGAATCGGGCGATCCCGACGCCGCCCGCAAGCTGCGGGTGCGCATCCAGGAGAAGTTCTCCTTCCCGGCCGTCTGCCTGGTGTTCGCTCTGCTGGGCAGCAGCCTGGGCGTGCGGCCCAACGGACGCCGCAGCCGCAGCCAGGGTTTCGGGCTCAGTGTACTGCTGATCTTCGGCTACTACGTGGTGGCCTTCAGCTTCAGTGCCATGGGGGTCAACGGCGCCCTGGCGCCCCAGCTAGCGGCCTGGCTGCCGGTGGCCATCTTCCTGTTGATCGGTACCGGTCTGCTGCGCCAGGCCAGCCGCTAGGCGTCAGACTGATATCCAGGTATTCCCCAAACCTTGTTCAACCTGTTGCGTGATCCGGTGACGGCCCTCGGCCTCGCCACCTTCTTCCTGCTGCTCACCGTGCTGCCGTTGGCCTTCTGGTCGCTGAGCGGGCAACGCAGCAGTGGTGCCGTGCGCCTGCTGGTGGCGGCCGCCAATCTCTGCCTCACAGCGCAGCTGGTGCTGCGCTGGCTGGACTCCGGCCACTTCCCCATCAGCAACCTCTACGAATCGCTCTGCTTCCTGGCCTGGGGCTGCACCCTTGTGCAGCTGCTGGTGGAACGCAGCTGGCCCTCCCCCCTGGTACCGGCGGCCGCCACCCCGGTTGCCCTGGGCTGCGTCGCCTTTGCCAGTTTCGCCCTGCCCGACCGGCTTCAGGAGGCCTCCCCGCTGGTGCCGGCCCTGCGCTCCAGCTGGCTGATGATGCACGTGAGCGTGATCATGCTCAGCTACGCCGCCCTGCTGGTGGGATCCCTGCTGTCGCTGGCGGTGCTGTTCACCAGCCGCGGCCAGGATCTGGAGCTGCGCAGCAGCTCGATCGGCAGCGGCGGCTTCCGCCAGGCCCGCCTGGCCAGCGATGGCCCCGGGGCCATGGCCGCCCCGCTGCAGCTCAGCAGCGTGTCGATGACGGTGGCCGAGCAGCTGGATTCCCTCAGCTACCGCACCATCACCGTGGGCTTCCTGCTGCTGTCGGTGGGCCTGGTGAGCGGGGCGGTGTGGGCCAATGAGGCCTGGGGCAGCTGGTGGAGCTGGGACCCGAAGGAAACCTGGGCGCTGATCTGCTGGCTGGTGTACGCCGCCTACCTGCATACCCGCCTGATCCGGGGCTGGCAGGGCCGCAAGCCGGCACTGGTGGCCAGTGCCGGCCTGGTGGTGATTGCCGTCTGTTACATCGGCGTCAACCTGCTCGGCATCGGCCTGCACAGCTACGGCTGGTTCTTCGAGGGCTGATCAGCAGGTCAGGCGGCCACCGGTTCGGGTCGGCGGCTCTGGCGGATCCCCCGGATCGCTTCGGCGTAGTCGCTGGCGCCGAACACGCCGGAGCCGCTGACGATGGCGTTGGCGCCGGCCTCGATCACCTTCCAGGCGTTGGCAGGCTTGATGCCGCCGTCCACTTCGATCCACGGGTCCACGCCCTTCTCGTCGCACATCCGCCGCAGGGCGCGGATCTTGTCCACCTGGCTGTCGATGAAGCTCTGACCGCCGAAGCCGGGGTTCACACTCATCACCAGCACCAGGTCACAGAGCTCGAGGCAGTACTCGAGCGTGTCGAGGGGGGTGCTGGGGTTCAGAACGGCACCGGCCTTCTTGCCCAGGTCGCGGATCTGGGCCAGGTTGCGGTGCAGGTGGGGACAGGCCTCCACCTGCACGGAAATGATGTCGGCGCCGGCCTTGGCGAAGTCGGCCACGTACTTCTCCGGCTCCACGATCATCAGGTGCACGTCGAGGGGCTTGCTGGTGATGGGCCGCAGGGCCTGCACGATCAGCGGGCCGATGGTGATGTTGGGCACGAAGCGCCCATCCATCACGTCCACGTGGATCCAGTCGGCACCGGCCTGATCAACGGCACGCACGTCATCACCCAGGCGGGAGAAATCGGCCGACAGGATCGACGGTGAGACCACCAGTGACTTCGCGCTCATGGGGATGCCGGCAAGGAAACATCCATTGTAGGAACGGGGGCTCCCGCTGCTCGCCGCCTCCTCCATCAGAGGCCTGGCGGCGCCGACTGGGTCCCTGACTGGGGGCGCTGATAAGCTGGCTCCGCTTCAGGCCCGGGAGGCAGCGCAGGGGCGGGATCCGGGTTCAGGGCTGACGGGCACACCCGCGCAGTGATCCGGCCACCGCTTCTGAGGTCTGGCTTCCGTGTCAGCCCTTTTCTCCCTGCCGGATCACCGTGGATCGCACCCTCATTCAGGAAATACTCGAGGTCGTTGAACAGGCGGCCATCGCCTCGGCCCGGCTCACCGGCATGGGACTCAAGAATGAAGCCGATGAGGCGGCCGTGGAGGCCATGCGCCAGCGCATGGGCCAGATCCAGATGCAGGGCCGCATCGTCATCGGCGAGGGAGAGCGCGACGAGGCCCCCATGCTCTACATCGGTGAGGAGGTGGGCAGTGGCAGCGGCCCCGGCGTGGATTTTGCCGTCGATCCCTGTGAGGGCACCAATCTCTGCGCCAACAGCCAGCGCGGCTCGATGGCGGTGCTGGCCGCCTCCGACCGGGGAGGGCTGTTCAACGCTCCCGACTTCTACATGAACAAGCTGGCCGCCCCGCCGGCAGCCAAGGGCAAGGTGGACATCCGCAAGTCGGCCACCGAGAACATCGAGATTCTCAGCCAGTGCCTGGGCATCCCCAAGACTGACCTGGTGATCGTGGTGATGGACCGCGCTCGGCACAAGAGCCTGATCGCCGAGATCCGGGCCACCGGTGCCCGCGTGCAACCGATCTCCGACGGTGACGTGCAGGCCGCCATCGCCTGCGGCTTCGCCGGCACGGGCACCCACTGCCTGATGGGCATCGGCGCCGCCCCCGAAGGCGTGATCTCCGCCGCCGCCCTGCGCGCCCTGGGTGGCCACTTCCAGGGCCAGCTGGTCTACGACCCGGCCGTCGCCCAGACCAAGGAGTGGGAGGGGCTGACCCGCGAGGGCAACCTGGCCCGCCTGGCCGAGATGGGGATCAGCGATCCCGACAAGGTGTATGAAGCCCAGGAACTTGCCTGCGGTGAGAATGTGGTGTTCGCCGCCTCCGGCATCACCGATGGCCTTCTGTTCGACGGCGTGAAGTTCGAGCCCGACTGCACCCGCACCAGCTCCCTGGTGATCAGCACGCTCGACAACACCGCGCGCTTCACCACCACCGTGCACATGAAGGAGGGAGCCCAGAGCATCGCCCTGCGCTGAGGCCCCCTCCGGCTGATCAGCCCCCTCCCTCTCTCTTCATGCACATTGCGGTTGTCGGACTGAGCCATCGCACCGCTCCGGTGGAGATCCGGGAGCGGCTCAGCATCCCAGAGCAGACGATGGAGGACTCCCTCCAGAAGCTGCGCAGCGACGATCAGGTGCTGGAGGCCTCCATCCTCAGCACCTGCAACCGGCTGGAGATCTACACCCTGCTGCGCCATCCGGAGCAGGGGATCACAGCGGTGAGCGCGTTTCTCAGTGAGGTGTCCGGTCTGGGCACCGAGGAGCTCTCCCCCCATCTGTTCACCTACCACCACGAGGAGGCGGTGGGCCACCTGCTGCGGGTGGCCGCCGGCCTCGATTCCCTGGTGCTGGGGGAGGGCCAGATCCTCTCCCAGGTGAAGCGCATGGTGCGCCTGGGCCAGGAGCACCGTTCCCTGGGCCCGATCCTCAATCGGCTCCTGAACCAGGCCGTGAGCACCGGCAAGCGGGTGCGCACGGAAACCAAGCTCGGCACCGGCGCCGTCTCGATCAGCTCGGCGGCGGTGGAGCTTGCCCAGCTGAAGGTGGGTCAGGCCCGGGGCCACGACGAGATGGTGCCCCTGGATCAGGAGCAGGTGGCGGTGGTGGGTGCCGGCCGCATGGCCCGGCTGCTGCTCCAGCACCTACAGGCCAAGGGCTGCCGCGGCGTGGTGCTGCTCAACCGCACCGTCAGCAAGGCGGAGCTGCTGGCGGCCGACTTCCCCGATCTGCCGGTGCAGTGCCGCCCCCTGGACGACCTTGACCACTGCCTGAGCACCTGCTCGCTGGTGTTCACCAGCACGGCAGCCGAGGAGCCGATCATCTCCGCCGAGCGGCTCTGCGGGCTCAATCGCCGCAGCTCGCTGATGCTCATCGACATCGGCGTTCCCCGCAACATCGCCGCCGACACGGTCTCCCTGGAGGGGGTGCGGGCCTTCGACGTGGACGACCTCCAGGAGGTGGTGAGCCGCAACCAGGAGGCCCGGCGGGAAGTGGCGGCAGAGGCCCAGGCCATGCTCCAGGAGGAGGCCCGCCTGTTTCTGGAGTGGTGGGATGGTCTGGAGGCCGTACCGGTGGTGAACCGGCTGCGGCGTCAGCTCGAGGACATCCGCGAACAGGAACTGCAGAAAGCGCTCAGCCGCATGGGCCCGGACCTCTCGGCCCGCGAGCGCAAGGTGGTGGAAGCCCTCAGCAAGGGCATCATCAACAAGATCCTCCACACCCCCGTCACCAACCTGCGCGCTCCCCAGCCCCGCCAGCAACGCCACAGCGCCATGCGGGTGCTGGAGGAGCTGTTCGAGCTTCAGGAGCCCTCCCCAGGCGACTGACGCCGGCGACAGCGGGTGCGCGCCGCCTTCACCCGCAACAGTTCAATCCTCTCCCCTCCCATCCCTGGCCTGATGCCCAGCCACTCACGTACGGTCGCCACAGTCCATCCAATGGGACGGCGGGCATGAAACGGGTCTTGGCGATCATCCTGGGCGGCGGGGCGGGCACCCGCCTTTATCCGCTCACCAAAATGCGGGCCAAACCGGCCGTGCCCCTGGCCGGGAAATATCGTCTGATCGATATTCCGATCAGCAACTGCATCAACTCTGAGATCAACAAGATTTACGTGCTGACGCAGTTCAACAGTGCCTCCCTCAACCGCCATCTGTCGATGACCTACAACCTCTCGGCCGGCTTCGGCCAGGGGTTTGTGGAGGTGCTGGCCGCACAGCAGACCCCCGATAGCCCCAGCTGGTTTGAGGGCACGGCCGATGCCGTGCGCAAATACCAGTGGCTGTTCCAGGAATGGGACATCGACCATGTGCTGATCCTCTCCGGCGATCAGCTCTACCGGATGGACTACAGTCTCTTCGTGCGGCACCACATCGACACCGGCGCCGATCTGTCGGTGGGGGCGCTGCCAGTGGATCCGGAGCAGGCCCAGGCCTTCGGCCTGATGCGCACCGATGCCCTGGGTCGAATTCAGGAATTCCGCGAAAAGCCCAAGGGCGAGGCGCTGGAAGCCATGCGCGTGGACACCCAGAGCCTGGGCCTGAGTGCGGAGGAAGCGCAGCGGCGGCCGCACCTGGCCTCGATGGGGATCTATGTGTTCAGCCGCGACGTGTTGTTCGATCTCCTCAACTCCCACTCGGCTGCCAAGGACTTTGGCAAGGAGATCATCCCGATCTCCCTGCAACGCGGTGACAACCTTCAGAGCTACCTCTTCGACGACTACTGGGAGGACATCGGCACCATCGGGGCTTTCTACGAAGCCAACCTCGCCCTCACCCAGCAGCCCAACCCACCGTTTTCCTTCTACGACGAGAAATTTCCCATCTACACCCGTCCCCGCTATCTGCCGCCCAGCAAGCTGCAGGATGCCCAGGTGACCGAATCGATCATCGGTGAGGGCTCCCTGCTCAAGGCCTGCAGCATCCACCGCTGCGTGCTCGGGGTCCGGTCCCGGGTGGAAGACCAGGTGGTGTTGCAGGACACCCTGGTGATGGGGGCGGATTACTTCGAGTCGTCGGAAGAACGCCTGGCCCTGCGGCAGCAGGGCGCCACCCCGCTAGGCATCGGAAAAGGAACCACCATCAAGGGCGCGATTGTGGATAAGAATGTTCGAATTGGCGAGAACGTGACCATCACCAACAAGGACCGCATTGAGGAGGCCGACCGGCCGGAGCTCAACTTCTACATCCGCAACGGCATTGTGGTGGTGGTGAAGAACGCCACCATCGCCGATGGCACGGTGATCTGACACACCCCCCCAGGAGAACGGGACTGCCCATGGGGCGCGGCACCCATGGGCCACGCCACTCGCATCCCAGCATCCGCATCCCATGACACACCATCCTGATGTTGTGACGGTTCTGGACGGCCCGGCCCGGCTCTGTTCACACTGAGCGGGAGCCAACGACAACTTTCATGGGAACGGCGCATTTCGGCCTCATCGGGCTGGGCGTGATGGGTGAGAATCTTGTTCTCAACGCTGAGCGCAACGGGTTTTCCAGCGTTGTCTACAACCGCACCATCGCCAAGACGGAGGCCTTCCTCTCCGGCCGGGGCGCCGGCAAGGACATCAGCGGCGCCGCCACCCTCGAGGAGTTCGTGGCGGCCCTGGAGCGCCCGCGCCGCATCCTGATGATGGTGAAGGCGGGCCAGCCCGTGGACGACATGATTGCCACCATCTCTCCGCTGCTCGAGGAGGGCGATCTGCTGATCGATGGCGGCAATTCCCTGTTTGCCGATACCGAACGGCGGGTGAAGGAGCTTGAAAGCCGCAGCTTTGGCTTCATCGGCATGGGTGTGTCCGGTGGAGCCAAGGGGGCCCTGGAGGGGCCGAGCATGATGCCCGGCGGCACCCGCGCCGCCTACGACGCCATCGAACCGCTGGTGCGCAAGATGGCCGCCCAGGTGGACGACGGGCCCTGCGTGACCTACATCGGCCCCGGCGGTGCCGGTCACTTCGTGAAGACCGTTCACAACGGGATCGAGTACGGCATCGAGCAGATCCTGGCCGAGGCCTACGACCTGATGAAGCGGATCGCCGGCATGAACGGCGACCAGATGGCCGATGTGCTGGGCCAGTGGAACCAGACCGAAGAACTTGCGTCCTTCCTGGTGGAGATCACCGAGGTGTGCCTGCGCACCAAGGATCCGGAAACCGGCGGGGATCTGGTGGAGCTGATCGTGGATGCCGCCGGCCAGAAGGGCACGGGGCTCTGGACGGTGGTGAGCGCCCTGGAGATGGGCGTGCCGGTGCCCACGATCTATGCCGCCCTCAATGCCCGGGTGATGAGCTCGCTCCGCGCTGAACGGCTGTCTGCCGAGGCGGTGATCCCCGGGCCTGCAGTTCACGGCTTCGATCTGGGCAGCCCCGCCGACGCCATGGCCCCCCTGCGCGATGCCTGCACAGCAGCCTGCGTGGTGAGCTACGGACAGGGGATGGCCCTGCTGCAGGAGGCCTCCCGCCTCTACGACTACAGCCTCGACTTCGCCGCCATCGGTCAGATCTGGAAGGGGGGCTGCATCATCCGGGCCCGGCTGCTGCAGCGCATCCAGAACGCCTACAGCGCCAACCAGGAGCTGCCCAATCTGATGGTGGATCCCTGGTTCGCGGCCCTGATCAACCGCTGCCTCCCGGGGCTGCGGCAGGTGGTGGCCGGTGCCGCCCAGGCCGGCATCCCGGTGCCCTGCCTGTCCAGCACCCTCGATTACATCGACAGCTACCGCAGCGGCCGCCTGCCCCAGAACCTGGTGCAGGCCATGCGCGACTGCTTCGGCTCCCACACCTACGAGCGTGTGGATCGGTCCGGCGCGTTCCACACTGAATGGCTCAGCTGAGCGCCTCGATGAGCATCCCGGAAACCCCCTCCCCCTCCGCCGCCAACGTCCGCCTGGAGGTGCTGGAGTCGCCCGAGGCCCTGGCGCGGCGCTGCTCGGAGACGATCGCCTCGGCGATCGATCTGGCCCTGGCGGAGCGGGACCGCTGCCAGATCGCCCTGGCCGGAGGCCGTACGCCGGCCGTCACCTACCGCCATCTGGGCCAGGAGCACCTGCCCTGGGAGCGGGTGGATGTGCTGCTTGGCGATGAGCGCTGGGTGAGCTCCGACGACGAAGCCAGCAATGCCCGCCTGGTGCGCAGCACCCTGATGGCGGAGGGGCCGGGCCGCGACGCCCGCCTGCATCCGGTGCCCACCCACCTGGCCAGCCCTGCTGAGGGCGCCGAGGCCTACGCCGCCACCCTGGCCCAGCTCTGCGCCGGCACACCGCCGGTTCTCGATCTGGTGCTGCTGGGCCTGGGGGACGACGGCCACACCGCTTCGCTGTTTCCCGGCACCGCCGCCACGCGCGTGCGCGACCGCCCCGTGGCCGTGGGCGAGGGCAAGGGCACGCCGCGGATCACCCTCACCGCGCCGGTGCTGTGTGCCGCCCGGCGTGTGGTGTTTCTGGTGAGCGGCGCCGACAAGGCCCTCGCTCTGCAGCGCCTGCTCGATCCGGCTGAGCCGGTCGATCGCACCCCGGCCCGGCTGGTCCAGCCGGCCACACCGGTGCTGGTGTTCGCCGACAATGCGGCGGCATCGCGCTGACAGCTGTGATCGAGATCACCGCCGGCGCCGGCTTCAGCGGCTGGCACGCCCTCAACGACACGATCATGGGGGGCCGCAGCCAGGGGGAGTGCCGGATCGGGCCCGGTGGTCTGGTGTTCGAGGGGGAGGTGATCGCCGAGGGCGGCGGCTTCATCAGCTGCCGCTCACCGGTGTACTCGCCCCCCCTGGATCTGTCGGACTACGAGGGACTGGAGCTGGAGCTGAGCGGCGAGGGACGCCGCTTCAAGCTGGCGGTGGGCTGCGCCGACGGGGTGGCCGGCCTCACTGAGCTGATCCCCGGTGGCCTGCGCTGGGTGTGTGAATTTGCCACCGAGGCCGAGGACGTCACCACGCTACGGATCCCGTTTGCCCAGCTCAGCCCCTCGGTGCGGGCTCAGCCCCTGGGGCTGCCGCTGCGCTTCCAGGCGGGTCGGGTGAACCGGCTGCAGGTGCTGCACTCGCGCTTCGGCGACGACGGCTCCGCCAACAGCGGCTTTCGCGCCGGCCCCATTCACTTCAGCCTGCACGCCATCCGTGCCTACCCCTGAGCTGCCGCCGGCGGGCGAACTCTGCGAGCTGGTGGCGGCCGCTGCCGATCTCTGCCGCCGGCCCCTGCGCCATGGGGTGCGCTGCCAGGTTCCCAGCGACAGCGACCAGGCCCTGCAGGAGTGCTGTCTGCTGTTGGAGGCAAGGGATCCGGCAGGACAGCGCCTGCCGGCGGACGACCTGGAGCTGGAGCTCTACCCCAGTGGCGCCGACCTCCACCTCACCCTGGCCTGGTGCACCGATCCCGATCGCCCCCTGCTCTGGCATGGCAGCCATCCGGTGTGGATGGAGGCCGCCACGGGCCAGCGCTGCGAGCGGCCTGAGCAGGGACCGCCCCTTGAGAGCCTGGCCCGGCGCCTGCGGGCCCTGCTGGCCTGATCAGCGGCCGGCGCCGCCCCCCGGGCTGAGCTCGATCTGGTCGGTCACCGCACCCTGGCTGCTGCTGCTCACCAGGCGGGCGTACTTGCCCAGCACGCCGGTGCGGTAGCGGGGCTCGGGCTTCACCCAGGCGGCGCGGCGGCGGGCTATCTCCTTATCGCTCACGTTCAACTGGATCAGCAGCTGGTCGGCATCCACGGTGATGCTGTCGCTCTCCTGCACCAGACCGATGGTGCCACCCACGGCGGCCTCGGGGGCCACGTGACCGATCACCAGCCCGAAGGAACCGCCCGAGAAGCGGCCGTCGGTGATCAGCGCCACCGAATCGAGCAGGCCCTGGCCCACGATGGCGGCGGTGGGGCTGAGCATCTCGCGCATGCCGGGGCCTCCCACCGGACCCTCGTTGCGCACCACCACCACATCGCCGGGGTTGATCTGCTTGTCGAGAATGGCGGCCAGGCAGCTCTCCTCGCTCTCGAACACCCGCGCCGGACCGGTGATCACCGGGTTCTTGACGCCACTGATCTTGGCCACGGCGCCCTCCTCGGCCAGGTTGCCCTTGAGGATCGCCAGGTGCCCCTTGGCGTACAGAGGGTTGCTCAGGGGGCGGATCACGTCCTGCCCCGCCGGCGGCTCGGAGGGCACAGCGGCCAGCACCTCGCGCAGGGTCTTGCCCTCGATGGTGCGGCAGTCGCCGTGCAGCAGGCCGGCATCGAGCAGCAGTTTCATCACCTGGGGGATGCCGCCGGCGTTGTGCAGATCCACGGTCACGTAGCGGCCACTGGGCTTGAGGTCGCAGATCACCGGTACCCGCTGGCGGATCACTTCGAAATCCTCGATCGCCAGGGGCACGCCGGCGGTGCGGGCCACGGCCAGCAGATGCAGCACCGAATTGGTGGACCCTCCCACCGCCATGATCACGCTGATGGCGTTCTCGAACGCCTCGCGGGTGAGCAGATCCCGCGGCCGGATGTCGGCCTCCACGGCCTCCAGCAACACCTCGGCGCTGCGGGCGGCGCTGTCGGCCTTCTCCGTGTCCTCTGCAGCCATGGTGGAGCTGTAGGGCAGGCTCAGGCCCATCACCTCGAAGGCGGCACTCATCGTGTTGGCAGTGAACATGCCGCCACAGCTGCCGGCACCGGGGCAGGCGTTCTTCTCGATGGCGGTGAGCTGCTGCTCATCGATCTGGCCGCCGCTGAACTGGCCCACCGCCTCGAAGGCACTCACCACCGTGAGGTCACAGGCGCCCAGTTTTCCCGGCTTGATCGTGCCGCCATACACAAAGATGGCCGGAATGTTCATGCGAGCCATGGCCAGCATGGCTCCGGGCATGTTCTTGTCGCAGCCACCGATCGCCAGCAGAGCGTCCATGCTCTGGGCGTTGCAGGCGGTTTCGATCGAGTCAGCGATCACTTCCCGGCTCACCAGGGAATACTTCATCCCCTCGGTACCCATGGAGATGCCATCACTCACCGTGATGGTGCCGAACATCTGGGGCATGCCACCGGCGAGATGGGCGGCCTGTTCCGCCCGCCGGGCCAGATCGTTGAGCCCGAGATTGCAGGGGGTGATGGTGCTGTAGGCGTTGGCGATGCCGATGATCGGCTTGCTGAAGTCGCCGTCCCCGAAACCCACCGCCCGCAGCATGGCCCGGTTCGGGGAGCGCTGAATGCCCTGGGTGACGGCGGCGGAGCGGAGCATGGAGAGCGAGCGCTGAGGCTGTTGAGCAACCTACCCAGCGGCGGCAGCAGCGAACGGCTGGCCCATGGCGTGAGGCTCACCAGAGCAGCGGTTGCCGGCGCAGTGGTTCCGAGCGCGGCGGTGTCAGCCCTGGGGCTGCAGCTGCTCCAGCTGGCGGCGCACCGCCTCGATGGCTTGGTTGAGTTCGTGCACCTTGTCGTGCAGATCCCGGTCGTGGGCTGTGGCCTCCCCCACCGTCTGGGGGGTGGCTGCCGGGCGCGGCAAGGGCTCGTCGTGGGGATCTGCGCCTCCCTGCAGACGTGAGAGGGCCAGATTGCGCTGCTGGCGGGCAGCCAGGCGCCGCCGTTCCGCCACCGACAGCAGCCACCAGGCCAGCCCGGCGGCTCCGAGCACCGCACCGGCAACCGCACTGGCCAGCAGGGCGGAACTCTGATCGCAGCGCTCAGCGCTGAGCGCATCCACACGGCCCCGGCCGGCGGGGGCGCGATCGTGGGGGTGGCGATCAGCCATGGCAGGGGATCCGGACGGGGAGGGCAGCTCCAGCCAGAGCCTAGGCAGTCGTGACGGCCACGTCCGCGAGGGAGGCCCCGAACAGGCGCTCATTCACCTGGCCGATGCCCGGGCTGATGTGGCCTTCGGCGCTGAGCTCGGGATCGATGCAGGCGGTGTAGAGGATGAGGTCGGCGAACGACTCGCCCAGCCGCTTGAGCCCCTCACTGGCGGCCAGGGCGGTGATCACGCGCAGGCGCGGGCCGCTCACACCCCGCTCCCGCAAGGCTGCCAGCAGCGCGTCGAGGTCGCCGGGGCCACCCACTTCGGCGGCGAACACCAGCACCCCACAGCGCGGATCGATGCTGGCCAGAGGCAACGGCTGGCCGCGGTGCAGATGCTGCACCCGGGCGGCGGGCAGCACCGCCTTGGCCCCGTCCCAGAGCCCCAGGCCTTCGGGGCAGAGGGGAATGGCCAGGATCGGCACCGACACGTCCACCACCTGGCCCTGGCAGCAGGCCCGGTCGGTCTCGACGTTGACGGGGCGGTGGGGCAGCCAGTCGCGCAGGGCCTCATAGGTGAGCCAGCGTCCCAGTTCGGCCGTGGCGGTGCCGTAGAGCGGGGCGGGGGTGCGACGGTCGCGCAGCACCGAGAGCCAGTGCCCGATCAGGGGATGGGGGGGCACCACCACCCGCAGGGTCATCGCCATGGTTGCCATAACTTGATCCTTCACCGTAGGTGCGCACCCATGTCCAACTCTCCGCCGTTGAGCAGATCCAAGCCGCGGACAGCCACCACGACCCTCCTGGGCCTGCTGCTGGCGCTGCTGCTGGCAGCCGCCGGCCTGCTGCTGTCAGCACCCCCGGCCGCAGCGATCACGGCACCGGAGCTGCGCGGCCAGCGGGCCCTGCAGGACATCCAGCCCGACATGCACGGCCGCCAGTTGCTGCAGGCGGAATTTCTCAAGGCCGACCTGGAGGGGTACAACTTCAGCGACTCCGACCTGCGCGGCGCGGTGTTCAACAACAGCAACCTGCGCAGCACGGATCTGAGCGGGGCCAATCTCGAGGATGTGGTGGCCTACGCCAGCCGCTTCGACGACAGCGACCTGCAGGGGGCGGTGTTGCGCAACGCGATGCTGATGCAGAGCCGCTTCAG
Source organism: Cyanobium sp. PLM2.Bin73 (assembly GCA_007694915.1). Taxonomy (GTDB): domain Bacteria; phylum Cyanobacteriota; class Cyanobacteriia; order PCC-6307; family Cyanobiaceae; genus NIES-981. The sequence continues at coordinate 60,497 of REEV01000059.1, read as the reverse complement.
CGGCGCCCGCATCGATGGGGCCGATTTCACCGATGCGGTGCTGGATTTGCCGGAGCAGAAGCAGCTCTGCAAGCGCGCCAGCGGCACCAACCCGCTCACCGGTGTGAGCACCAGCGAAAGCCTGGGGTGCCGATGAACGGATCGTCAATCCCAGCCCCCGCGGGCGGTCCGGGGCCGGTGGCACCAGCGCGGCGCCTGCCGGTGACGGTGGTGACCGGATTTCTCGGCGCCGGCAAGACCACCCTGCTGCGCCGCCTCTTGCTGGGCAGCGGCCAGCGGCTGGCGGTGCTCGTGAACGAGTTCGGTGAGGTGGGCATCGATGGCGACCTGCTGCGAAGCTGCGGGTTCTGCCCGGAGGAGGAGCTCGACGGCCGCCTGGTGGAACTCACCAACGGCTGCCTGTGCTGCACGGTGCAGGACGATTTTCTGCCCACCATGACCACCCTGCTGGAGCGGGCCGATCAACTGGACGGCATCGTGGTGGAAACCAGCGGACTGGCGCTTCCAGAGCCGCTGGTGGCGGCGTTCCAATGGCCCGCGATCCGCTCGCGCACGCGGGTGAACGGGGTAGTCACCGTGGTGGACGGTGAAGCGCTGGCCGCCGGCGCGGTGGTGGCTGATCCGGCCGCGCTGGAGGCCCAGCGCCAGGCCGATCCCAGCCTCGACCACGCCACCGCCATCGATGAGCTGTTCGCCCAGCAGCTCGCCAGCGCCGATCTGGTGCTGATCAGCCGGGCCGACTGTGTGGATGCCGCCGGACTAGGGCAGGTGCGCGCGCGGGTGGAGGGCGGCATCCGAGCGGGCACGCCGGTGCTGCCGATGGCGCGGGGTGCCGTGGCGCCGGAACTGGTGCTGGGGCTCTACCAGGACCGCGCCGGCGGCAGCAACGGCCAGGGCGCCGGGCACGACCACGACCATGAGCACGAGCATCACCACGACCACGAGCATCACCACCATGTGGCGATTGAGGCGCAGGCCCTGCAGCTGCCGGGATGCTTTGAGCGCGCCGAGGTGGAGCGGGCCCTGCGCCAGTTGATTCAGAGCCACGGCCTGGTGCGGCTCAAGGGCCGGCTGCGCCTGAGCGGCAAGGCCCGGGTGCTGGAGCTCCAGGCCGTGGGCCCGCGGCTGGAGAGCTGGTTCAGCGATACCGCAGGGCTCCAGAGCGATGCGCCGCCGGGTCTGGAGGTGGTGGCGCTGGGTTTTCAGCGGCCCGCCGACGACCTGCAGTCCGCCCTGGGGGACCTGCTCAGCTGATCCCTCTGGTCCGATTCAGCTCAATCGAGGGGATCTCACCCTTGGCGCAGATGCCGTCCCAGCACAGGGCGGCGTCGGCGCTCCAGTGGGGTTCCACCGGCACCCAGCTGCCCCGGCGCCGCATTCGCACCAGCCCCCGGTCGTCGTGCTCAAACCACAGCTGCTCCCGGTCCACCTCCAGACTCCAGCGTTGGCCGATGCTCTCGATCCGCATCAGGCAGTCCCGCCAGGGTCCCCCATCGAGCCGGCACTGCAGGGCCACCGGCGGCAGTCCGCCCAGGAGGGTTGCGACCAGCAGGGCCGCCACGCTCAGTGGAGCTCTGAACCCTAGGGGGGTGGAGGGTGTAGCACCAGCGCCACCGCATCTGCTTTCAACCTCCACCGCGGGGCAGGCATGAAACCGCTGGACTGCCAAGATTTAACAAAACCAGCTCTTCCGTGCCCACCTATCTCGCTCGTGTTCAGGTTTCCCTGAGGCCTTCGGTGCTCGATCCGGCCGGGGAGGCCACCAGGGCGGCGGCAGCCCGGCTGGGAGTGGAGGGTGTGCGCAAGCTCCGCATCGGCAAGGCCATCGAGCTGGAGCTGGAGGCCCCCGACCGGGACACCGCCCAGCGCCAGCTGGAGCTGCTCAGCGATCGCCTGCTGGCCAACCCGGTGATCGAGAACTGGAGCCTGGAGATCCGCGAACCGGCCGGGGGCGAACAGTCATGAGTGTTGGCGTGGTGGTGTTCCCGGGCTCCAACTGCGACCGGGATGTGCGCTGGGCCCTGGAGGGCTGCCTGGGCCTGCCCACAACCTTTCTCTGGCACGAGCAGAACGACCTGGCCGGCGTGGACGCCGTGGTCATTCCCGGCGGCTTCAGCTACGGCGACTACCTGCGCTGCGGGGCCATCGCCCGCTTCGCGCCGGTGCTGGAGGCGGTGCAGCGCTTCGCTGCCAGCGGCGGGCCGGTGCTGGGCATCTGCAACGGCTTTCAGGTGCTCACCGAACTGGGGCTGCTGCCTGGGGCCCTCACCCGCAATGCCGGCCTGCACTTCATCTGTGAGCCCACAAAGCTGGAGGTGAGGCCTGGCCGCTGCCGCTGGCTGCAGGGCTACGGCGACGGCGCCTCGATTCAACTGCCGATCGCCCATGGGGAGGGGCGTTACCAATGCGATGGCGAAGCGCTGGAGCAGCTGGAGGCCAATGGCCAGGTGGTGCTGCGCTATGCCGCCAACCCCAACGGTTCGGTGGGGGATGTGGCGGGCCTCTGCAATGAGGCCGGCAACGTGCTCGGGCTGATGCCCCACCCCGAGCGCGCCTGCGAGGTCCTCACCGGCGGGCTGGATGGGCTGCCGTTGCTGGCCAGCCTCAAACAGGACCCCTGATCGGGGCGCATGAAAAAAGGCCCCGTAAGGGGCCCTCCTGACAATGGCTCGGCTCAGTTGACGGCCGCGAAGAAGTCCTTGGACTTCACCGGGTCGGGGTTCATGGTCTTGTCGCCGGGCTGCCAGTTGGCGGGGCACACCTCATCGGGGTGGCTCTGCACATACTGGAAGGCCTGCAGCACGCGCAGGGTCTCATCCACGCTGCGGCCCACGGGCAGGTTGTTGATCGTGCTGTGCATGATCACTCCCTCGGGGTCGATGATGAACAGTCCGCGCAGGGCCACGCCGGCCTCCTCGTCGAGCACGTTGTAGGCGCGGGCGATGTCCTTCTTGAGGTCGGCCACCAGGGGGTACTTGCACTCGCCCAGGCCACCGCTGGTGCGCTCGGTCTGCACCCAGGCCAGGTGGGAGAATTGGCTGTCAACAGACACGCCCAGCACTTCGGTGTTCTTGCTGGTGAAGTCGGCGTAGCGGTCGGAAAAGGCGGTGATCTCCGTGGGGCACACGAAGGTGAAATCAAGCGGGTAGAAGAAGAGCACCACGTACTTGCCGCGGTACTGGCTCAGGGTGACCGTCTGGAATTCCTGATCCACCACAGCGGTGGCTGTGAAATCAGGGGCCTGCAGACCGACGAGGCGGGACATGCTCGTTTGGGAGGGTGAAAGGGTTGGACGGAACTGGCGTGCCGATGGATGGCTTCGGGATCAGCCCAGGGGCGGATCAGTGGCCGGGGGGGTAGTTGCCGGGGCCGAATGGCCGGGACATAAAGCCGAAGGCTCAGCTCAAAGTGGCTCGGGCCAAAGCGAACTCGTATCGACTTCCAGTTGTCTTTGACAATTTATCACAACCGCCCGCCTCCTGGGCCATAGGCTGATCCCACAACAGCACCACTCCATGGCCTGGGATCCCGCGGTCTTGCGCAAGCACAACACCACCACCCACTTCCGCCTGCTGAGCCAGCTGCGCAGTGAGCTGCGGGAGAACCCCCTGGTGAGGCCCAAGGAGGGCGAGCGGATCGGCGAGGTGAACCGCAGCAAGTCGCTGGTGCGGGCGGTGGAGAACAAGATCGCCAGCATGGCCAGCCGCCGGCGCACCGGTGGCTCCGAGCCTCGTCGCTGAGCCCTGCACCCCCCCCCATGGTCCTGGTTCGTCGCGACACCCCCTACCCCCACTGGGAATTCAGCGATCCGGGCAGTGGTGATCTGCTGCGGCTGGTGCCGGAGCGTGGGGGGTTGGTCAGCGGTTGGCGCAGCGGCGGGCGCGAACGCCTCTATCTCGATCTCAAGCGCTTCAGCGACCCGGCCCTGACGGTGCGCGGCGGCATCCCGGTGTTGTTCCCGATCTGCGGGGGCCTGACAGGCGACACCCTGTCTCTGTCCCAGGGGCACTTTCCCATGCCGCAGCACGGGTTCGCCCGCGATCAGCCCTGGCGGATGGGTCCGTTGCAGGACGGCCGCGGTGTAGTCCTGGAGTTGGCGTCCTGTGGCGCCACCCTGGCGCACTACCCGTTCCAGTTCCTGCTGCAGCTCGAGGTGCGGCTGGCTCGGGGTGTCCTGGACATCCAGGCCGCGGTGCACAACCAGGGCGAGGAGGCCATGCCCTTCAGCTTCGGGTTGCACCCCTACTTCGCCATCGCCGATCTGGCCACGGCGCGCTTTGAAGGGCTGCCAGCCTGCGGGCTGGATCAACGCACCGGCCAGAACTGCGACACCGGCCAGCAGCTCGATCTGCTCGCCGAAGGGGTGGACCTGCTGAGCGGTCCGGCAGAGACGGTGCGCCTGCTCGACCCCAGTGCTGGCGCTGCGCTGGAGCTGGAGACCACCGCCCCCCTGGACCTGGTGGTGATCTGGAGCGACCCGCCCCGGCCGATGGCGTGCCTCGAACCCTGGACGGCCCCGCGCGGCTCCCTGGCCACAGGCGAGAGGAGGCTGGTGCTGCAGCCCGGCAGCTCACAACGGCTGCGCACGACTTACCGGGTCCTGGCCTGAGACCGGGCCCCGGCCACGCCCGCCCGGGCCCCAGCCTTGCAAATGCCCCTTGCTATTGAGAATCGCTTGCAAAAGGGCACCCTGGGCGTCTAGGTTGCGAGCAGTTCTCAACAAGCACCGCTGCGCACGTGATGGGGTTCCGTTTCCTGCCCGACGATCCCGTGGCCGCCGTCCGCGTGCCGACCGGCCAGTCCGTGCTGATCGACTCCAATCTGCACGCCGCCTGCAGCTCGATTGAGGTGCTGGAGGGCGTGGCCCGCGTCTACTGCCCCTGCGAGGAAACCGAGGGCATGACCATCGCCTTCCTGCAGAGCGGCGACCACCTGCGCACCGACCGCCTCTGCAGTGAGGGCGTGTGCGTGGAGGCTCTCACCCCCCTCTGCTTCCGCAGTCATGGCGCCGCCGCCGAGCTGCAGGGCTTTGACGCCGTTAACGAGTGGACCCTGCAGCTCCTGCGCATCCGCCACCTGGGCTCGGCCGAACAGCGCCTCCATGCCCTGCTGGCCCTGCTGGTGAACCGATTGGGGCGGCGCTGCGGCGAGTGGTGCGATCTGCCCTTTCGCCTCACCCACGAGCGCATCGGCGAACTGATCGGCACCACCCGCGTCACCACCACCCGGCTGATCTCCCGCTTCCGCTGCGCCCAGCTGCTGGAGGTTCCCAGCGGCGGGTCGGGACTGCGGCTGGCGCCGGCCCTGATCGACACCGCTCCCCTGGCGGCCTGACCACGATGGCCGGGCCCACCACCGTCACCAGCGCCGAGAGCCTGCTCGGCAGCCTCTGCCGCGAAGCCGACACTTGCCGGCTGCGCAGCCGGCAACTTCTCCACTGCCTGCGGCGCTGCCAGGACGAGAACCTGTTCGTTCGCCTGCGCCGGGAGCTCGACCACCTCCATCGCCGTCGCCGCGACCTGCTCAGCGCCGCTCGCAGCTGGCAGCGCCGCGGGGTGGGGGATCCACTGGCTCTTGCCTTTCTGGTCGAACTCTGCAGCCGGCCCCTGACCTGACGCCGGCGGGGCGATACCACGCGTCACACAAAGCCGAAGCCCATCTGTAATCCGCTCGCCCCGAACCCAGGGGCGGACAGGCTCACTCCAGTCCGGCAGGGTCCAGTTGACGAGAACGCCCTCCTCGCCCTCCCCCGCTCCCTCACCGGCCGCCCGGGAGGACCACGTTTCACGGCTCTCGCCTCCAGCGGCGAACGGCACTCAGGTGCTGGTGTTCACCCCGCGCAGCGTCCAGGATGCCCGCCGGGTGATCGAGGCGGTGCGGGCCCGGCACACCGTGCTGGTGAATGCCGCCTGGCTGGAGGACAGCCCAGGGCAGCGCCTGATCGATTTCGTCTGCGGCGGCATCGCCGCGCTGTGTGGGCAGGTGCACCGCATCGCCGAGGAGGTGTTCCTGTTCGCCCCCGGCGCCGTGGCGGTGCGCAGGGATGGCTGACGCTATGGCTATAGAAGCTTATCCGAAGTGACTATGGGTTAGGGTTGGGTGCATTGGGGGCCCGCTGCCTCTCATTGCCGATTCCCTGTATCGCCGACCCATCCATGGCCGTTCTCGATCGCGTCCCTGACGTCACCTTCAAGACCCGCGTGCGGGACGAGTCGGTGCCGGGGCCGAATCCCTACCGCTGGCAGGACCTCACCAGCGACGACATCTTCAAGGGCAGGAAGGTGGTGCTGTTCGCCCTCCCCGGTGCCTTCACCCCCACCTGCTCCTCCAACCATCTGCCGCGCTACGAGGAGCTCTACGACGAGTTCCGCGCCCACGGCGTGGATCAGATCATCTGCCTGTCGGTGAATGATGCCTTCGTGATGTTCCAGTGGGGCAAGCAGGTGGGAGCCAGGAATGTGTTCCTGCTGCCCGATGGCAACGGTGAGTTCACCCGCAAGATGGGCATGCTGGTGGACAAGTCGAACCTGGGCTTCGGCCTGCGCTCCTGGCGCTATTCGATGCTGGTGAACGACGGCCACATCGAGAAGGTGTTCCTCGAGCCCGAATTCGGCGACAACTGCCCGGTGGATCCCTTCGAGACCTCCGACGCCGACACGATGCTGGCCTACATCAAGGGCAGCGAACCGGCCGGCGTCAGCGCTCCTCGCCGGGAGTTCGAGGGCTGAGCCCCGTGGCCTCGGCGTAGCGCCGGTTCACCTCGCTCCAGTTCACCAGGGGCCACCAGGCGGCGATGTAATCGGGCCGGCGGTTCTGGTAGCTGAGATAGTAGGCGTGCTCCCACACGTCGAGGCCCAGCAGCGGCGTGCCCCGCTCGATCCCGCTCAGGTTCATCAGCGGGTTGTCCTGGTTGACCGTGCTGGTGACCGCCAGATCCCCGTTTTGCTTCAGGATCAGCCAGGCCCAGCCCGAACCGAAGCGGGCGGCGGCGGCCTTCTCAAACTGCTGTCTGAGGGCCTCAGCTGAGCCGAAACTGCCGTTGATGGCCTCCAGGAGCGGTTCCGAGGGCTCCCCACCCTCGCCCACGGGAGCCATAGCCGTCCAGAACTGGCTGTGGTTCCAATGGCCGCCGGCGTTGTTGCGCACGGCCTCGGGAAGCCGACGCGCCCGCCCCTGCAGCTCCTCCAGCGACAGGCCGGCCAGCTCCGGGCGCTCGGCGAGGGCGGCGTTGAGCTTGGCCACATAACCGCCGTGGTGCCGGTCGTGGTGGATCTCCATCGTGCGCGCGTCGATGGCCGGCTCGAGGGCATCGACGGGATAGGGCAAGGGTGGGAGGCTGAAATCCGCCCGCGCCGGTGAAGCGCCGCTGAGCAGCAGGCCCAGGCAGCACATCGCCGCCAGGAGCCGGGGCAGTAGGGGGTTCAACAGCGGCATGGGAGGCATGCGGGAGGTGGGGTTCTAACGCAACAAGCCAACGATCTCGGCCCGCGCGCCTGGGCACTCAGCACCCAGCACTCAGGCTCCGGCAATCCCATCCACCAGGGCGGCCGTGTGCGCCGGACCGAGCACCAGCGTGGCCGTGGCCCCACCGGCCAGGGGGATCTCCAGCCGCAACGGCCCTGCATCGCGGGGGCTGCCGCTGAGGCCATCGAGACCGAACTGGGCACTGGCGGCCGGGATCTCCGCGGCGTCGGGCGGCACCAGCTCCTCGCTGACGTTGGGCAGGCTCCAGCTGCCGCTGAAGACATCCCGCAGCACCAGCGGTGCAGTGTGGCTCGGTCCCTGGCCCGGCTGGGCTGCTGGTGCCAGAGCCGTGACCCGCAACCGCGGGCCCTCGGGGTAGGCAGGATCAGGTTGGTTGAACAGGGTCACGGCCCAGCGCTGCCCCTGGCCGTCGGCGAGGCTCCAGCGCTGGGGGACGTCCGCGGCCCAGAGGCTGCCGGGCCAGAGCAGCAGGCCCAGCAGCAGTCCCCCCAGGGCCAGAGCCACAGCCGTTGGGACCAGCCGGGGGGGGCCGCTGCTGACGGTGGTCTGCCGGGACAGGGCCATCGCTTTGAAAGGCGTGGGGGTACTTCTCTGAGCATGACCCAGCCGGCCTGAGCGGGCAGCGGCCGGGGGAATCACCACGGCCGGTGAATAGACGCAGGACCGGGCGGCCGGTGCTCTGGATCCGCAACACAATGAAGACAGAACAGCAGCCGGCCATGACGATCGGCAGCGCCCAACCAGAAGCCAGCACCCCCCCCACTGCGGAGAGCGGGGAGCAGGCGAAACGCCGGCGGGTGGTGCTGGTGGCCGGGTTTGAGGTGTTCAACGCCGCCCTCTACCGCCAGGCTGCGGCACGGGCGATGGAACGCTGCCCCCAGCTGGAGATTGCCATCTTCAGCGATCACGACCTGCGGGAGCGCAGCGCCGCGCTGGAGGCCGCCCTGGCCGGGGCGGATGTGCTGTTCGCCAGCCTGATCTTCGACTTCGATCAGGTGGAGTGGCTCAGCCAGCGGGCCGGGGAGATCCCGGTGCGGTTGGTGTTCGAGTCAGCGCTGGAGCTGATGGCCCTGACCCGGCTCGGCCGCTTCGCGATCGGCTCCGGCTCCAAGGGCATGCCCAAACCCGTGCGCGCCCTGCTGGACAAGTTCAGCGGCGGCCGCGAGGAGGACCGGCTGGCGGCCTATGTGGGCTTCCTGAAGGTGGGTCCGAAGCTGCTGCGCTTCCTGCCCTCGCGCCGGGCCCAGGATCTGCGCCACTGGCTGGTGCTCTACGGCTACTGGAATGCCGGCGGGCCCGCCAACGTGACGGCGTTGTTTCTCTACCTCGCCCGCCACTGCCTCGGTCTGGAGAGCGGCGCGATTCCCCCGCGCCAGGACACGCCCGCCATGGGCCTGATCCATCCCGACCACCCGCAGCTGTTCAGCCAGCCCGCCGATTACCTGGGCTGGTTTCAGCGCACCCGGCCGGCCAGCCGGCCTGAGCGCGAGAACTGGCCGGTGGTGGGGCTGCTGCTCTACCGCAAGCACGTGATCACGGCCCAGCCCTACATCGGCCAGCTGATCCGGGCCTTCGAAGCGGCCCGGCTACTGCCGCTGCCGGTGTTCATCAACGGCGTGGAAGGGCACATGGCCGTGCGCGACTGGATGACCAGCGCCGGTGTGCCGCCGTCGGCCCAGCACCGCCAGGCGGTGGCGGTGGACGCGATCGTCTCCACGATCGGGTTCCCCCTGGTGGGCGGACCGGCTGGCTCCATGGAGGCGGGCCGGCGCGAAGAGGTGGCCCAGCGCATCCTGCGGGCCCTGAACGTGCCCTATGTGGTGGCGGCGCCGCTGCTGATCCAGGACATCCACTCCTGGACCCGGCAGGGCATCGGCGGGCTGCAGAGCGTGGTGCTGTTCGCCCTGCCGGAGCTGGACGGGGCCATCGACCCCGTGCCCCTGGGGGGCCTGGTGGGCGAGCGCATCCTGCTGGTGCCCGAACGGCTGCGGCGTCTCACCGGCCGCCTCAATGCGTGGATCCGCCTGCGCCGCACTCCCCCGCCCCAGCGGCGGCTGGCGATCGTGCTCTACGGCTTTCCGCCGGGCTATGGCGCCACCGGTACGGCGGCGCTGCTGAATGTGCCGGCCTCGCTGATGGGCCTGCTGGAGGCCCTCAGGCGCCAGGGCTACGACCTCGGCGACCCGGCTGACTGGCCCGCCGATGGCGAGGAGCTGGTGCGGCGGGTGAAGGAGGCCGATGAGGCCTGGCTGAGCCGCATCCCGGCCGGGGAGCGGTTCGAGGACTCCAGCCTGGCCAGCGTCAGCGCCGAGGAGCTGCGCCAGTGGCTGGGGCCCCTGCACAGCCGGCGCATCGAGCAGCAGTGGGGCCCGCTCACCGCCACCGGCATCCGCACCCTGGGGGATCGCTTTCTGCTCGGCGGCCTGCGCCTCGGCAACGTCTGGATCGGCGTGCAGCCGCCGCTGGGGATCGCCGGCGACCCCATGCGGCTGATGTACGAGCGCGACCTCACCCCCCACCCCCAGTACGCCGCTTTCTACCTCTGGCTGCAGCGGCAGCTGCAGGTCCACGCGGTGCTCCACTTCGGCATGCACGGCACGGTGGAGTGGCTGCCGGGCTCTCCCCTGGGCAACACCGGCTACTCCTGGCCCGACCTGCTGCTGGGGGAGCTGCCGCACCTCTATGTGTACGCGGCCAACAACCCCTCCGAGTCGATGCTGGCCAAGCGCCGTGGCTATGGCGTGCTGATCTCCCACAACGTGCCCCCCTACGGCCGGGCCGGCCTGTACCGGGAGCTGGTGGCGCTGCGGGATCTGATCGGTGAATACCGGGAGGATCCCTCCCGCCATGGCCCCCTGCGCGAGCCGATCCTCAAGGCCGTGTTCGATGCCGGTCTGGACCGGGACTGCCCCCTGCCCAGCGGTCTGGACCGGCAGGGAAACCAGACGGCCCTCTTCGACACCTACCTGCAGCAGCTCAGCAGTTACCTGCAGCTGCTGGAGCAGCGGCTGTTCTCCAGCGGCCTGCACACCCTGGGCCTGCCCCCCGATCCCCAGGAGCGCCTCAGCTACCTCAAGGCCTGCTACGGCGAAGATCTGCCAGAGCCGGTTCTGGGCGAGATCGCATCCCAGGAGCCCCCCGCCGACGCCAGCGCCCTGGAGGCCAGCGAGCAGGCCCTGCTGCACCGCCACCCGGAGCTGGAGCCCGCGGCCCGGCTGGCCCTGCGGCAGGCCCTGGAGGTGGGGCAGCTGCTGGAGCGCAACCGCGAGGAACTCAGCAACCTGCTGCGGGGCCTGAACGGTGAATACATTCCCCCGGCTCCCGGTGGGGATCTGCTGCGTGACGGTGCCGGGGTGCTGCCCACCGGGCGCAACATCCATGCCCTCGATCCATACCGGATGCCGTCGGCCGGAGCGATGGCCCGGGGGCGTGAGATCGCCCGGCGCCTCCTCGAGCGCCACCGCGCCGAGCACGCTGGCGCCTGGCCGGACACCGTGGCCGTGATGCTCTGGGGCCTGGATGCGATCAAGACCCGGGGCGAATCGCTGGCGATCCTGCTGGAGCTGGTGGGGGCCCGGCCGCTGCAGGAGGGCACGGGGCGGATCGTGCGCTACGAGCTGATTCCCCTCCACCAGCTCGAGCATCCACGCGTCGACGTGCTGGCCAACCTGTCGGGGATCTTCCGCGACAGCTTCGGCAACATCCTCGAGCTGCTCGACGATCTCTTCCGCCGCGCCGCCGAGGCCGACGAGCCCGAGCAGCGCAACGCCATTCGCCGCCACTGCAATGCCCTGCGGGCCCAGGGGGTGGAGAACCCCAGCGCCCGCCTGTTCTCCAATCCCGCCGGCGATTTCGGATCGCTTGTGAACGACCGCATCACCGACTCCAACTGGGAGAGCAGCGAAGATCTGGCCGACACCTGGCGCGATCGCAACGTGTACAGCTATGGCCGCAGCGACCATGGCCAGGCGCGGCCCGAGGTGCTGGCAGCCCTGCTGCGCAGCACCGACCGAGTCGTGCAACAGATCGATTCGGTGGAATACGGCCTCACCGACATCCAGGAGTACTACGCCAACACCGGCGGGCTCAAGCGGGCCGCCGAAGTGGCCCAGGCGGCCGAGCGGCCGGGGCGGCGGGTGCCGGCCAGCTTCGTGGAGTCGTTCTCGCGCGACACCACCCCCCGGGAGCTCGATGAGCTGCTGCGGCTGGAATACCGCAGCAAACTGCTCAATCCCCGCTGGGCCGAGGCGATGGCGGCGATGGGCTCCGGCGGGGCCTACGAAATCTCCCAGCGGATGACCGCCCTGCTGGGCTGGGCGGGCACCAGTGACTTCCACGACCAGTGGGTGTACGACCAGGCGGCCGGCACCTACGCCCTCGATCCGGCCATGGCCGAGCGGCTGCGCCAGGCCAATCCCGAGGCCTTTCGCAACGTGGTGGGCCGCATGCTCGAGGCCAGCAGCCGCGGCATCTGGCAGGCCTCCCCCGACACCCTGGAGTCCCTGCGCCAGCTGCATGACCTCACCGATGCCGAACTGGAGGGCGTGGCCGTGGCGGTCGGGCCGGGGTGAGCGCTGTACCGGCGGTTCAGCCGTTCCCGCTCCACGCCGTGGTGGATCAGGAGCGGATCCGCACCGCCCTGCTGCTGCTGGCCGTGGATCCAGGCCTGGGCGGGCTGGTGATCGCCGGACGGCGCGGCACCGCCAAGACGGTGATGGCCCGGGCCCTCCATGCCCTGCTGCCGCCGATCCGGGTGATCTGCCACTCCTGCGCCCAGGCCGACCCGGCGGCTCCCTGGGACTGGGATGACGCCACGGTGGCCCGGCGGGCCCGCCTCAGCCGCAACCCGGTGAGCACGGTGGTGGCGGCACCGTTCGTGCAGGTGCCCCTGGGGGTGAGTGAAGACCGGCTGCTGGGATCGGTGGATGTGGAGGCCTCGGTGCGCCGTGGTCGCGCGGTCTTCCAGCCGGGGCTGCTGGCCGAGGCCCACCGGGGGGTGCTGTGCGTGGACGATCTCAATCTGCTCGAGCCGGGCCTGGCCGATCTCCTGCTCACCACGGTGGCGGCGGGCTTCAACCAGGTGGAGCGCGAGGGGATCAGTTTTCGCCATCCCTGCCGCCCCCTGCTGATCGCCACCACCAACCCCGCCGAGGGGGAACTGCGGGCTCACCTGCTGGATCGCTTCGCCATGGTGCTCAGCGCCGATGCCCCCCTGGCCGTGGAGGAGCGGGTGGAGGCGGTGCGACGGGTGCTGTGGTTTGCTGAAGACTCGGGTGCGTTCTGGTGCCAGTACGGCCCTGGGCTGGAGCAGCTGCAGCGGCGGGTGGTGGCCAGCCGGCGGCGCCTGCGCCGCACCCGCGTCACCCCGGCTCAGACCCGCTACCTGGTGGAGGAGGCGATCCGGGCCGGCACCGAAGGCCATCGAGCCGACCTGTTCGCCGTGCGGGCCGCCCGTGCCCACGCTGCCCTGCAGGGGCGAGAGCGTCTGCGGGCCGATGACCTGCGCGAAGCGGTGTGGCAGGTGATCCTGCCGCGATCGGCCCTGGCCCTGGAGCCCCCGCCACCCCCGCAGCAGCCCCAGCCGCCACCACCAGCGGAGTCATCCACTCCCCCGCCCTCCCCGGAACCGGAGGCCAAGGCCGAGGAGCAGGCTGAGCAGGCAGCGCCTGAGCGGCCGCCCGGGGTGCCCGACAGTTTTCTGTTCTCTCCGGAGGGTGTGCTGCTCGAGCCGGATCTGCTGGCCGTGGCGGCCCGCCGGACCGCCCGCCAGGGGCGCGGCGGCCGGCGAGGGCTGGTGCGCTCCCAGGAGCGGGGGCGCTACGTGAAACCCGTGCTGCCCAGGGGGCCGACGTGGCGTGTGGCCCTCGATGCCACCCTGCGGGCAGCGGCGCCCCACCAGAAGGCACGGCGCCGGCGGCTCAGCCCCCGGCAGGCCCGGGTCCGGGGTCGCCAGGTGCTGGTGCGGGAGGAGGACCTGCGGGCCAAGCTGCTGGCCCGCAAGGCCGGAGCCCTGGTGGTGTTTGTTGTGGACGCCTCCGGCTCGATGGCCCTCAACCGCATGCAGGCCGCCAAGGGGGCGGCCCTGCAACTGCTCGCTGAGGCCTACCGACACCGCGACCAGATCGCCCTGATCAGCTGCTCGGGGCAGACGGCCCAGGTGCAACTGCCACCCACCCGCTCGGTCACGGCCGCCTCCCGGCGGCTGGAACGGCTGCCCTGCGGGGGCGGCTCACCGCTTTCCCATGGCCTGGCTCTGGCCCTGCGGCTGGGCCGCAATGCCCTGTCGTCGAAGGACATCGCCGAGGTGATCGTGGTGCTGATCAGCGACGGCAAGGCCAATGTGGGCCTGAGCCAGTCCCTGGAGGCGGCCAGCGGCAGGCAGCCCTGCGAGCCGGTGCCGTCCCTGGCCGCCATCCACGCTGAAGTGCTGACGATCGTGCGCAGCGTCGCCAGCTTGGGGATGGCCGTCCTGGCGATCGACACCGGCAGCCGCCACCCTGCCTCGGCTCTGCTGACGGACCTGGGCAACACCGGGATCGCCACGGTGCTGCCGTTGCCATGGGCCACGGGCCGCGACATCAGCAGCCGTGCCCGGGGCTGGCTGGAGCAGCGCAGCCCACAACGACGTGCTTGATTGCCCTTTATGCGGCTATACTCATAGAAGTTTCGTCCCGCCGCCATGGTCTCCAATCCGGACGCCCCCATCTCCCTCTCCGCCGCCGCGGGCGGTGGGCCCCTGCTGGTGCGGCAGCTCTTCGACGCCGATACCGGCACCTTCACCTACCTGCTGGCTGACACGGCCAGCCGTCAGGGCCTGATCATCGACACCGTGTTCGAGCAACACGGCCGCGATCTGTCCCTGATCCGCGAGCTGAGCATCGAGCTGGTGGCCTCCATCGACACCCACGTGCATGCCGATCACGTCACCGGCAGCTGGCTGATGCATGCCGCCACCGGCTGTGCGATCGGCGTGGCCGCCAGCGGCCGGGCCGAAAATGTGAGCCTGCCCCTGCAGCACGGCGACCGGGTGCCGTTCGGCAGCCGCCATCTGCAGGTGCGCAGCACTCCGGGGCACACCGATAGCTGCCTCACCTATGTGCTCGACGACCAGTCGATGGCCTTCACCGGCGACGCCCTGCTGGTGCGGGGCTGTGGGCGCTGTGATTTCCAGCAGGGCGATGCCCACACCCTGTGGAGCTCGATCACCGGCCAGATCTTCACCCTGCCCGAGTCCTGCCTGCTCTACCCCGGCCACGACTACACCGGCCGCACGGTCACCTCGGTGGTGGAGGAGAAGGCCTTCAACGCCCGGCTTGGCGCCGGTGCCACAGAGCGCGATTTCGTGGGGCACATGGAGAACATGAAGCTCCCCCACCCCCACCGCATCGCCGAAGCCCTGCCCGGCAACCTGCGCTCCGGCAAACCCAGAGAACCGCTGACAACCCCGGCCTGGGCGCCAGTGGCCCGCAGCTATGCCGGCCTGCCGGAGCTGACCCCGGCCTGGGTGGCGGCCCACCGCGAGGACGTGACGATCCTCGACGTGCGCTCCAGCGAGGAACTGGAGGGCCCGGATGGTCGCGTGGCCGGCAGCGTGGCCATCCCGCTGCCCGATCTGGCCCAGCGCCAGAACGACATCCCCGCCGATCACCCGGTGGTGGTGGTGTGCCACTCGGGCAGCCGCTCAGCCCTGGCCACGCAGCAGCTGCTCAAGGCGGGCCGCGCCGAGGTGGCCAACCTGCGTGGTGGCCTGCGCCGCTGGGCCGACGAGGGCTATCCCCTGGAGGTTCCCCAGCTGACCTGACCCCATCCCCGGCTGCGGCTGGGGTCCTGATTCCGCGTTTGTTTCTGTCCATCCACGTCGTTTCCCGATCGTTCAAGCGATCCCACCCCCCATGACCACCACCCGATCCATGCAGCAGGCCAGCAGCCTGTCCGCCCATGCCCTTGCCGAGCAGCTTGCGAACCAGCAAGTGACGGTGATCGATGTGCGCGAACCGGTGGAGTACGCCTCCGGCCACATCGACGGCAGCCTCAACATTCCCCTCGCCCGAATCGCCCAGGCCGATCTGCCCCAGGGCCCCCTGGTGCTCGTGTGTCAGAGCGGCAACCGCAGTGGCCGCGCTGTGCGGTTGCTCCAGGCCCAGGGCCACCCCTACTCGCTGGCCGACCTGGAGGGCGGTGTGCCGTCGTGGGAGCAGGCCGGCCTGGCGCTGCGCCGACTCAAGCGAGCACCGCTGCCGCTGATGCGCCAGGTGCAGATCGCCGCCGGCTCGCTGGTGTTGCTGGGCCTGATCCTCAGCTCCACGGTGGCGCCGGCCTGGATCCTGCTCAGCTGGTTTGTGGGAGCCGGTCTGGTGTTCGCTGGCATCAGCGGCTTCTGCGGCATGGCCCGTCTGCTGGCGGCCATGCCCTGGAACCGGATCTCCCTGTGATCGAGGCCAGCTGGGCGCTGCTGCTGGGCGGCGGGGCGTTGATCGGTTTCCTCCTGGCGGTGCTCGGTGCCGGCGGTTCGATCCTGCTACTGCCGCTGCTGGTGAGCGGAGCAGGCCTGCCCACCCGTGAGGCCGTGCCCCTGTCGCTGATCGTGGTGGGGCTGCTCGCCCTGGCCAACATGCCGCCCTATCTGCGGCGGGGCCTGTTCGCGCCCCGTCCGGCCCTGGTGCTGGGCGTGCCGGCCCTGGCCGGCAGCTGGATCGGTGGATCGCTGGTGAAGGGGGGCCTGATCCCCGAAGCCATGCAACTGGCCCTGTTCACCCTGGCGGCCGTGGTGGCCGCCTGGCTGCTCACCCGCCGGGGCGTCCTGGTGGACGCCGCCCTCAACCCCGAGCGGCCGGGCCGGGTGGGGCCTCTGGCCCTGCAGGGGGTGGTGGTGGGGCTGCTCACCGGCATCGCCGGGGTGGGCGGGGGTTTCGCCATCGTGCCGGCCCTGGTGCTGCTGGCGGGCCTGCCAATGGCGATGGCCAGCGGCACCAGCCTGCTGCTGATCGCCACCAATGCCCTGGTGGCCTTGGTGGCGCTGGGCCACTGGCCCAGCGCGGTGCTGCCGCTGCTGATCCCCCTGCTGCTCGGTGGGGCCGCCGGAGCCATGGCCGGCCAGTGGCTCGCGCCCCATCTGCCCGAGCTGCGCCTGCGGCAGGGGTTCTCTGCCCTGCTGCTGGGCTCGGCCCTGCTCACCGGTGTGGAGGCATGGCGCCGCCAGAGCACCCAGCCCGCCGCCGCGCTGCCGGCACCTCCGGTTGGGCGTTCCCCGTCTGCTGCCATTCCCTCGTCCCTTCGTCGCCTGTCGCCATGACCAGCCCACGTCAGTTCCAGTTCCGGTTGCAGAGTGAGCACCAGCATCCCGGTGGCACCAGCAGCGATCTGACGGTGCAGTGGTTGAACCCGGAAGGCAGCTGGGAGCCCCAGCAGCTCAGCCTGACGATGCCTGGGTTTCGGATCTACCTGATCTCCCTGCTGCTCTGCCAGCACCACTATCTGGTGGCCAATGCCCTGGAGCGCGAGCTGCCGCTGCAGCGGGTTGAGACTGAGTTCGGCGTGACGGCTGCTGACAACTGGATCCTCCAGAGCGTCAGGGGCCGGTTTCGGGTGATCCTGAATGTCGCCGATGGGACAGGCCAATCCCCGCAGGTGGCACAGACTGACCTGGATTACATCAAAGAACGGATGCAGGCCTGTCCCGTGTCGCGAAACCTGCCACCGGGGGTGGATAAATTCACAGCGGTGGATGTGACCTAGCCGGAGATGATCTCAGCAGAAATCATCTGAGCTGCTGAACACAAACCTCACACCAAAATGGCTCGGGGGAGACTTGAACTCCCGACCTTGGGGTTATGAATCCCACGCTCTAACCAGCTGAGCTACCGAGCCGCGGTGTGTGGAGTGTATCAGGCGCGGGGTGGCAGGAAGGTGAGCGGATTCGCGGCGCTGCTGCCGGCGGGATGGATTTCGAAGTGCAGATGGGGGCCGGTGCTGTTGCCCGTGCTGCCCATCAGGGCGATCACCGTGCCCTGGCGCACCTCCTGGCCCACGCTCACCATCAGGCGGCTGTTGTGGGCGTAGAGCGACCGGCTGCCATCAGGATGCTGAAGGGTTACCAGGTAGCCGAAGCCGCCGGAGTTCCAGCCGGAGAACACCACGCGGCCGTTGCGGGCAGCCTTGATCGGGGTGCCGACGTTGTTGGCCACGTCGATGCCGCGGTGCATGCGGCCCCAGCGCCAGCCGTAGCCCGAGGTGAACACGCCGCTGGCGGGCCAGATCCAGGTGTGGGCTCCCTGGTCATGGAAGGGCTGC
The DNA here is from genome assembly GCA_007694915.1 of Cyanobium sp. PLM2.Bin73. Taxonomy (GTDB): domain Bacteria; phylum Cyanobacteriota; class Cyanobacteriia; order PCC-6307; family Cyanobiaceae; genus NIES-981. The sequence continues at coordinate 42,722 of REEV01000059.1, read as the reverse complement.
TGCGGATGGCCAAGGTTGGGCTGATCGGGCCAGCTCAGGCCCCCGCTGGTGCTGGGCCGCAGGCCGAGCACGGCCCGCTGACGTACGGGTGCCGACTGCACCAGCTGAATCTCCGTGCCGGCCACCAGCCGGGCCGTGTCCAGGCCCGGGTTGAAGCGCAGCAGCTCCTGCATCGTGATGCCGTAGCGCTGGGCGATCTGCAGCAGCGTGTCTCCCAGCCGAACCACGCCCTTCGACTGCACCGGCGGTGGAGCGCTGGGTGGAGGCGGGGAGGAGCGGCTGTCGCTGCTGCCGAGGCTCGCCACCAGCGGGCTGTCGGCCTCGGTGCTGCCGGGTAGTGGGGCAAAGGCCAGGACAGCGCTCGCGACAGAGGCGCCTGATGCCGAGGGCACCTCTGTGGGGCCTGGCGCCTCGATGTTGGGGGGAACCGTGAGCAGCTGCTGATCCAACGGCACCTCGTGAGGGTTCCGCTGGGAAACGGCGACACCGATCGCCGGAATGGACACAACTCCGGGAAGGAGAAGTAGCAAACCGGTGCGTAGTGCGTGGGTTGGCTTCATTCAATTCGTCCCCAAACGACAAAGCCCAGTGGAGAAGCCTGCATCCCCTGGACCGCGCAGACAGTAGCGGACGGGACTGGGAGCAGCAAGGTGAGGGGCCAGCCCAGGCCAGCTCAGGACGGCTCCAGCTCACCCAGCTGGCGCAGGGCCTCGTACACCACCACGGCCGTGGCGGAGGCCAGGTTGAGGCTGCGCACGCCACCGCCGGGATGGTGGCGGGAGCGGGCCATGGGGATGGTGAGGCAACTGTCGGCCTCCGCCAGCACTGCCGCCGGCAGCCCCTCGCTCTCGCGGCCGAACAGCAGCCAGTCGTCGGCGGCGAAGGCGAAGCGGATGTAGCTGCTGCGCCCATGGGCACTGAGGGCCACCAGGCGCCCGCCCCGCCGCTGACGCTCGGCCTGGAAGCTCTGCCAGTTGCCATGGCGGTGCAGGCGCACCCAGGGCCAGTAGTCGAGACCGGCGCGGCGCAGATGGCGATCGCTGATCTCAAACCCCAGCGGTTCCACGAGATGCAGTTCCTGGCCGGTGGCGGCGCAGGTGCGGGCCACGTTGCCGGTGTTGGGCGGGATCTGGGGCTGGTAGAGCACCACCTGGGGCATGGATCAGCTGCGGGGAACGGGCTGGCTCAGGGGCAGCAGATCCATGGCCCGCCCGGACACCACCAGCCAGAGGTGGCGGCACTGGCCGCTGAGCCGTTCTTCCAGGGCCCCGAGGCGGTCCCGGAAGCGGCCGCCGATGGCGGTGGGGGGCACCACCCCCCAGCCGGTCTGCTCGCTCACCAGCAGCACGGGAGCACAGCGGCCCGCCAGGCTGGCCAGCAGGGCGTCCACCCGCTCAGACCAGACCTCCTCTTCAAGCTCCAGTCCCCAGCTCACCCAGGTGCCCAGCGAGTCCACCAGGGCCAGGTCGGCGGACGGCAAGGACACCAGGGCAGCCGTCAGATCCGCCCCCACCTCCTGGCAGCTCCAGCTGGAGGGCCGGCGAGCGCGGTGGCGCGCCAGGCGCGCCTGCCAGAGGGGGTCGTCGGGCAGGTCGGGTCCGGTGGCGAGGTAGTGCACCGGCAGACCACTGCTGCGGGCGAGGTGCTCGGCCCAGCGGCTCTTGCCGCTGCGGGCCGGGCCGGTGATCAGCTGCAGATGGCCACAGGCAGCGGCGGGTGGCAGCTCAGCCACCGCCGTTCATGGTGCGCAGCGTGGCCACCGAGGAGGGAGAGACGCGGTTGAGATAGCGGAAGATCCAGTACTTGAACACCGTGGCGAGCACCACCGGAAAGGTGGCGATGAACAGCATGATGAAATTCTCGCGGGCCGGTAGTCCCAGGTGATGGGCGATGCCGTTGAGCAACACTGTCCAGCCTTCAGGGCTATGGAAACCCACGAACACATCGGTGAACAGAATAATCGCAAAGGCCTTGGCGCTGTCGCTGAGGCCATAGACCAGTTCATCCAGAAAGGCCTTCAGCACCTTGATTTCGCGCCGCCCCAGCAGACACATCAGGGCAAAACCCAGCAGCCCGGCCAGGTCGGCCAGCACGTTCTTCACCGCTTCGGAACTGCGCTGGTCGGCCTCCTCCTTGAGCAGCTGGGCGCGCTCGGTCAGCAGGGCCTGCATCTGGGGCGCTTCAGGCACCGGTTGGCCCCGCAGCAGGGCATCGAATTCCACCTCTTCCTTGAACACCCGCAGTTTCTCCACGGCCTCCTCCTCCAAGGCCGGTTTGGGGTAGGTGAGGAAGGGGGTGTCAGGGGCGAAGCGGTCAACCAGCGGGGACACCACCAGGGAGCGGCTGAGTTGCTGCACCAGCAGGGGCACCAGCACCAGCAACAGCAGGATGCGCAGGGACACCAGGGTGGCGTCCCTGCGCCGGCGGAAGCCCTCCAGCAGGTTCACCTCGGCATCGGGATCGAGCTGACCGCGGAAGCGGTCGAGCACACCGATCAGGCTGCGGGGCAGCACCTCCGGTGCGCGGGAGAGCGCCGTGGGGGCACGCTGGCGGGTGGGGTCGTAGCGCTCCAGCACCGCCTCCACCGCCAGAAGCTGGCGCTGGGCCTCGGGGCCCAGGACCTGGCGCCGGTCCTCCAGGGCAGACACGGCGTCGCGACACACGGCCACAGCGGCCTGAAAGCGCCGTCGCAGCTGCACCTGGGCGGGACGCGGCAGGGGGAGCTGCTCATCGAGCTGGACGGGGCGCCCATTGAAATGGTCGCGCTCGATCGCTTCGATCGTGCGGGCAGCCTGCACCGCCCGCTGCAGATCGCGGCTGATCTGGCGGTTCTGGGCCCGGCTGAAGGCACCCAGCCAGTCGTTCAGGCCCATGGGTGGGGAGACGGAGGCGGCATCAGCGGGAGAACACCCACCAGGTGAGCATGGGCACCACCGAACCCACCACCAGCAGCACCACCACCCAGGTGAAGGCATTGCTGGCGGCGGTTTCCTCCCGGGTGGGCACGTTGCTGGGGGCCGTGACCACGGAGGCCACCACGGGCTCACCGGGGTCTTCGCCTCCCTGCAGAACAGTGAGCAGCCGGCTGATGCCATCGAGGCTGGCCTGGCGGTAGCGCGCTCCGTCGCGGATCGGCAGGGCCATGGTGCTGCGGCCGGTGCTGCGCAGCAGGGCGGGGGTGAGCTGGGTGGTCAGATCGTCGGAACTCACCACGGCGGCACTGTTGGTCTGGCTGTCAATCAGGAACAGCAGCTGGCCGCCGCCAACCGGATCGCGCCAGCGGGCGAGCAGCTGGCGTCCCAGCTCCGGCAGGGCCAGGCCGTAATCCAGCTGGTTCACGGTCACCAGCCGGGCATCCACGCGCTCGGCCTGGAAGCTCTCCAGCTCGCGGGCCACTTCGGAGCTGGCGGCGCGGCTGAGCACGCCGGCCGTGTCGACCACCCGTTCCTCAGGGGCACTGGCGGGGAAGTCAGCCGCCGACTGCGCCAGAGCGGGGCTGCACGGGGTCAGCAGCAGCAGCACGGCCGCCAGGGCGGCGAGCAACGGGGAGCGGAACAACGACCTGCGAGGCGGCTGGCCCTAGTTTGCCGCCTGCACTCCGCTCTGTCCCCCCGCTGCCATGGCCCTGCCGCCGCCAGCCAGGCTGAGTCTGTCGGTGGGGGTGGTGGGCCTGGCGCTGGTGGTGATCAACCAGCTCACGGCGCTCGAGCCGGATCCCGCCCTCACCCGTGCCGGTGTGCTGGCGGCCCTGCTGGCGGTGGGGCTGATGCTGGTGGCGGTGCTCTGGACCAGGGCCGTGCCCGAGGCGGCCAGCCGGGCCAACCTTCAGGGCCGTGAGGGTCTGGAGCTGGCCGGTGATCTGCCGGAGCCGGTGCGGCAGGAGCTCGGCTGGGGCAGCCAGATGTTGCTCACCGCCAGTCCGGCCGCGGTGGTGCTGGTGTGGTGGCGGGGCCGGTTGCTGCTGCGGCGCGGTCTGCTGGCGGAGGCGTCGTTCAGCCCTGGACCGATCTGCCGGCGCGCCCAGGAGCGCCGGCAGGCGATTTCGCTGGTGAACCTGGCGCTCTACCCGGGCCGGGATGAATTCGAGACCCTGCTGCCCGGTCTGCCGGCGGTGCTGGTGCAGCCCCTGGCCGATCAGGGGGTGGTGGTGCTGGGCGGCTGGTCGGCGCGCTGCTTCAGCCGAAGTGATCTCACCTGGACCGAGGGCTGGGCAAAGCGGCTCACAGCTGAAATGCTGGCGGCCGCTGGCGGCGGCGATTCCCCTCCGGCCTGAGGGGAGCGGCGTCAGGGCCCTGGCCGCCTCCGGGCAGCCGCAGCTCGCTGCGCACACGGCCACCGCCGGGGCTGCTGAACTCGGCGAAGCCGTCACTGCCGATGCGGCCCACCAGCCGCTCGGCGGTGGTTTCCAGTCCGTTGGCCTCGCGACGCAGCACCACCGAGCCGCTGGCCTCCACCGTGCCTGCGCCCCAGGCCCAGCGGCAGCTGCCGGCCTGCAGCTGCTCGCCCGGCTGCTGCAGCCGGCAGCCATCCTGCACCTGCAGGGTTTCGCTGGCGGCGTCGAGCCGGAACCCGCCACCGCTGAAGCGGATCGGGCCATGGCGGCCCTGGAAGGGTTCGCTGCTGCTCGCCTGACGGCGGCTGAGATCGAGGCGCGTCGAGCGGGCATCGATCACCGCCTGGCGCTGGGGATCCTGCAGCTGCACCGGGGCCTGCAGATCAATCGTCTGGTCACCGGTGTTGCCGGTGAAACCGGGGGAGGTGAGGCGCTGCAGCAGGCCATCGCCAAGCTGCCGCTCGCCCAGCACCGGGCCCCGGCCCTGCAGCAGGCCAGTCCCCGGCGTCCAGTCGAGCTCGGAGAGGCTCAGGCGCAGCGGTTGCTCGCCGCCCTGGCGCAGCTGCGGACTCCGACGCAATTCCAGCCGGTCCTGATCGATCAGAAAACGGACCAGGCCAGCCGTGAGCTCCAGGTCGGCGCTGCTGGCCCTGGGATCGCGATCGATCTCCATGCGCTCCTGCTGGGGATACCAGCGCAGCCGGCGGGCGGTGAGCAGCAAGGGCCGCTCCCCATCCAGGCGCTCCAGTTCAATCGGGCCCTCCAGCTGCACCAGCTCGCCGTCGTTGAGCACCACGCCGTTGGCGGCGGAGAAGCGGTAGAGGGGCTCGCCCTGCTCGTAGAGCGTGCCGGTGACATCCCGCGACTGGGCCAGTTTGCGGGTGAGGTCGTAGCGGGTTTCCGGACTGCTCAGCTCCCACAGCGGCCGGCCCTGCTGATCCTGGCGGCGCAGGTTGAGGGCGCGGAACACGAACGGCTGGGCCGGCGGATCGGGCTCTGGCGGCGGCGGCGTGCAGCCCAGCAGGCTGACGGCCAGCAGGGAGCTGGCAAGGCTCCCGGTGATCCGGGAGCGGTTCACAGGGGGGCGTCGAGTTCGAGCCGCTGCATCACCGGCTGGGGCTCGGGCAGGGAGGTGCCACTCACCAGGCCTCCCCAGTGCTGGGCGGCGAGCCAGGCCCCGTCCTGATCCCCGCCAGCGGGGGAGGAGTCGAAGCCGTCCAGACCCAGCTGGGCCAGCATGCGCCCGGAGAGGTCGGGCAGCAGGGGGGCCAGCAGAACCGCCAACCAGCGGCTGGCTTCGAGCACGGCATAGAGATCGGCGGCCACCGCGGCGTCCTGCCCCGGCTGTTTCATCGCCTTCCAGGGGGCCTGTTCGTTGAGATAGCCGTTGGCGGTGCTGGCCAGCTCCAGGATCGCCTCAGCGGCGGCGCGAAAGTCGAGTGCCTCAAGGGCGCCGTTCACCGTCTCGGCCGCCTGGCCGGCGGCCAGGGCCAGGGGGTGGCGCGCGTCGGCGCCGGCGGCCGCGGGAGGCACGGCGGCCGCGAACCACTTGCGGGCCATGGCGCTGGTGCGGTTGAGCAGGTTGCCGATGGTGTTGGCCAGGTCGCTGTTCACCAGATCGCTGAAACGCTGCTGCTGGAAATCGCCGTCATCGCCGAAGGGGATGTCGCGCAGCAGATACCAGCGCACCGCGTCGTGGCCGCAGCGCTCCAGCAGCACCTCCGGATCGAGCACGTTGCCCAGGGATTTGCCCATCTTCTGGCCCTCGCGGGTGAGGAAGCCGTGGCCGAACACCCGCTCCGGCAGCGGCAGGCCGGCCGAGAGCAGCATCGCCGGCCAGTACACGGCATGGAAACGCAGGATGTCCTTGCCGATCACGTGCAGCTGTGCGGGCCAGCCGCGCTGCAGGATCGTGTCCAGGAGCACCGGTTCATCCGGCTCCAGCAGGGCGGTGAGGTAGCCCAGCAGGGCGTCGAACCACACATAGAAGGTGTGGCCGGTGTGGCCGGGTACGGGGATGCCCCAGGGCAGATCCACCCTGGAGATCGAGAAGTCACGCAGGCCGCCGGCCACGAAGTTCTCCACCTCCCGGCGGCGGCTGGCGGGGGCGATGAAGCCCGGCCGGCGGATCAGCTCCTCGATCTGAGGCTGGTAGCGGGAGAGGCGAAAGAACAGGTTCACCTCGTCGCGCCACTCCAGGGGCCGGCGGTGGATCGGACATTCCGGATCCTCGGCCTCGTGGGGGTCGTCCTTGAATTCCTCGCAGGCCACGCAGTACCAGCCCTGCTGCCGGCCCTCGCGCACATCGCCGGAGGCCTCCACGCGGGCAAAGAACTGCTCCACCAGCTGGCGGTGGCGCGGATCGCTGGTGCGGATGAAGCGGTCGTGGCTGATCCGCCAGCGGCTCCAGAGGTCGCGGTAGCCCTCGCTGACGCTGTCGCAGTGGGCCTGGGGGCTGAGGCCGGCAGCCTCGGCGGTGCGCTGGATCTTCTGGCCGTGCTCGTCGCAGCCGGTGATGAAGGTCACCCGCTCGCCCCGCAGGCGCCGATGGCGGGCGATCGCATCGCAGGCCAGGGTGGTGTACGTGCTGCCCAGATGCGCCCGGTCGTTGGCGTAGTAGAGGGGGGTGGTGAGGGTGTAGGACATGCGGCGGTGGATGGCCAGCGGGCGCGCCCGGCCGCCGGCTCGGCGCCCTGGAGTGGAGCGGTTCGAGGCCCTGGCGATCGCCAGCCGGATCCCGAAAACCTGGCGCCTGAGCCGGATCCTACCCATCACCTGTCTCCCCTCACCTGTCTCGCCTCTCCGATCCGCCATGCCTGACCGACAGCAGCCCGTGGTGGTGTGGGGAGGCGGCACAGGAGGTGCGGCGGCGGCGATCCAGGCCGGCCGCGCCGGAGCCCGCACCCTGCTGCTCACGCCCGGTGCCTGGCTGGGGGGGATGGTGAGCGCCGCCGGCGTGTGCTGCCCCGACGGCAACGAACTCAGCCCCTGGCAAACGGGCCTCTGGGGGGCCCTGTTGCGCCAGCTGGCCACCGAGGAACCGGAGGGGCTCGACCACAACTGGGTGAGCTGTTTCGGCTACCGGCCGTCCACCGCCGAGGCGATCCTGCGCCGCTGGCTGCAGGCCGCGGGGGTGGAGTGGTGGCCCCACTGCCGGCTGCGGGCGGTGCGCCGGCAAGGCGAGCGCATCACCCATCTGGAGCTGGAGCGACAGGGGCAGCCGGTCACCGTGGCACCCCAGCTGGCCATCGATGGAAGCGACCGGGGCGAGCTGATCGCCCTGGCCGGCAGCGCCCATCGCTTCGGTTGGGAGAGCCGGGAGCTCTGGGGTGAGCCCAGCGCGCCGCCGGCCTCACGCCTGGCGACCGAGCCGTTCTTCAGCCAGCAGCCGGTGCAGTCGCCCACCTGGGTGGCGATGGGGCGACTGCGGCGCGAGCGGATCTGCCCGCACCCGGCACCCCCGCTGGCGCCACCGTTCGCGGCGGCCACCGACGCCTTCGGGTTGGAGCGCACGATCACCTACGGGCGCCTGCCCGGGGATCTGGTGATGCTCAACTGGCCCCTGCACGGCAACGACTGGCACGCGGGGCTGGAGCGGGCCTTCAGCGGCGATCCGGCGGCCGAGGCCGATCTGTTCGCCGCCATGGGGGAGCACAGCCTGGCCTTCGCCGGTGCTCTGGAGCAGGCCAGCGGGGGCTGGCTGGAGCCAGCCAAGGTGTTTCCCGATGCCCCAGGAGCTGACGCCCTGGAGGGCCCGTCGCCCCTGGCCCTGATGCCCTACTGGCGTGAGGGACGGCGGTTGCAGGGGCTGGTGACCGTGACCGAGCAGCAGCTGTTGCCCGCCGGCCCAGGCGCCTCGATCGCCCCCCTGGCTGCGCCGGGCGGGCCGCTGGCTGCGCCGGACGGGCCGCTGGAGGCCATCGCCGTGGGGAATTACGCCAACGATCACCACTACCCCGGCGACGACTGGCCCCTGGCTCCCAAGAGCTGCCGCTGGGGGGGACGCTGGAGCGGCACCCCGTTCACAATCCCCTACGGCGCCCTGGTGAGCCGCGACACCACCAACCTGCTGGCGGCCGACAAGTGCGTCAGCGTCAGCCACATGGCCAACGGCGCCACCCGGCTGCAACCCCTGATCCTCAACATCGGCCAGGCGGCCGGGCTGGCGGCGGCCCTCTGCCTGCAGCGCGGTTGCGCGCCGGCCGAGTTGCCGGTGCGGCAGCTGCAGCAGGCCCTGATCAACGACGGCGTGGCGCCGGCTGGCCCCCTGCCACTCTGGGACACCCCCTGGCACCACCACGCCTGGCGGCAGCGCCAGCTGGCGGCCCTGGCCGATCCCGCGCTGCTGGATGCCGGCGGCCAGCTCGATGGGGCGCAGAAGCGCCCCGGCGCCCTGGAGGCCGACCTGGCCCCGACCCAGGCCCCGGCCACAGCCCATGAACAGCTCTGGAGCGGGGCCCTGGTGGGCGATGGCCAGGGGGGCTACCAGCTGGACAGCAGCAGCGCGTGCCCGGGTGGAGCCAGGCGCCGCTGGCCCCTGATCACCCTGGAGCCGGCCGTGCACCACTGGCTGGCCCAGGCGGCGGAGCGCACCAGCGCTGGGCCGGTGCAGCTGCTGGCGGTGGCCAACCCCTGGGGCCCCTGGCTGCGGGTGACCCGGCTTCAGGGGCCGGCCACCAGCCGCAGCTGATCGCGCAGGGGGTCCACCTGCTGCACCCGCAGCAGCAGGGGTGTGGCCGGCTCGGCTCCCTCCGGTGCCAGGGCGGGCAGATCCATCGCCAGCTCCTCCACGTGCACCAGGGCGAGCCGGTCCTGGGCCCGCAGCCAGCGCAGGAAACAGCAGGCCCACTGCTGGCCGCGATGGGCCTCGAACCACACCTGCTGCCAGTGGCGCTGATCCTCGCGGCTGATCTGCACCGCCTGGCGGGCAGGCCCCTCAAGCTCCTCCAGCAGGGAGAGAATCGCCGAGTCGTCCAGCGGATCCTCCCCCCGCTCCAGGGCCAGCAGCTGGCGCTGCACCAGCAGATCGCCGTAGCGGCGGATCGGGGAGGTGGCCTGCACATAGGCCGGCAGACCGAGGCTGAAGTGGGGAGCGGGCGCGCAGCCGGTGTGCCCGCGGCTGAGGCAGGCCTTGATCGCCGCGTGGCGCACCGGACCAGGAGGCAGGCCCTCGAGCTCGTGGGCGGGGGGCAGCTCGGCGGGCGGCTGGCTGCGGTAGGGCAGGGCCAGCCCGCGGCTGCGGCCGTGCTCGGCCACCACGGCACCGGCGAGGATCATGGCCTCGGCCACCAGCTGGCGGGCCGGACCGGGCTCGGTGATCTCCAGCAGCGGGGCGCCACCCTCTTCGCGGATGCGGCCCTCCGGCTGATCCAGCAGCAGGGCCCTCCGGGCCAGACGCCAGGCGCGGCGCCGCTGCAGCAGGGCCTGCAGCTCCAGCAGCGGCTGCTCCTGGGGCGGAGCCAGCTCGAGCAGCTCGTCGGCGTCGTCGTAGGAGAGCCGGTAGCGGGGGTGCACCCAGCTGCGGCAGACTCCGCTGGCGGCCACGCCGCCGTCGTCGGCCAGGTCCACCCAGAGGCTCCAGGCGGGGCAGCGCTGCCCCGCCCGCAGGCTGAACGGGCCGTTGCTGAGCTCGGGGGGGAACATCGGCAGGGTGCCCCGCGCCAGGTAGAGGCTGGTGGAGCGCCGCCGTGCCTCCAGGTCGAGGGCTGAGCCCGGGGCCACCAGCCGGCCGGGATCGGCCACGTGAATCCAGATCCGGGGCTGGCCGTCAGGGCCCGCCTCCAGGGCCAGCCCGTCATCGATGTCGCGGGTGTCCTCGTCGTCGATGGTGACCACCCGCTGGGCGCTCAGGTCGACGCGCTCGCCATCGCCGGGAAGCTCCTGGTCGGCGAGCGCCAGCAGGCGCTGGGCCTCCGCCTCCTGCGCGGGGGAAAAGCCGAGCTGCCAGGGGGTCTGGCTCAGGGACGGCAGATGGTGCCGCTGCCACTGGCCCAGATCCACCAGCAGGTGGCGGATGCCGCCGCTGTCGGCGTGGCAGTGGGCAGCCTGGAGGGCCTTGCGCAGCTCGCCGGGCAGGGGTGTGGCCGTGTCTTCTCCGGCCCAGCGCCGCAGCAGCTCCAGGTCCTGGGCCTGGGCGGGAGCCAGGGCCGCGGGATCGATCGGCTGACGGGCACGCAGAGCCTGATGCCAGCGCTGCTGCTGCTCGCGCTGCAGGCTCTGCTGGCGGCGTTGCCGGCGCAGCTGGCGCAGATCCGCGGCCGGGCGCGGACTGATGCCGGAGGGTCGCAGGCGAAAGAGCAGCTGGGGACCGTGCAGCCACAGCCAGCCGGCGGCGAGCTGCAGGGGCCCCTGGCCACCGAACACCAGATCACACCAGGCAGCCAGGCTGAGGTCGGCGTCAGCCGCTTCCACGAGAAGCCACCAGGCGGACCCGAGATCGCGGCGGCGGGGCTGGGCGGCGGCCAGATCCTCAGCGCTGAAGGCCCAGGGCGTGATGCCCAGTCGCGGCGGGGGCGACGCGACGGCAGGCAACGGGCAGACGGGCTGCACATCCCGCCGGGGCAGGTTCAGCGTTCTGGCAGGCCAACCAACGGCCAGCTGCAGCTTGCTGCCCTGGACGCCGAGCACCACAGCGAGGGCCGGTGTGCGCTCGCCGCTGCGCTCCAGCAGCACACCGGCGAGATCACCCGGATGGAGAGGATCGGAAGCCAGAGGGGGCTCAGCCTTCCGGATTGACGAAGGGCAGCAGGGCCACGATGCGGGCACGCTTCACCGCGTTGGTGAGGTCGCGCTGTTGCTGGGCGGTGAGTCCGGTGAGCCGGCGGGGCAGGATCTTGCCGCGCTCGGTGATGAACTTCTTGAGCAGATCGACATCCTTGTAGTCGATCGGGTCGCCCGGCTTGATGGGCGACAGGCGCTTCTTGAAAAAGGTTCCGGCCATGGATGGGAGAAGGAGAAGGGAGGTGGTCCGCAGAACAGATCTATCGATGTCTGATCGCACCGGCGGCGGTGCGGTCAGACCCCGGTCACTTGATTTCCTTGTGAACGGTCGACGTGTTGCAGTGCGGGCAGAACTTCTTCAGCTCCAGCCGTTCGGTGGTGTTGCGGCGGTTCTTCTCGGTGGTGTAACGGGACACCCCCGGAGACCGCTTGGCGGGGTTGGACCGGCATTCCGTGCACTCGAGGGTGATCACGATCCGGACGCCCTTGTTCTTAGCCATGAAGGACGTTGCGCCGCGTCAGCGAAGCATGGGGACAATTCTCACCATACCTGGCGGGGTGACGGCTTCCTGTTGGGGGCCGACCCCGCTGCCTAGGATCGCCGGCTGTGCCGTCGAGGACAACAACGCATGCGGGTCTCCCACCAGTGGCTGTGTGAACTGGTGAGCACTCCCGACGGCCAGGCTGAGCTGGATCTCGACATCGACACCCTGGCGGAGCGGCTGTCGATCGCCGGCTTCGAGGTGGAGGCGGTGGAGGACCTGGCCGCCCGGGCCGCCGGCGTGGTGGTGGGCCGGGTGACCAGCCGTGAGCCCCATCCCGACGCCACCAAGCTGAGCGTGTGCCGCGTGGATGTGGGCGGGGAGGAGCAACTGCAGATCGTGTGCGGCGCCGCCAACGTTCGCGCCGGCATCCATGTGCCCGTGGCCCTGGTGGGCACCACGCTGCCGGCGGTGAACCTCACGATCAAACCGGCGGAGCTCCGGGGTGTGGCCAGCAGCGGCATGATCTGCTCGCTGGCCGAACTGGGATTCAGCGACAGCTCCGGTGGCATCGCCGTGCTCGAGGACCTGCTCGAGGCGGTGCCGCCCGTGGGAACGGCCGTGGGCCCGAGCCTGGGCCTCGACGATCAGCTGCTGGAGCTGGCGATCACGGCCAACCGGCCCGATGGCCTGTCGATGCGGGGGATCGCCCGCGAGGTGGCGGCCCTGTGCGCTGCCAGGACCCGCTTCAGCAGCAGTGCTCAGGCCTGCCCCGATGAGCCGTTGCAGGCCGAGTCTGCGGCCCGGGAGGCCATGGAGGAGGGGGGTCTGTTCAGCCTCACCGCCCTGGGCGGCATCCGCGTGGCCCCCTCGCCGCTGTGGCTGCAGCGGCGGCTGGAGAAGGCCGGCATCCGCCCGATCAACAACGTGGTGGACATCACCAACCTGGTGATGCTGGAGACCGGCCAGCCCCTGCATGCCTTCGACAGCGATGCCCTGGCGGCCCTCCCTGCCGGCGCAGGCGGGCAGGCCCAGCCAGGGGCGATCGGCCTGCGCCAGGCCCGGCCCGGAGAGCCCTTCACCAGCCTCGACGGGGAGCAGCGCCAGCTGAGCGCCGACGCCCTGGTGGTGACCTACGCCGACAAGGCCATCGCCCTGGCGGGGGTGATCGGCGGAGCCGGCGAGGCGGTGCACGCGGGCACCAGCTCCATCTGGCTGGAGGCGGCCGTGTTCCCCGCGCGCCGGGTGCGCCAGTCGGCCCGCAGCCTGGGGCTGCGCACGGAGGCCAGCAGCCGCTTCGAGAAGGGCCTGCCCTGTGAGGCCACCCTGGAGGCCGCCGACCGGGCCTGCGCCCTGCTGGTGGAACTGGCCGGCGCCACGGTGCAGGGCCGCTGGCTGCACCGCAGGCCCCAGCAGGCCCAGGAACCCCTGCTGCTGCGCCGCGACGCCCTGCACAACCTGCTGGGGCCGGTGCTGGTGGAGGGCGAGCCCAGCGATCTGGAGGACGGGCGCATCAGCGCCACCCTGGAGGCGATCGGCTGCACGCTGGAGGCCAGCGACGAGGGCTGGCTGGTGCGGGTGCCACCGGCCAGGGCCCTCGACCTGTGCCGGGAGGTGGATCTGATCGAGGAGGTGGCCAGGCTGGTGGGCTACGACCAGTTCGCCGCCCATCTGCCCGATCCAATCGAGCCCGGGGGCCTGGAGCCCGCCCAGGAGGCGGAGCGGCGCCTGCGCCGGGCCCTCTGCGCCGCCGGACTGCAGGAAGCCTGCAGCTTCTCGCTGGTGGCGGCGAGCGACGGGCGGATCCCCCTCGCCAATCCCCTGCTGGCCGACTACGGCCATCTCCGTGATCAGCTGCAGGAGGAACTGCTGGAGGCGGCCCGGCGCAACCTGCAGAGCGGTCAGGGCGGCTTCTGGGCCTTCGAGATCGGCCAGGTGTTTCAGCAGGACGGCCTCGAAGCGCGCAGCTTGCTCAGCGGAGTGATCTGCGGCGAGCGCCGCGCTGGGCGCTGGCGCACCAGCGGCAAACCGGCACTCCCTGACTACTACCAGGCCCGCGGTGTGCTGCAGCAGGCCCTCACGGCCCTGCAGCTCCCGGTCGAGGACAGGCCCCTGGAGGGGCACGCCCTGCTCCACCCCGGCCGGGCAGCCGAACTGGTGCTGGAGGGCCGGCCGTCGGGCTGCTTCGGCCAGCTCCATCCAAGCCGGGCGGAGCTGCTCAACCTGCCCGACTCCACCCATCTGTTCGAACTCGACCTGGCGGCCGTGCTCACCGCCGCCACCCGCCGCAACCGCTGGCAGCCCGCCTTCAGCCCCTTCGCCACGGTGCCGGCGGCCGAGCGCGACCTGGCCCTGGTGGTGCCGACCGGCACCCGCTCGGCCCAGCTGCTGCAGGTGATCCGCAAGGCCGGCCGGCCCCTGCTCGAGCAGGCGGAACTGATCGACCGCTACGAGGGGGAACCGCTTGCCAGCGGCCAGTGCAGCCAGGCCTTCCGGCTGCGCTACCGGGACCCCAGGCGCACCCTCACCGAAGCGGAGGTGGAGAGCGCCCACAGCCTCATCCGGCAGGCCCTGGAGAAACAGCTGGGCGCCCAGCTGCGCTGAGGCGCAGCACGGCCAGGGCCTCCACGTGGCTGGTCTGGGGAAAGAAGTCGATCGGCTGCACGCTCTCCAGGCTGTAGGGACCCTCGGGGCCGGCCAGGGCGCTCAGATCCCGGGCCAGGGTGGCGGGATCACAGCTGAGATAGAGGAGGGAGGGCGGCGGCGCCGCCAGCACCGCCGCCAGCACCGCCGGCTCGAGGCCCTTGCGCGGCGGATCGACAACCAGGGCCTGGCAGTCGGGGATGGCCTCAGCCAGGAGCTCGGCCACGGGCCCTTCCTGAAACCGGCAGCGTTCCGCCAGACGATTGAGCACTGCGTTGCGGCGGGCCAGGTCTACGGCCGCCGGGTTGCGTTCCATCCCCAGCACCGACCAGCCGTCGGCCGCCAGGGGCAGGCTGTAGGTGCCGATGCCGCAGTAGGCGTCGATCAGGACGCCGGAGGGCTGGCCGGCGAGGGCCGAGCGCAGCAGCGGCACCACGGCCTCGGCCTGAACGGTGTTCACCTGGAAGAAGCTGTCGGCACCCACCTGCAGCTCCAGGCCGGCAAAGCCCTCCCGCAGCCAGTCGCGCCCTGCCACCACCGCCGTGGTGGGACCGAGCAGGGTGTTGGTGGGCCGGTCCTGGATGTTCAGGCACACGCCCACCAGCTGGGGCCAGCGCTCCAGCCAGCGGCCGGCCAGCTCCTCAAGGCCGTCCAGCTGGCGGTGGCTGCTCACCAGGGTGATCAGCAGCTCTCCGCTGTGATGTCCCAGGCGCAGGGCCAGGTGGCGCAGACCACCGGCGGAGCGCAGGTGACGGTCCACCGGCCAGCCGCTCGCCTCCAGATCGGCCTTGAGCGGAGCGATCAGGGCGTCGAGACGGGGATCCAGCACCGGGCAGTGGTTGAGGTTGACGATCCGGTGGCTGCCGGGGCGGTAGTAGCCGGCCCTGAGGGTTCCATCCGTCCGGCGCTCCAGCGGCAGCACGGCCCGGTTGCGGTAGCCGAGGCCGTCGCCGGCGCTCAGGGTGGGGGGCACCAGCCCCTCCCAGTCGTGGCCAAGGCGGGCGATGCGCTGCAGGGCGTCGATCAGCTTCTGGCGCTTCCAGCGCTGCTGGCTCTGCTGCTCGAGGTGCTGAACGCTGCAGCCGCCGCAGCGCTCGGCGAGGATGCAGGGGGGCCGGCGGCGCTCGGGCGAGGGCTCCAGCACGGCCAGCAGTTCAGCCGACCAATGGCTGCTGGAGCGGTGCAGCAAGCGCAGGCGCAGGGTTTCCCCGGGCACCCCTCCGGGAGCGAACAGCACCTGGCCGTGGTGGCGGACCACTGCCAGGCCGTCATGGGAGAGGCCGGAGACGACACCCTCAAGCTGCTGCCCCACCACCAGGTCTGTGTCCATCCGATCCGCCCCTCCGCCGCAGCGAACCTACGGCGTGCAAAGGGCCGTTACACCTTCCCCTGTCCGCTCCGGAGAGGAGAACGCACTCGATAGAGTATCCGTGCGTTTGGTCGCTGCGATGAGCGTCGTTCGGGATCTGATCCTCCAGGCGGATGATCAACTGCGCTATCCCAGCAGTGGTGAACTTCGCTCAATGGTGGAGTTCCTCAGCCGCGGGGAGCAGCGGCTGACGGTGGTGCGAGCACTCACCGAAAACGAGAAAAAGATCGTGGATGAGGCCGCCAAGCAGCTGTTCGCCCGCAAGCCCGACTATGTGGCTCCGGGGGGCAACGCCTTCGGCCAGAAGCAGCGTGCCCAGTGTCTGCGGGACTACAGCTGGTATCTCCGGCTCGTGACCTACGGCGTGCTGGCAGGCAGCACCGAACTGATCCAGAAGATCGGTCTGGAGGGTGCCCGCGAGATGTACAACAGCCTCGGCGTGCCCATGCCCGGGATGGTGGAGGCGATGCGCACCATGAAGGATGCCGCCCTGGCGCTGCTCGGCGCCGAGGAGGCCGCTCTGGCCGGTCCCTACTTCGACTTTCTGATTCAGGGCATGCAGACCCCCACCTGAGCCTCGCGCCTCTGCCACGGCAGCGCTCCTCAGTCCCAGACCCGGTCGAGCCTGTCTCGTCCGGGTCTTTTTGTTGGTCCAGGCTCAAGTCTCACCTTCGACATTCCATCACCGATGACCGCTGCCTGGATGACAGCAGCTGGATCAGGCCGAGGAGGACAGCCGGACGGAGAGAACCAGGGGCGATACACAGGGTGCTCAGCCGTCCCATCAAAGTTTTGTACTGGGACACGTCGCGGGACTTGAACGAGCCAAGCAAGAGCATTGACCTGGCGCGGGAGTCTCGTACTGGAAGCGTTTCGAGACCAGTAATAAGCCCGATTCGAGATAAGTGCGACAGGACAGACGGCTTGGCGAGCGCGGCAGCGCGTCGAGGCCGATCGCTCGCCGGGCAGAGCGTGTCTGTGCGCAATGACCACTGGCGTACCTGTGTCTCACACAGATACGCAGAACTGGAGAAACCATTGAGATCAAGGGTTTCTGGCAGAGGGTCAGGGGGTTGGACACCAGGCTGGCCAGGCTCTGGCCCATGGACGTGGCCGCAGAGCTGCAAGCAGATCAGTCGAGCAATGCGCTAATCGGGGCCAGGTGGCCAAGACATGCGACGCACATCTGAAATCACTGGAAATTCAGCACTTCCAGCCATCGCGATTGAGCCGCTTTTGTCTCGTCTGAGTCGGTTAATGGGTCCCGCAACGAGACCCATCTGATCAGGCCGGGACTTCCTGTTCATGGCGCTGGCCTGGCTCACGGCGCTGATCTGACGTGGCCTTTGTCCCCTCGAACCCCTATCCGTCCGCCAGGGCGTGACAGTCATGCCCTGAGCCTGGCTTTCGCGCAGGGGCAGCCGCGCCGCCCCAGAACCTGGCGGGACACGCGCACTAGTCTCGAACAAGACCCATTCTCAGTCTCCCTGCAGGTCTGCTCTGGGATGCCTGAGTGAGGTTCAGGATTGGCGGTAGAGCTCCTTGAGCATCTGATAGGCCTCATTCAGGCGGCGCATCGTCTCCTCGGAACCGCCGGAGTCGGGGTGGTGGGCCAGGGCCATCTCCCGGTAGGCCTCGCGGATCTCGCCAAGGCTCAGGCGATGCCCGGGGGTGGTGGGCAACTGCAGCAGCTTGAGCGCGCCATGGAGCGTCATGGTGTGCTCCAGGGTCTGGAAGGATGTGCCTCGCCGCTGGCGGCGGAAGCGGTGCACGAAGCGCCGGATCAAGGTGGGCAACCGCAGCTCCAGGGTGGATCCGCTGAAGGGGTCCTCGAGAATGCCGGCCGCCGCCATCACCCGCTCGAAGCTGGCTGGACCCTGCGGCCAGGCCGGAGACAGCCCCCCCATCACCTGGCAGACCAGGGTCCAGCTGAAGGGCCGGCCCTCGCTCAGGTCGCACTGGGGCCAGATGTCCTGGGCCAGCCACACCATCGAGGCCTCCAGCACCGCCGGATGGGCAGGCTTGCCGTAAAGCTCGAGCCAGTGGCTGGCGGCCCGGTCCATGGCCCGTTCGATCAGCTCGGCTCCCAGGTGGGGCAGCGGGTCGGCCCCGTCCACGGCGCCCTCAGGTGGTGGTTGCAGGCTGCGGCGAACCTGCTCGGAGCGTCGGCGCACGAATCCGGGCAGGTCGATGCCCCGGCCAGGGCCGGGGCGCGGGGACGGCTGGGCGCTCCGCGACCCATCTGCGCTGGGGGCCTCCCCCGGCTCGTCACGATCGAAACCGGAGTCGAAGGCCAGGTCCAGCGCCAGCTCATCGCCACCCTCCCGGGCCACGAGCACCAGGCTGCCCCGTTCATCAAACAGCCCCGTCTGCCGCTCCTCTGCCGGGGGCGCTTCGGGGCTGGCAGAGCCGCCGGAAGCGGCGCGCGCGGCGTCTGAGGCCCCAGGCCCATCGCCGTCCGCATCAACGTCGTCGGGATCGAGGATGTTGCGCAGCAGCCGCTCGACGATGGCGCCGCGGCTGCGCAGGCCGTATTCCCCCTTCAGGGCGTCGAGGTGGGCCACCAGCTCGGTACTGAGCTTGAGCTGGATGCTGCGCTGGGGCGGATCGCCCTGGAAGTCGTCCTCAGGCACGGCCCTGGCGTTGCGACGGGTCAGTTGCCCAACAGGCCCCGCATCACCTCCTGCTGGGCATCGACTGCCTCCTGGTAGCGCTCCAGCAAACCGGGACTGACGCCCTGCATGCGCACCGGGGCGGTCTGGGGGAGGTTGGCCGGCGGCCGCTGGATCTGGCGCGGCTGGGGGGCGACCTGGCGCTGCTGGGGCAGTGCGGCAGGCTGCACCGGAGGCGCCGGCCGGTTCTGGGGAATGGGCTGGGGGCGCGGGGCCACGGCAGCCGGTGTCGCCACAGGGGCGCTGGCCGGCTGCTCGGCGGCCTGACGGGCCTGCACCATGGCCAGCTGGCTGGCCGGCACCACACTGAGCAGGTGCCCCGGTGTGGCGTCGGCTGGATACACCAGGCTGACGCGCACCGGATTGCTCACGTTCGGCAGCAGGTTGAGGGTGGTGAGGGCATGGCTGTCACCCGACTGCATGCCCAGGTGCATCTCCTCGACCCCGTCACGGGTGCGCACCTGCAGGGACCCACGGAAGGCCGTGAATTGCGGGCGGCCCGGGAGGGTGGGATGGCTCATCACCAGTTCGTAGGGGCCATTGCCGTAGAGCTCCAGGTCGATGTCGAAGCGCACCCCGTAGGTGCCCACGTTGTCGAGGGAGGAATCCAGCATCCGCACCGCCAGAGGGTTGATCTGGATGTCACGGGTGCCGAAGTTATGGCGCTTGGTGCTGGTGAACGGCACGTGCAGGGGGCCCTGGCTGCGCAGGTCGTGGCGCAGGCTGGCGGTGTAGGCGTCACCGATGGCCACCCCGCCGACGCGGGAGAACACGCGGCCGTTCTGGATGTCGCCGAGCATGTTGAGGTACACCCGGCCCGGTGCCAGCCGGCGCCTGTCCAGCACCGCCACCAGGTCAGCGTCGCTGCGGGGGTTGGAGGCCGCCACCACCGCCATGTGGAAGGGGCCATCGCTGCGGCCGCGCAGCAACGCGTTGGCGATGCCCAGAGCCGGCAACTGGGTGCGCAGCAGAACAATGCGGCTGCGGGGTGGGATCCGCACCGACTGCATCAGCTCCCGGTCGAGGCTGCCGCGCAGCATCTGCACCGCCGTGGCATCGCCGGGGCCGGTGTTCCAGGGCCGGACGCCCAGGGGCCTGACCCCCATCTTGTGGGTGCCCAGATAGGGAGCCTGGAAGCTGTTGCGGACTGCACCGCGCTCGAACTGCACGGTCACCGGACGGGTGCCGGGATTGGTGAGGATCAGCCCCAGGGTGAGTTCGGTGCGCCGGTCCTGCGGGCGGATCTGACCCCGGTAGTTGGGGAAGTACTTGTGGTGCATGTGCACCCCGAAGTCACCATTGAAGGTGTAAGCGGCGTTCTGCAGCGCCTGGCCGGTTTCAGCCGCGTAGGACACCCCCGGCTCGGTGCTGATCAGGATGCCAGGCCCCTCCACCTCCTCCGGCTGGTTGGAGTGCAGCACGGGCACCTCGTTGAACGTGCCTTCCAGGGGGCGGGCCCGCTGGCCTGCCATCAGGGCCACGTAGGCCTGGGCTGGAGCGGCCGGGGCCAGCACGGCCACGGTGAGCAGGCTGGCCGCCAATGGCCGCAGGGACAGGGAAGCGACGGAAATCAAGCGTTGCAGGGATCGAAGAGCAGGAGCCGGCGTGGGGGGCTGGAACCGATCAGGCCCAGGCCTCCCGCCTGACCCACGACACCGGCTAGAACCAAGAAACTCAGCAAGTGTGCCATGTTTCCCCCAATGGGTTGCTGCCGCGACGATGGAGCTTCGGGCAGCCCTCTGCGGCGCCACCAGGAGCGCAAGTTGAGGATGCTGCGCTTCTGGCGGGATGGCGCCGAGCGTCAGCTGGCCGCCCTGGAGGCCTCCATCAGCACCCTGGAGCGCCAGATGCAGCGAGACGAGGGACAGCAGCCCCAGGGCTGAGCAGCCGGCGCAGCTGTTCCAGTCCGCGGCGCAGCCGCCGCTGCACCGTCATCGGGCTGACCTGCAGCTGCTCCGCGGTGCGCCGGTAGCTCCAGCCCGCCAGCACCACCCGCTCCACCACGGCCCGCAGCGGCTCCTCCAGCTGACTGAGCAGCTCCGTGGCTTCAGGCCCCCGGGCTTCGGGCCCGGGCCCCACGGCGGCGGAGCCGGGGGCATCGCCCACCACCTCCTGCCGTTCCTCCATCAGGGCCTCATCGAGGCTGAGTGGCTTCTGCAGGGGCAGGCAGCGCTCCAGCTCCTGCCACTGGCGCCGGTTGAGCCCCATCGCCTGCCGCAGCTGCTCGGCGCTCGGTTCAGCGGCCCCCCGGCAGGGCCACTGGCGGCGCAGACGGCCGAGTTGCTGACGGCGCTCCTCCAGACGGCGGGGCAGGCGCACCGGAGCCGCGAGATCCCGCAGGTAGTGAAGGATGGCGCCACGCACATGGGGCCGGGCAAAGGCGCTGAAGGGGGTGCTGGTGTCGGGGCGGTAGAGCTCCGCCGCCCGCAGCAGGCCCAGCAGGCCCACCTGAATCAGGTCGTCGAGCGGCTCGGCGCAGCGCTGCTGGTAATGGAGGGCAATCGGCCGCACCAGGTCGCGGTACTGCTCGATGCGCCGGTTGCGGCGCTGGATGCCGCGGGGCAGGGCCGGGGAGGCGGAGAGGGTGGACATAACAGCAGATGGAAAGGGGAGGACGTTCCCGGTTGGGCTCGTCTCTTTCCAGAGAGCGGCAGCTGGCGGGCCAGACGCAACCGTGAAACCACGGAATCTGCGCCCTGGCCGCTGCTCCTGGCCTGCTGCACTCAGTGCGGCCGGGGAGAGGACACCCGGCGCAGCAGTTCCCAGGGGCCATGCTCCAGCAGCCAGCCCAGGTCGGAGCGTTCACTCACCAGCAGGTAGCCGGCGAAGCCCAGGGCGTTGAGGCTGAAGCCGGCGCAGTGCTCGCGCTCCCGGCGCACGGTGAGGAACCAGGTGTCGTCGAACAGCAGGTTGTAGGGATGGCGGGGCTGGGGGTCATGGGCCGGATCACCCAGCCCCAGGGCCGCCGCATGGGCCTGGTAGAGCCGCTGCAGTTCCTCCGCCCTGGCCTCTTCGGAGGCGGATGGGTGGCCGTGCTCGCGGGGGCTGAGGGCGTAGCGCCAGGGCCAGCGAGCGCCGCCGCCGGCTGGGGCCGGGTCACGCAGCTGCTCGATGAACAGGGCGGCCAGCGGACAGCTGGCTTCGCCGCTGCGCCGTGGCAGCAGCTGGAGATGGCGGTGGGGCTGGCTGGCGCCGGCGGCCGCGCAGCTGTTGAAGAACCACAGCCCGCCGGTGTCGCCCCCCACGTGCGCCACAGCCGCCCAGTCGAGCGGCCGCAACCAACCCGCCTGGGGCTGCCACTGCTGGGTGATCACCAGCACATGGCCCGGCTGAACCGGGTATTTGTTGAGCAGCACCACGTGTGCGTCGGCCAGGCGTCGCACCTCCAGGTCGGGCTCCCAGGGGAGGAAGGGATTGGGTTTGGGCCCCCCCCCGCGCAGATGCTTGGGGGTCTTGCTGAGCAACCTCCGCAGGCTGAAGGGCTCCAGCTCGGGGTAGCTCAGGCGTTCGGTGCTGAGGGGAACCAGGGCGCCGATGGCCTCGGCCCGCCTGGACCTCTCCAGCGCCTCCTGCCAGATCCGCTCAGCTCGCCCCACCACCGGCCTGGAGGCGCGCCAGCGAGGCGCCCTGGTAGTAGTGGCCCAGAATCTGGTTGTAGGTGTACCCCTGACGGGCGAGATCCTGGGCGCCGTGCTGGCTCATGCTCGCTCCGTAGCGGCCGTGGGCCTCCTGGGTGAGCTGGTAGGTGGCGGCGTAGAGGCTCTCCACGATCGCTCCCTGGTAGCTGAGGATCAGTCCGGCGGTGCTGTCGGCGGCTTCGCGGGTGCGGTCGTTGACGCTGCTCAGCCCCCGGTAGGCCTGCCAGCGGGTGGTGTCGCCCAGGTGCCAGTGGGGGTCGGCCGGGCGGGCCATGTGGGCCAGGGCGTAGGAGCGGGCGGCCACGGCCTGGGCGCGCAGGGCCTCCATCGACCAGCTGCTGGGCATCTCGGCACCCACCACCGAACTGATGTAGCGCTCCAGCCCCAGATGGTTGACCACCCGCAGCTGTCCATTCTGCTGCAGCAGCCGCAGCCGTCCGGCGTAGGGCTGGCCGTTCACCAGCAGGGCAGGCCCACTGGTCTGCAGCCAGACCTCGGGTCCGCCAGCCCAGAGGCCGCCGAGCTGCACCCTGTCGCCGGCGGCGCCCTGCTGGAGCACGGCGCCATCGCGGCTCAGCAGCTGCCAGGGCCCCTGGGCCGAGAGCGCGGGGGAGGCCCCCACCCCCAACAGGGCCACCCGGATCTCCAGATCCACGGCGGCGGCGGCGGCCGGCTCCACGAGGGTGGGAATGCCGGAGCTGGAGGCCGCGCTGGCGGCGGCGGCCACGCCCTCCACCTCGGCCCGCTGGGCCTCCAGGTCACGCAGCTGCTGGGCGGCTCTGAAGGTGTCGATCTGGCTGGCCGGCGCCGGCATCTCCAGAAGCGTGTCGAGCAGGTCGCCCTGGCTCACCGCCTGGGGCCTGGGGGCCAGGCTCTGGGCCACGTAGCCCACGCTGACGGCGAACAGCGCCAGGGGGGTGAGCACCAGCATCTGCAGCGCGAAGGGCGACCGCAGCCTCAGGGCAGCAGGGAATGCCAGCCGGCCCCTGAGGCCGGCGGCTGCCGATCGCAGGCGCCCGAAGGCCGCTCGCCCCTGGGCCAGGGACCTAGTCGCAAGGTTCCATCCCACAGCAGGTGACCCGCTCCGCACAGGCGGATCATGCCTGAAGATGCCGCTTCGCACACCATCCCGCCGGCCCGGTGGGAACACTGCCAGCCCACCACTGCGCTCAGGCCCAGCCGCTGCAGCCACCAGGGCGCCACCAGGGCATGGGCCGATCCGGTGACAGGATCCTCGGGAATGCCCAGGCCCGGGGCCAGAAAGCGAAGCTGGTAGTGGCAGGGCCTGCCCAGCACCGTGGCGGTGGAGCCCTCCGTCAGGGCCTGCATCAGCACCAGTCCGGGGCGCACCGGCTGAGGCAGCTCTGCGGCGGGCAGGTGGGCACCGGCCAGGGGCGCCGCTGCCGGCAGCAGCACCACCCGGTAGTTGAGCGTCGAGTGCCAGCAGGCCTCCGGTGCCACGCCCAGGTGACGCTGGAGGTAGGCCAGCAGCGCGGGTTCGGCGGCCACGGGCTGCAGGACGCCGGCCGGCAGCTCGATCCGCGCGGCATCCGGGCGCCCTGGCTCAAGCGCCACGGCCAGGGGCCCGCTGCGGCTGTGCAGCGCCAGGCAGGTGCCCGGCTCGAGCAGCCCCCAGTGGCCGAGAGCCAGGGTGGCGGCCAGGGTGGCATGGCCGCAGAGCTCCACCTCGCAGGTGGGGGTGAACCAGCGCAGCAGCCAGCGCTCGCCGATGCAGAGCAGAAACGCCGTTTCCGACTGCTGCAGGCTGGCGGCCACGGCCTGGAGCACGGTGGCGTCCAGCGGCTGGTGCAACAGCACCACGGCGGCACCGTTGCCGCTGCAGGGGCGCTCGGCAAAGGCTTCCACCAGCAGGGCGGGCAGAGCTCCGCCAGGGGCCGTGACAGGGGTGGGCACGGTCATGCTGGTGGCCAAGGCTGACTGGGCAGGGCCTCGGCACGCAGCTGGCGCTCCATCAGCGCCCGGGCGGCCTCGGGCGGGGTGCGGCGGCCGTCGAGCACGGCCACCACCTGCTCACAGACCGGCAGGCTCCAGCCGCGGGGCCCGGCCAGGGCCAGCGCCGCCCTGGCGGTGCGGGGTCCTTCCACCGTGGCGCCGATGTGCTCTGCAGCGGCCTCAAGCCCCAGGCCCTCGGCCAGCAGCAGGCCGCAGCGGTAGTTGCGGCTGAGGGGACTGGTGGCGGTGGCCAGCAGATCCCCCAGCCCCGCCAGCCCATAGAGGCTGGCGGGGGAGCCCCCCAGTCCCTCCAGCACCACCCCCATCTCGGCCAGGCCACGGGTGAGCAGGGCGGCGCGGGCGTTGGCACCCAGCTGCAGGCCGTCGCAGAGACCGGCCGCCAGGGCGATCACGTTCTTGAGGGCGCCGGCCACCTCGGTGCCCACCGGGTCGTCGTTGGTGTAAAGCCGCAGCGTGTGGCCACTGAGGCGGGCCTGCAGGTCGGCAGCCACCGCCGCTGCGCTGCTGGCCAGCACACTGGCGGCCGGCAGGTCCCGGGCCAGTTCAGCGGCGAGGTTGGGCCCGCTCAGCACCAGCATGGGGGCCCGCAGGCCGTGCTGGAGCCAGATGCGGCTGGCGGTGGTGAGGCACGCCAGATCGATGCCCTTGCTGCAGCTCAGCAACGGCAGGCTGGCGGGCCAGCCGGGAGCCAGGGCGGCCGCCAGGGGGCCCACTCCGGCCATCGACACGGCCACCACCACCAGGTCGGCGTCGTCCAGCAGGGCGGCCGGATCGCCGCCATCGCGCCGCGACCAGCAGCGCAGGCGATGGCCCTGGCGCTGCCAGAGCGCAGCCAGGGTGCCCCCCCAGGCCCCACGGCCGAGCACGGAGATGCGCAGGGGAGGGTGCGCGGCCATCGAGGGCAGCCGACACGGCGGCAGGGATTGCCATCATGCGTCTTGAGCTGCGAAGCCCCCCGTTCTGAACGCCGATGGGACCCCACCGCCGGACTGGCACCTGCCCGGCTGGCGGGGCAGGGCGCTGGTGGTGGGCTGCGGGGGTATCGGCCGGGCCCTGCTGGCTGACCTGGCCGAGCGCGCTCCCCAGCTGGAGCTGGTGGGGGCCAGCCGCCGCCCCGGGCTCCTCAGCACCGCCGGGCTGGACGGCGTGCCCCTGCTGCCGGTGGATCTGGAGCGGGACGACAGCCTCACCGCCCTGGCCGAGCAGCTGGCCGGCGGGCCACCGCTGCGGCTGGTGATCCACACCGCCGGCGTGCTCCAGGACGGGGAGCTCAAACCCGAGAAACGCCTCGCCCAGGTGCAACGCCGCCACCTCGAGCGCAGTTTCGCGGTGAACGCCTTCGCGCCGCTGCTGCTGGCCCAGACCATCGAACCACTGCTGCCACGGGATCAGCCCTTTCACTTCGCCAGCCTGTCGGCGCGGGTGGGCAGCATCGGTGACAACCGGCTGGGCGGCTGGTACGCCTACCGGGCCGCCAAGGCGGCCCAGAACCAACTCCTGCACACCCTGGCGCTGGAGTGGGGCCGGCGCCTGCCGCTGGGCTGCGTGAGCCTGCTCCACCCCGGCACCACCGCCACCGCCCTGTCGGCCCCGTTCCGGGCCAATGTGCCCGCAGGGACACTGTTCAGCCCCGAGCGGGCCGCGGGTCACCTGCTCGACGTGCTTGAGCAGCGCCGGCCGGGCGACAGCGGCGGATTCTGGGCCTGGGACGGCCAGCCGATTCCCTGGTGATGGGGCAGGTGGTGATGGGGCCGGCCCCGGGAGCTCAGGCGGCGTGCTCGCGCAGCAGCTCAAGGGGAATCACCTCCAGGGTGGTCTGCTCGGTGGCCGCCAGGCGCACCGGTGGGGCCATGCCGTCCTGGTGGGCCTCCAGCCAGCGGGGGGCGCAGACGCACCAGTGATCGCCGGGTCTGAGGCCAGGGAAGCCGTACTGGGGCGCTGGGGTGGAGAGGTCGTTGCCCTGGGCGCGGCTGTAGCTGAGAAAGGCCTCGTTGACCACGCAGCACACGGTGTGGCGCCCGATGTCGGCGCCGTTGGTGCGGCAGCTGCCGTCGCGGAACCAGCCGGTCATCGGCTCGCAGCTGCACAGCTCCAGGGGCTCGCCGAGCACATTGAGAGCCTGGGTGACGGTGGACTCGACCATGGGTCGCGGCAACGGAAGCCACCAGTCTGGAGAGGGCGCCCGGGAACCGGGACCGGGCACCAACCTGGCCCAGGAGGTTGACGGATTCAGGGGGTGAGGCTGTAAAGGTCGATGACGCGTTCACCTCTGTCTTTCAGCGCGCCCCCTTCATGAGCTGGGAATTCACCGAAGATGCGGCCTTTCTGGCCCTGTGCGACGCCTACAAGGAAAGCGGTGAACCCTCTGCCGTGGAATTTCTGGCCCACGGCGAAGGCGCCTTTCACTTTCAGGAGCTCACCCAGAACGCGGCTGGAGAGGGTCTCGATCTCAGCGATTCCACAAACCTGGAGGAATTCCAGCAGGACGTGATTGACGCCCTCGAGGAGATGTGCAGCTGAGCGTGGAGGCGGTGGCGCTGAGGCTGAGCGGTCAGCCGTAGAAAAAAGCGATCTCCTTCTCCTTCAGGCCATCCCAACCCGCCGCCTTCAGGCGGGCATCGAGGCTGGCCTGATCGAAGTGCTTGGACCCGGTCTTCACCACCCGGTTGCGCATCGATTTCTTCACGCCGCTGCGGGCCCGGAGGCTTTCCAGATCCATCACCTCCCGGTAGAGAGCGAGCATCTCCGGTGGGATCGGAGTGCCATCGAGATCGATGCCGGCGGCGATGGCGGCGTCCACTCCGTCGGGTCCAGCAATGGCCATGGTGTGATCGTGGGTAGGGGTGAAGGTGAGCGGTTCAGGCCGAGAAATAGCGCGCCCTGCTGTGCAGGGCCACCAGGGCGGTGGTGCTCTGCTCGGGATGGAGCTGGTCGCTCTCATCCATCGACAGGCCGATGCGCTCGGCCCCGAGCCAGAGCAGTTGCTGGCGGGAATCGGCCACGTTGGGGCAGGCGGGGTAACCGAAGGAGTAGCGGCTGCCGCGGTAGCGCTGGGCGAGCACATCGCGCAGGGGCATGCCCTCAGGATCGCCGTGGCCGAGCTCACGGCGGATGCGGGCGTGCACCCACTCCGCCAGGGCCTCGGCCATCTGCACCGCCAGGCCGTGGAAATAGAGGTAGTCGCTGTAGCGGTCGGCGGCGAAAAGCTCCTGGGCAAAGGCCGTGGCTCGCTCGCCCATGGTCACCGCCTGCATCGGCAGCACATCGCTGGGCCCAGGGCTGCCATCCGGACCAGCGGTCAGATCGCGATAGAAGTCGGCGATGCAGTAGCGGTTGCCGGCGCGCTGGCGGGGCAGCTGGAAGCGCCCCAGCTCCAGCCGGGCCTCGCCGGGGGCGGCTCCATCGGCCAGGCCGACCGGGTCGAACACCACCACGGCATTGCCATCGCGGCCGCAGGGGAAATAGCCGTAGGCCACGCGTGGGCTGAGCAGTTGCTCGGCGCTGCAGCGCTCGATCCACTGCTGCAGAACCGGTTCGGCCTTGCTCGCCAGCATCGCCTCATAGTCCTGGCGCGACTGCTGCTGGCTCTTGCGCAGCTGCCACTGGCCGGCGAACAGGGCGTTGCGGTCTAGGTAGGCGAACACCTCCGCCAGCGGGATCACGCGCTCATCGAGCACCCGGCTGCCCCAGAACGGCGGCGCCAGGGCCGCTTCCTCGGCCACGGTGTCGGAGCGCTGGTCGTTGGGGGTGGCCGGGGCGGCGGGCTCGGTTGGGGCCACGCGCTCAGCAGCCGCAGCGTCCACCTGCTCAGCCCCCGCCGGAGCGTCAGCAGAGGCGTCCGCTGCGCTGTCAGCAGGTGCGCTGTCAGCCGTGGCGTCGCCAAGCCCCAGGCCCTCGGGGGCGCCCTGCAGAAAGCCCCCCAGGTCGTCCCAGCCGTCGGCGGCCTTGGCCTCCATCAGCGCGTCCATGAAGCGCAGATCGGCGAAGGCGTCGCGGCCGTAGATCACCTGCCCCCGGTAGGCCGCGCGGCAGTCGCCGTGCACGAAGCGCGGGGTGAGGGCGGCGCCGCCGAGGATCACCGGCACGGTGATGCCGGCCTGGTTGAAGGCCTCCAGGTTGTCCTTCATGAAGGCCGTGGACTTCACCAGCAGCCCGCTCATGGCGATGCAATCGGCCTGGTGGTGGTGCTGGGCCTCGATGATCGCCTCACAGCTCTGTTTGATGCCCAGATTGACCACCTCATAGCCGTTGTTGGTGAGGATGATGTCCACCAGATTCTTGCCGATGTCGTGAACATCGCCCTTCACCGTGGCGATCAGAAACTTGCCCTTGCTGCTGCTCTCACCCTCCACCTTATCCATGTGGGGCTCGAGATAGGCCACGGCGCTCTTCATCGTTTCCGCGCTCTGCAGAACGAAGGGCAGCTGCATCTGGCCGCTGCCGAACAATTCGCCCACCACCTTCATGCCATCCAGGAGGAAGGTGTTGATGATCTGCAGCGCCGGATAGTTCTGCAGAGCCTCATCGAGGGCTGGCTCCAGGCCGATGCGCTCACCGTCGATGATGTGTTGCGTGAGCCGCTTCTCCACAGGCAGATCGGCCAGTGAGGGACCGGAGGCCCGGGCTTCCTTGGCACTCACCCCTTCGAACAGGGTGGTGAGGGCCGTGAGCGGGTCGTAGGTGCAGATCGCACCGGGAGCGTCACTCTCGAAGCGGCGGCGGTCGTAGATCAGATCCAGACACACCTGCTGGTGCTCCTCGCTGATCTTGGCCAGGGGCAGGATCTTGGCCGGGCTCACGATCGCCGCATCCATGCCGGCCTGGCAGCACTCGTGCAGGAACACGGAATTGAGCACGATCCGGGCCGCCGGTGAGAGGCCGAAGCTCACATTGCTCACCCCCAGCACCACGTGGACGCCGGGCAGGCGCTCGCGGATCAGGCGGATCGCTTGCACCGTGGCGGCGCCGTTGGCGCGGTCGTCCTCAATGCCGGTGGAGATCGGCAGGGCCAGGGGGTCGTAGAAGAGTTCCCGGGCGGGGATGCCGAACTCCAGGGCATCCCGATAGGCGCGCTGGGCGATCGCAAACTTCTTCTCGGCCGTGCGGGCCATGCCCTCTTCGTCGATGGTGCCGATCACCACGCCGGCGCCGTAATCACGCGCCAGTTCCAGCACCTTGAAGAAGCGCTCCGGGCCGTCTTCGTAGTTGGTGGAATTGAGCAGGCACTTGCCGCCGGCCACCTTCAGACCGGCCTCCATCTTCTGCCACTCGGTGGAATCGAGCATCAGCGGCAGATTCACGTTGGTGACCAGCCGGCTCACCAAGTCGTGCATATCGCGCACGCCATCCCGGCCCACGTAGTCGACGTTGACGTCGAGCACATGGGCGTTTTCCTTCACCTGGCCGCGGGCCACGGCCACCAGCCCGTCCCAGTCCTCTTCCGCCAGCAGTTCGCGCACCTTCCTGCTGCCGCTGGCATTGAGGCGCTCGCCGATGATCAGGAAGGAGTTGTCCTGGTGGTAGGCCGTGGTGCCGTAGAGGGAGGCGGCGGCCGGTTCGATGTTGAGGCTGGGACGGGGGTCGGGCAGCTGGGCATCCGCTTCGGGCTCAGCGGATGGTGCGGAGCCCCGCACCGGGCGGGCCGCGGGTTGGAGATCGGAGGCCAGGTCCGCCAGGGCGCGGATGTGGTCGGGGGTGGTGCCGCAGCAGCCACCGATCACCTGCACCCCCAGATCCTCCACGAAGTGCAGCAACTGCATCTTCATCTCGATCGGCGTCAGCCGGTAGTGGGCCACACCGCCGATGTTCTCGGGCAGGCCGGCATTGGGAATGCAGCTCACCACAAACGGACTGTGCTGGCTCAGGTAGCGGATGTGCTCCTTCATCTGCTCCGGGCCGGTGGCGCAGTTCAGGCCCAGCACATCGATCGGGAACGGCTCCAGGATCGCCAGGGCAGCGGCGATGTCGGAGCCCACCAGCATCGTGCCGGTGGTCTCCATGGTGAGGCTCACCATCAGGGGACGGCGCTGGCCGGTGCGGCTGAAGGCCGCCTCGATGCCCTGCAGGGCCGCCTTGATCTGCAGCACGTCCTGGCAGGTTTCGACGATGAACAGATCCACATCACCCGCCAGCAGGCCCTCCGCCTGCTCGGCGAAGGAGGCCTTCATGGTGTCGAAGTCGACGTGGCCCAGGGTGGGCAGCTTGGTGGTGGGGCCCATGGAGCCGGCCACGAAGCGGGGTTTCTCAGGGGTGCTGTAGGCATCAGCCATTTCCCGGGCCAGCTGCGCGGCGCGCTGGTTGAGGGCGAAGGCCTGGTCGGCGATGTCGTATTCGGCCAGCACCAGGGAGGTGGCGCCGAAGGTGTCGGTCTCGATCACATCGGCGCCCGCCTCCAGGAACTGGCGGTGCACGGCCTGCACTGCATCAGGACGTGTGAAAACCAAATACTCATTGCAGCCCTCCAGAGCCGGCCCGCCGAAATCGGCGGCCGTGAGATCCATCTGCTGCAGGGAAGTGCCGGTGGCACCGTCGAACACGATCACCGGCCGCTGGGGGGCGTGCAGGCGCTCCAGGAAACCCACCCGGCCGGCGGCCAGGGAGCCAGTGGGAGCGGAGACCGTGCTGCTGGCCATCAGGCGTCGAGACGCACGCGGGTGATCCAATGGTCATAGTCCGGATCACGGCCTTCTGTGATCGCCGTCAGGCGCTCCCGCAGCCGTTCCATCACCGGCCGTGGGGCCGGCAGGTCGGTGGCCTCCACCCGGCGCACCGGCGTCACCTTGGCGGCGGTGCCGCTGAGGAACACCTCGTCGGCGATGAACAGCTCACTCTTGTCCACCGGACGCTCCACCACGGTCATGCCCATGGCCCTGGCCAGCTCGATCACGCTGGCGCGGGTGATGCCCTCGAGGATGTCCTGATCCACGCCGGGGGTGATCAGCACGCCATCACGCACGATGAACAGATTCATGCCGCTGGCCTCGCTCACCTTTCCGCGGCTGTTCATCAGGATGGCCTCGTCGAAGCCGCTCTTCACCGCTTCGGTCTTGGCCAGTGAACTGGTGATGTAGGCGCCGCTGATCTTGCCGCGCAGGGGCAGGGAGCGGTCTTCCTGGCGGATCCAGGAGCTGATCCGGCAGCTCACCCCCTCGGGGGAGAGGTAGTCGCCCAGCTCGATCCCGTAGATCAGGAAGTCGGTTTCAATGTTGTGCAGCCGCGGGGCGATGCCCAGATCGGCGGTGTAGACGAACGGCCGCAGGTATACCGGGCAGGTGGGGCGGTTGGCCCGCAGAACGGCCTCGATGGCCCCGTGAATCGTGGCTTCGTCCAGCTCGGTGAGCAGCAGGCGGGCGCTCTGGCTCAGGCGGCGGGCGTGGCGATCGGCCCGGAACAGCAGGATCTCGTTCGGATCGGCGGGGTTGGGCAGGGCGCGCATTCCCCCGAAGGCACCGGTGCCGTAGTGCAGTGCGTGGGTGGCCACCGACAGGGTGGCTTCAGCAAAGGGAACGCAGCGGCCACGGAACCAGGCTTGGGGCAGGAACTGGTGCATGGGTAGGCGCTGGGACCCGGGAGGCAAGGATCACCGATCTTCTCACCGCACCCAGCAGGATGGGGCCATGCACAGGCTGGCGGCGATCCCGGGTGACGCGGCGGAGGCCAGCAGCGGCGCCTTCGTGGAACAGCCGCCGGCGCCGGTGCTGCTGCTCACCAGCGCCGACACCGACCTGCTGACCCTTGACGGGCTGCTGGAGGCTGAACCGCAGCTGCTGGGGGCTGACCTGCGCGGGCTCAACCTGACGGCCCTGAGCCACCCGGCCGTGATCGACCACTACCTCAGCAGCACCGTGACGGCGGCGCGGCTGGTGGTGGTGCGGCTGCTGGGGGGCCGGGGCCACTGGAGCTATGGACTGGAGCGGCTGCAGCTATGGGCGGCCGGCGGGCAGGACCGCCAGCTGCTGGTGCTGGCCGGCACCGCCGAGGAGGAGCAGACCCTGGCCGCCCTTGGCACAGGCGATCCGCAGCTGGCGGTCGCCCTGGGCCGCTGCCTGCGGCTGGGGGGAGCCGGCAACGGCCGGCTGGTCCTCCAGACCCTCGCCGCCCTGCTGCGGGGGGAGCAACCAGCGCCACCGGAGCCGCTGCCCCTGGCCGATCCCTGCCCCCACGACTGGCGCGATGAACCCGGGGCGCGGGTGGGTGTGGTGGCCTACAGGGCCCTGCTCCAGGCCGGCGACGTGGGCTGGCTGGAGGCCACCCTGGCGGCCCTGCGCGCCCGCGGCCTGTGTCCCCGGGCGCTGTGGGTGAGCGGTCTGCGCGATGGCGCCGTGCAGCGGGGGGTGGCCGATCTGCTGGAGCGCGAGCGGGTGGAGGCGGTGCTGTGCTGTACCTCCTTCGCCTCGGTGCAGTTCGAGGAGGCGGGGCTGGGGGCGCCGTTGTGGGAGCAGCTGGGAGTACCGGTGCTGCAGCTGCTGTGCAGCAGCCAGCCGCGCCAGCGCTGGCAGGCCAGCAGCATCGGCCTGCCGCCCACCGACCTCACCCTGCAGGTAGCCCTGCCGGAGCTGGACGGCCGCATCACCACCCGCATCGGCGCCTTCAAGGAGTGCCGGGGGGCCAGCGCCCGGCTGGCGTCGGGTTTGCAGCGGCTGGAGCCCGACCGCCAGCGGCTCGACTGGATCAGCGCCCTCACCGCCAACTGGATCGAGCTGGCCCGCACACCGGCGGCTCGGCGCCGGATCGCCCTGGTGCTGGCCAACTACCCCACCCGCAACAGCCGCCTGGCCAACGGCGTGGGCCTCGACACCCCGGCCTCGGCCGCCGCCATGCTGCGCTGGCTGAACGAGGCCGGCTACGGCCTGGGCCCGGAGGGCGGGGAGGGCGTCACAGGAGGCACCGGCGGCACCGGGGTATCCACGACGTTGCCGGGCGATGGCGAGGCGTTGATCGCCGCCCTGCTGGCGGGCCGCAGCAACGATCCCGAGAGCGGCCACCGGCCGGCGCTCGATCATCTGTCCCTGGAGCACTACCAGCGCTGGTATGGCCAGTTGCCCCTGGAGGGCCGCCAGCGGCTGGAGGCGGTGTGGGGCCCCCCCGAGCAGGACGCGGGGCTCGCGTCACCCGGCCCCGCGGGGCGAGGTGAGCCGGCCTTCCCGATCCCCGGCCTGCGCTTCGGCCACGTGGCCCTGCTGATCCAGCCGGCCCGGGGCTACGACCGCGATCCCAGCCTCAGTTACCACGCGCCGGATCTGCCGCCCACCCATGCCTACCTGGCGGTCTACCTGTGGCTGCGGCAGCGCTTCGGCGCCCAGGTGGTGGTGCATGTGGGCAAGCACGGCAACCTCGAATGGCTGCCGGGCAAGGGACTCGGACTCTCCGACCAGTGCTATCCGGAATGGGCCCTGGGGCCGCTGCCCCACCTCTATCCGTTCATCGTCAACGACCCCGGCGAGGGCTCCCAGGCCAAGCGCCGCAGCCAGGCGGTGATCCTCGATCACCTCACCCCGCCCCTGGGCCGCGCCGGCCTGCACGGGGAGCTGCAGCAGCTCGAAGCCCTGCTGGACGAATACTGGGAGGCCACCCAGCTGGGCAGCGGCGAACGGGCCGCCGCCCTGCGCCGCACCCTGGGCGCGCGGCTGGCGGAGCTGGAGCTGCCCCTGGCCGATGACGCCTCGGCAGCCGATGGGGACGCCCGGCTGGACGCCCGCCTCGATGCTGCCGACGGCTACCTCTGCGAGCTCAAGGAGGCCCAGATCCGGCTGGGCCTGCACACCTACGGCCACCTGCCGGAGCCCGAGCGCCTGGCCGAGCTGCTGCTCTGCCTGGCGCGAGCACCCCAGGCAGGTCTGCCCGGCCTCACCCAGGCCCTGGCCCGCGACCGCGGCCTGGCGCTGGATCCCTGGGCCGACCCGGAGGAGGCGCCGCTGCCCCCAGGCGACCGCCAGCAGCTGGGCCCGGCCCGCAAGGTGGGCGATGGCGTGGCTCTGCTGGAGGCCCAGGCCCAGGCCCACTGCCGGGCGCTCCTGCGGCAGGCCGGGGCTGAGACCGACAACCCGGCGGCCGAGCTCGCGGCCCTCGCCGACAGTGCCACGGGGCCCTGCACCGAGCGGGTGCTGGACCACGCCCGGCGAGTTCTGGTGCCAAGGCTGCTGGCCTGCGGCGAGGCGGAACGGCACGCCTTCCTGGCGGGACTGGCGGGGGGGCGCATCGCCGCCGGGCCCTCGGGGGCGCCCACCCGCGGGCGGCCCGACCTGCTGCCCACCGGCCGCAACTTCTACTCGGTGGATCTGCGCGGCCTGCCGACGGAGGCGGCCTGGGACCTGGGGCGGCGCAGCGCTGAGCTGCTGCTGGAGCTGCACCTGCAGGAGCAGGGGGAGCACCTGCGCACCCTGGCGCTGTCGGTGTGGGGCACCAGCACGATGCGCAACGGCGGCGAGGACATCGCCCAGGCTTTGGCGCTGCTGGGGGTGCGGCCGCTCTGGGATGGACCCACCCGGCGGCTGGTGGACCTGGAGGCGATCCCCCTGAGCCTGCTGGGGCGGCCACGGGTGGATGTCACTCTGCGCATCTCCGGCCTGTTCCGAGACGCCTTCCCCCAGCTGGTGGGCTGGATGAACCGGGCCACGGCCCTGGTGGCGGCACTGGATGAAGGGGAGGCCGACAACCCCCTGGCGGCGACCGCCCGCCGGGAGGGCCACTGCGCCCGCGTCTACGGCTCGGCGCCCGGGGCCTACGGCGCCGGCCTGCAGGGACTGATCGACAGCGGCCAGTGGGAGCGGAGGGCCGATCTGGGGGAGGCGTTCCTGAACTGGAGCAGCTGGCGCTATGGCGAAGGTGCACACAAGGACGCAGGGGGAAGCGACAGCGCGGCGCTGGGGGCGATCGAGGCCAGCGCCGACCGCGCCGGTCTGGAACAGCGCCTGGCAACCGTGCAGGTGGTGCTGCACAACCAGGACAACCGCGAGCATGACCTGCTCGACTCCGACGACTACTACCAGTTCCAGGGGGGCCTCAGCGCCGCCGCCGAGAGCCTGCAGGGCAAGGCGCCGGCGCTCTGGTTCGGCGACCACTCTCGCCAGGCCCGCCCACGCCTGCACCGGCTGGAGAAGGAATTCGACAAGGTGCTGCGCTCACGCCTCCTCAACCCCCGCTGGATCGAGGCTATGCGCGGCCACGGCTACAAGGGCGGCTTCGAGATGGCGGCCAGCCTCGACTACCTGTTCGCCTACGACGCCAGCACCGGCCGCATCCCCGACTGGGGCTACGGCGCGGTATGCGACCAGTGGCTGGGGGACGGCGAGGTGCGCGCCTTTCTGGAGCGCAGCAACCCCTGGGCCCTGCGGGACATGGCCGAACGGCTGCTGGAGGCCCACAACCGGGGCCTATGGCAGGGCGCCCAGGCGCACCAGCTGGATCGCTTGCGCCAGCTGGTGCTGCACAGCGAGGGGCTGATTGAACGCCGCTGAAGGCAGCCCATGAGCAGGGCAGTGCCCTGCCGTGCCGTCCTCAGCTGATCACATCCCTCACCATCTGGCGGAAGGGATCGATGGTGCCGGGCTTGGCGGTGTCCAAGGCGGAGGGCTGGCTCGGGGATGGAGCGGCGGGAGTGGCGGCCGCCGGCTTGGCGGCGGCGGGCTGGTTGACCCCGGCCACGGCGGTGCCCTTCTGACGCTGCAGCAGCTCCGCCTGGGACATCTGCTGGGCGAAGGTCTTCTTCACGGGCTTGGGCACGCCGTCGTTGAGACCCATGGACCCGGCAGCGCTCGTGCTGCCACCCAGTCCTTCGGACACCTTCTCGATGCGGGCCTCCATCGAGCCCACCTCAGCCACCATCTCCTTCTGCCCGGGGCTGCTGGCACTGCCGGGGAAGGTGCGGCGGATGGTGTTGGAGCGGCGCATGAAATTGACGTTGCCCATGCTGGTGGCCTCGTCGGGGTCGAGATACACCGCCTCGGCGGCTTTTTTCGGCTGGGGTTTGGCGGCGGGGGCTCCGGACTGGGCACTGCCGCTGCCGGAACCAAAGGAGAGCAGACGATCGAACAGACCCATCGGTGCAGAGGGGGAGTGTGTCAGCAAACCCTAGCGGCCGCGGAGCTCCAGCCCATGGGTATCCGTACCGCAACTGCTGAGCAGTCCCCGCCGCTCCAGGTCACGGGCGATGGCCTCACACACCACCGGCGTGGGCTGCCAGCTGGGCTGCATGGCGTAGTCGTACCAAGCTTCAGCGCCATCGAATCCGAGGTCGGCCGCCGCCGCGATCAGGCGCTGGAAGGGCAGCCGGTAGCGGGCCGGGTGGGCGAGCACGGCCAGACCGTTGGCGGAGCGGATCGCCGCCAGCACCGCCTCGGCGCGCAGGGCTGGGCCCACGACGCTGCAGCCCTGTAGATAAGGGTGGAGAGCCTCGTGCTCGGCCTCAAAGCCGAGGGCGAGCACGTGCACCAGGCAGCCCTCCAGCAGGCAGCTGATCTCCACCCCCCGCCAGAGCACGGGCACCGGCCGGCCCCGCTCGGTGGCCGCCGCGAAGCAGGCGGCCACCTCAGCGTGGGCGTGCAGGGCATGGTGGTCAGTCACCGCCAGGTGCTCCAGACCGAGCCCTATGGCCTGGGCTGCCAGTTGGGCGGGCCGCAGGCTGCCGTCACTCCAGGTGGTGTGGCAATGGAAATTCACCCGCTGCGGGCAGCACTGCGGGGTGATCGAGGCCAGCACCGGCGCCAGGGGGTGGCGGCGGAACGGCCGGGGCTGGACGGCTGCGTTAACCACCGGCGGCCTCCGTCATCAGGCGCTCGGCCCGCAGCCGCCGCCAGCGGGCGTAGAACTGGATCGACGCGGCCATGAACACCACCAGGGCCACGATCAGCCAGGTGGCGGCGCCGGTGGGGAACTGGTTCTTGAACACCACCAGCATCACCACCAGCACCAGCAGCAGGGTGGGCAGTTCGTTGAGGGCGCGCAACTGGCGGCCGCTCCAGCCGCAGCTGCCCCGCTGCAGCTGGCCCATCAGCCGGTAGCAGAACCAATGGTAGGCCAGCAGGGCCGCCACGAAGGCGAGCTTGGCGTGCATCCAGCCCTGCTTCAGCCAGGCCGGATTCACCGCCAGCAGGCCGGCGGCGCACACCACCGCCACCACCATCCCCGGGGTGGTGATGATGTTGGCCAGGCGACGCTCCATCAGCCCGTACTGCCGCTCGAACGCCTCCCGCAACGGAGGCTCGAGCTCGGCCGCTTCCCGGTGGTAGATGAACAACCGCACCAGATAGAACAGCCCGGCAAACCACACCACCACCCCCACGATGTGGAGGGTCTTGAACCACAGGTAGGCCTCGGGGGGCCAGCTGAATCCAAACGGCATGCCGTGGCGCTGAGGGCCGGCTCAGGCTACGAGCAGATCCAGCCAGCGTGGCAGCACCTCCGGGCTGCCATACCAGCGCTCGGCGAACCAGCCGCCGTGGCCCACCCCCTCCAGCAGCCGCTGCTCGGAGCCGCTCAGCAGGGCGGAACTCACCGGCACCAGCCCGTCGCCGGGGCAGTCGGGGTCATCGCTGATGGCGCTGTAGGAGCGGCGCACCAGGCGGCGGGCCCGGGGTCGCAGCTGGGCGGGTTCGATCGCACCGGCCACCGACACGTAGCGCACCTGGTCGCCGAAGAAGGCGCCGGGGTAGCGCTGGTCCACCAGCCGGCGCAGGGCCGTGCCGCGCAGGGCACGGTGGGGGCTGCCCAGGCTGAGCAGGGTGTCCACCCGATCGCGCAGGCCGTAGACGCGGCCGGCGAAGGGCTCA
This sequence comes from Cyanobium sp. PLM2.Bin73, assembly GCA_007694915.1. Taxonomy (GTDB): domain Bacteria; phylum Cyanobacteriota; class Cyanobacteriia; order PCC-6307; family Cyanobiaceae; genus NIES-981. The sequence goes on along the minus strand of REEV01000059.1, from coordinate 5,125 downwards.
TCGCCCAGCAGCAGACGCAGCATCACGCCGCCGGAGCTGTGGCCCACCAGCGTCACCCGGCCCGTGGGGGACGCCGCAGCCAGCTCCTGCAGGAGAACCTGGCTGCGGTCGAGCAGCCGGCACCAGCCCAGGCTCCAGCTGGTGAGCAGCCAGTCGCCCTTGCCGGCGGGCACCACCGCCACCTGCTGGCCGCTGCGTTCGCCGATGGCCGCCGCCATGGGCGCGTAGGCCTCGGGGGTGATCAGAAAGCCCCCCAGGATCAGCGTGGGCGAGGGGGGTGTTGGCGAGGGACCGCTCACTCGCGGTATACCGCGAAGGCCGCCAGCACGCCACCGAGAAAGCCGCTGAGGTGGCCGATCCAGCTCACCCCGGCAGGCGAGAACAGGGGAATCAGGCTGGGCAGCACGGCGCCATAGCTCACCAGACAGAACAGCGACAGCAGCAGGGAGAAGGGCCGCTTCTCCAGCCAGCCGATCAGCAGCAAATAGCCCAGCAGGCCATACACCACCCCGGAGAGGCCATGGCTGCCCACGGGCCAGAACAGCCAGACAGGGATGGCGCAGACGTAGACCCCGATCCATACGGCCAGGTAATCGCGCCGGCCGCGCAGCAGCACCAGCCAGGAGAGCGGCAGAAACAGCGCCGTGTTGGCCAGCAGGTGGCCGAAACCGCTGTGGCTGAAGGGGGCGGTGAACACCCCCAGGATCGAACCGCCGGGCAGCATCGGCAGATTCCAGCGGCCGCCGAACAGCAGCTGATCCACCAGCTCCTGGCCCCAGGCCACCGCCAGCACCAGCACCGGCAGCGCCGCCTTCAGCCCCAGCCGGGCCAGGCTGCGGTCGAGCCGCTGAGCCAGCGAGGGTGGGGGCAGGAGGTCGCTCACGCCGCGCCATGTGTGCGGGGAACGACCCTATCGCCAGGGCCGGCTGGGGGCGGGCGGCTTACTGCACCGGCGCGTGCAGCACCTCCATCACCTCCAGCACGGGGACCGTGGCGGCGGCGTCGAGCTCGAGGGTGGCGGCCAGGGTGCTGAGGATGTTGCGCTCATCGGGCTGAAGCTCGCCGTCGGAGCGCATGATCTCGGCGGCGACGGCGTAGGCGGAACGGCGCAGATCCGGGCTCAGGCACTGGCCGGCCTCGAGCATCAGATGTTGGGCACCCTCCTGGCGCAGACGCTCCAGCAGGCTGTTGATCAGCAGCGCCACCTGGGTGTCGCCCAGCTCGCGGTAGGGCGAGCGGTAGTCGATGGCGTGGCGCAGGGCCCGGGTGCCGGCGGCGGTGAGGGTGCCATCCCAGGACACGGCCGCCAGGGCCACGGCCACAAAGGCATCGGCCGCCGGCATCGGCTTGTCCGGCATCGACTCCAGGGACTGGTGGGTGGACGGGGCCGGCCTGGGCGGGGAGATGGTCATGGGGGGCTGCCGGTGCTGCACACCGGGATGGAGTTGGGAACAGGTCCACTCCAGACAGCGCCTGCGGGCTCTGTCGGTGCCGGATCACACCGAAGCGGGGGGTTGAGTGCATCTACCCAGCTGGATCTGCCCCGTTGGCGGATGGATCCAGCCCCGCGATCACCTGAGCAGGTTGATGGCGTAGAGCACGGACTCGAGCGCATCGGCGGCCATCACGGCGGCATGGCGCTGGGGATGGGCGGCATCAATGCAGCTGGCCAGCGGGGCCAGCACCGTGGACGGCCGCGGGTGGCAGAACTGCACCACGCTCAGGCGAGCGGCAGTCCAGTGGTCGGGGGCCACCACCCGGTGCCAGCCGGTGGGGATGCGGCCGTTGCTCAACCACTCCAGCATCAGCCCGCTGTTGAGGATCACCTGCCCCTCGGGGGCCACCGCCTCCACCCAGCGCTCACCCACCCGCACCTGCAGGCCCGGGGCGGTGGCCCGGGGCAGGGCGGTGATCAGGTTGATGTCGCCGTGGGCCGCCGCCCACACGTGACCGGCCGCGGGGGCCTGCTCCATGGGCGGGTAGCGCACGGCCCGGGTGAGGGTGGGGGCCTCCGCCACCACGGCGTCGAAGAACGCGGGATGGACCCCCAGGCCGGTGGCAATCACCCGCAGGAAGCGCCGCTGCAGGTCGGCGATGGCGTGGTGGAACCGCTCCAGCACCGCCGTGATGCCGGGCACCAGCGGCTCCGGCAGCACCTGCTCCGGGTAGAGCAGGGGAAAGCGCCGCCGCAGGGGGTGCTGGGGCGGCAGAGGCTGGGCCCAGTTGAGCATCTCCTTCCAGTCGGCCCGCTGCTCCCCGGCTGCCGTTTCCACCAGCAGGCCCGTGTAGCCGGTCTGGCCGCAGGATCCGGGGGCCGAGAAGGCCGCCTTGCGCGCCGCCGGCTGGGCGAAGAAGCGCTCCAGCAGCCCGTAGGCCTCATCGAGCAGATCGGCCGGCAGATCGCTGCGGGTGACCACGAAGCCCGTGGCCAGGCTGCGCATCACGCCATCCACCACCGCCTGCCGCTGGCGCTCGCCTCCGCGCTCGAAGGCGAGCAGGTCAACATCCAGGATCGCCGGCTCCATGGGGGTCGTGGCCACTGGGGGCCACGATGCCCCCTCCCGCTCCCCCCGGCTGCGGCGGCGGGTCCAGCTGCCGCTGCAGCCAGGAGCGCCAGGCCTCGGGCAGACCGTGGTGTGCGGCCCCCCGCAGGATGCGGGCGGCATAGCCGGGGCTGGGCCGCAGACCGGCGGCCACCACATCCGGATGGGGCACGTAGGTGAGCACCGGCAGCCGTTCCCCGCCGCACGCCACCTCCACGCAGTGGTGGCGGTACTGGCCGATGGCCACCCCCTCCAGCAGATCCAGCACCGCCCGATCGCGGTGACTGAGGTGGTGCACCAGCCCCCAGCAGCTGGAAGCGGGCTGGGGCTGGATGCCGGCAAAACCCTCGCGGGGATCATGCAGGGCGCGCTTGTTGATCGCCCAGCGCCAATGCTCCAGGCGGGCCACCAGGCCGAAGCCGTCCCAGCCGGCGCAGCGCTGGCGCAGCTGCCGGGGGTCGAGGTTGGAGCCGTAACTGAACACCGGCGTGGCCCCCCAGTCGTTGAAGGGCACCCGCCGGCAGCCACGCACCTGCTCGGGCTTGCCGGTGTAGATCCAGGCGAGCCGGCCATCGGCGCTTTGCAGTCGACGGCGGTCGTAGAGGTGGGGGTAGTCCTCGAGCACATCCAGCCGGGCCAGGCCCGCCGCATCCACCCGGTAGAGCTCGGCGTGGATGCGGGCCCGGGGATCCGGGCTGGGCACGGCCATCGGGTAGTCGCCCAGGTTGTAGAGCTCCAGGCCGGGGATTCGGGTGCGGCCCAGGAACGGCGCGCCAGCCAGCCAGTGGTGGTTGCTCTCCCCGCGCTTGAGGGTTCCGTAGACGGCCACCCGGATCCGGCTGCTCACCGCGCCAGCCGCAGCCGCCCCTGCAGCGGCTCCAGCCACACCAGCACCGCCAGCCAGTGGATCAGCACCGGCGGCCAGAGGGAGCCGGTGACCACGTAGACCAGGGCACAGGCCAGCCCCAGCAGGGTGCACTGCACCAGGAAGCGGGGGTCGTCGAACAGCCCCCGTGCGTGGCGGTACCAGAGCCGCGCCGCCAGGGGGTGGTAGAGCACGAACAGGCCGGTGCTGAGGGCGATCCAGGCCAGCAGGCGGCCGCCGTGCTCGCCCTCGAGGGGATGGGGCAGCAGGGCGACGCGGAAGATCAGCTCCTCCACCAGGGCCGGCAGCAGCAGCAGGCCAGCGGCCCTGGGCAGCAGACGAGCCAGGGGCGGCCAGCGCCAGGGGCCGGACAGAAAACCGCTGCGGAAGCCATGGCCGAGGGCCAGGGCGCCGTAGATCCCCAGCACCAGCAGGCTGAAGCCCTGGGCGGCGGGCACCAGGGGCGGGAACAGGCTGTCCAGCAGGCGTTGCAGCAGGGTGCCCAGCACCGGCAGCTGGCCCAGCACCGTAGTGGGGGCGAGGGGCTCCAGGCGGGGATCGGCGCCGGGGATCTGGTTGCTGCGCAGCACCCAGAGGGGCAGGCCTGCCCGCAGGAACTCGCGGGCCATGGCGTCGTGGGCCCGGCGGGGCAGCATCGAGCGCCAGCTGAGCAGCACGTCACCCAGGCGCTGACTGGCCTGGAAGGGGCTGCGAGCGCCCTCGCCGGGGTCGCCGGCACTGAGCCGGCCGGTGCCGGCGCTGAAGGTCACCTCGGCATTCCCACGCCAGTCGGTCCGCACCCGCCCGAAGGGGGTGAGCAGCCGATCCAGCGCATCGGCCAGCTGCAGCCGGCGTGCCGTCCCGGCCGAGGACAGGTCGTCCAGGTCGCTGTCCTGCCGCAGCTGCTGCAGGGCGATCCAGAGCGCCTGCATGGAGTCCTGCACGCAGGAGGTGGACGGGGTCCCCACCGCCAGGCCGTCCCCATCGCCGCTGCGGTAGCGGGCGGCCAGGATTTCCGCCTGCAGGGCAATGGCATCGAGGGCCGGGCCATCCACCCGCACCAGCAGGTCGGAGATCGGTCTGGTGCCGATCCAGCCGCGCTGGAGGCTGCCGGCGTAGGCACTGGCGTGCAGGGAGCCAGAGACGATGCCGTTGGGGTTGTTGGTATAGATCTGGAAGTAGCGCAGATCCAGGCGCGGCTCAGCGCTGATCGGATCGCGCACCACCTCCGCCTCGCCGAAGGAGAAGTGACCGGGCACGGTCCAGGGGACGGGGCTGGCTTCACCATCGGCACCACCGATGCCGCCGAACAGATGGATCAGCAGGGCCCGGTCACCCACCGCCCAGTCGGCGGCCCCGCGCTCATCGAGCCTGCGGCGGTCGGGAACCAGCAGGGTGGTGTGCAGGCTGCCGCGCTGGAGCTGTCCTGGACCCCAGTTGCGGCGGCTGATGTGCTCCAGGGCGGCCGCCGTGCCGGTGATCCGCCGCTGGGGCGTGAGGGCCAGCAACGCGCGGGGTTCGATCGATTGCACCGTGAACACCCCGTCAGCTGCCGGGGCGCCATGGATCAGCCATCCGCCCGAATTGAGTGCCGAAGCCGCCAGGCCGCGGGAATCAAAGAGACGGCGGCCGAAGCGATCGGGCGGCAGCAGAGGGATGCGGATGGTCTCCTCAGGGCCGTCGAAGGCTCCACTGGCGGCATTGAAGTGGCGCACGC